>JBMFXH010000073.1:6070-9565 GCA_049964475.1 Vulcanimicrobiaceae bacterium
CCTCACCGATGGCGACCGCACTCACGCGGTCGATCCACTCCTCGGCGCTCACGCTGCGCTCGCGGCAAAGAGATCGACGGTCGGCAACGCGACCGCCGCATGCACGGCCTGCAGGAGCGCCTTCGGTTCGACGCTTCCCCCTCGTCCAACGGAATTCACCGTGACCGCGACCGGACGGAGCGAATGCTCGACGCGAATATTCAGACGCTCGAGCACGCCCAGAAGTGCGCGCCCGCGCAAGGTGACGCGGGTAGCGTCGCGGACGACGACGGCGCGCCGCTCCCCGGAAGCGACGAGCGTCGCGGCATACGTCGGCGTCAACGCGCCCTCGATTCGCAGTGCGGCGTTCGACCCGTCATATCGCGGTAAGCCGAGCAGCGCGACGAGCGCACCGACTTCGGAGACGATCGACTCGATGCTGTTCGAAGATGCCGCGCCGCAACAGACGATCACCGCGTCTTCTTCACGCAACGCAGCGATGCGATCGATTGCGCCGTCGATGGCAACGATCTCGGCACCGTGAGCGAAGAGCGAGGCGACGCAGCCGCGCAGCCCCGATGCCGTCGGCGCTCCGACCAACTCCACCTCACTCTCGGCGCACACGCGGACGATCGCAAGCGGACCGCTCGCGCTCTGAACGTCGGTACGCTCGAGCCACTGCAGCGCCGGCGAGCGAGGCAGCGCGCCGAGCGCACCGGCGACGAGCGTCCCCGATGCGAGGCGCAAACGCGGTTTGGCAACTGCGTCGACGAAATCGTTCGCTTCGCCGTCGCGGCCGATCGACGTCAGCCCGACCCGCATCCCACGCGCGAGTGCGGCCCGATAGATCGCTCGCATGACCACCGTCTTGCCGACGTTTTTGCCGGTGCCGACGACGGCGACGCTACGCGCCCCGATAGCGAGCGCACGATCGAGAAGCAGATCGGAAACCTCCATGAACGAGGTTTTCGCTATGCTATGCCGAGCGCCTGGAGAACGGCGAAGCCCGCCCCGGCGATCACCAACGCAACGCCGGCGAGTAACTCCGCAGAAGCTTCAATGCGTTGTCCTAAAAGGCGCCCGAACGTGATACCGATCGTCGTCGAGAGCACGGAAACAACACCGATCGTCACGAGCGTCACGAAGATCGGCACCCCGATATAATGGATTGAGAAACCGACGCCGAGAGAATCGACGCTCACCGAGAGCGCGGCGAGCATCAAACCCCAGCCGCGCGAGAGGTCGAGCGGTGCACGCTCGCTCTCGCGAATCGCTTGCACGATCATCGCGATACCCAAAAGGATGAGGACGGCGAAGCCCAGATACCCGGCATGCAAACCGAGCGCACGCCCGGCGAGCCCGCCGAGTTCGAGGCCGACGAGCGACATCCCCATTTCGGCGGCGGCAAAGCTCGCGCCGATGCGCACGCGAGCGCCGAGATCGAGTCCGCGCAACCCGACGCCGATTGCAACGGCAAAGACATCGAGCGCAAGAGCGATCGCTACAAAGAGAACCTTCAGAAACGCCAAAGCGGTAGGGGCTTCCTACCGCGCTGCCGGGTTGCCCGAACCGCCGAAACTGGGGCGCGAGATCGCGAGCAGTTGATTGACTGCAGCTCGCAATTGCGAGATCGTAAACGGCTTGTTGAGGAACAGGTTCGCTCCGGCGTTCTTGGCGCGCCCATCCATCGCGTAATTGGTATGGCCGCTAATCATGAGGATCGGCACGCCGCGCGTGCGTTCGTTCGACCGCAACCGCTCGATGAGATCGAGCCCCGAGATACCGGGCAGCATAAAGTCACAGATGATGATATCGAAGGGGTCCTCGCGGCCGATCGCAACGAGGGCGCTCTCCGCATCGTTACAAACGATCATTTGGAAAGGACCCTTGCGCAGGACGGTATCGACCAACGTGCAGATCGCGGGGTCGTCGTCAGCGATGAGCACTCGCCAGTTGCGCTGCGGCATATCTTCAGACATTAGCACTCCGGGGCGATCCCAGCCTCGCCGATTCGGTCAACGGTACGTAAAATTTCGGCACGACAAACCCCGTCTTTCTAGCAGCGCTCGGCCTCGCCTGCGTCGAAGAGGGGCGCATGGCAGTCATCGACCGGCTTTTCGCGCCGGATTCAGCATTTCAGAAGAAGTTTTTCTTCCTTGCAAAGCGCTTCGTCGCCGGAGAGACGATCAAAACGGCCCTTGAGGCGGTCGCCGCTCTCAACGCCGCAGGAATGACCGCGACGCTGGACTTCCTCGGCGAGGACGTCCTCGACCCCGCAGCCGCCACCGCAACGCGCGACGCATATCTCGCGATGCTCGACGCCATCGGGCTCTCGGGGCTACAGACGAACGTCTCCGTGAAGCTCTCGGCGATGGGCTTGCTCGTCGGCGAGGATTTCGCTTTTGAGAACCTCTCGGCGGTCCTCCGCCGAGCCGCCGCAAACCCCGATCCCTTCGTTCGCGTCGATATGGAGGGCAGCGCGGTGACCGATGCGACCCTTCGCGTCGTCGATCGCGCCTTCGCGAAACACGGCAACGTCGGCCCGGTGCTGCAAGCCTATCTCAAGCGCACCCCGAACGACGTCGCGCATGCGATCGAGATGCGCCAGCGCGTGCGCATCTGCAAGGGGGCCTATAACGAGCCCGAAACGATCGCCATAAAATCGATGCCCGAGATTCGCGCGCAGTTTCTCGCCGAGGCAAAGCGACTGCTCCTGGAGGGAAATTATCCGGCGCTTGCGACGCACGATGTCGGACTCGTCGCTGAACTCGAGCGCTTTATCGCCGAACGTTCGATTCCACCGGAACGGTACGAGTTTCAGATGCTTTACGGTTGTCGCCCCGGCCTCCAACGCGATCTCGTAGCGCGCGGGCACCGGGTACGCATCTACGTCCCGTTCGGAACGCATTGGGCGGGATATTTTTTCCGCCGCGTTATGGAGCGCCGGGAGAACGCGCTCTTCGCGCTCTCCTCGATCTTCAGCAAGTAAACCGGTGCGCGCCGTTCTCACGCGCGTCTCCGAGGCAAGCGTGCGCGTCGGCGACGAACTCGTCGGCGCTATCGGCGCAGGGCTTCTCGTGCTGTTGGGCGTCGCTCGCGACGACGATGAGAGCGACGCTCGAACGATCGCCGAGAAGATCCTCGGCCTACGGATATGGAACGATGAGAACGGGAAGATGAACCTCGATATTCGCCAAGGCGGCGGCGCCGTTCTGTTGATCTCGCAATTCACCTTACTCGGCGATGCGCGCAGCGGCAAACGCCCATCGTTCATTGCAGCCGCGCCCGGAGAGCAAGCGCTCGCGCTCTACGAACGCGTCGGCGCTCTGCTCGAAGGCAGCTCCCTACGCGTGGCCTACGGCCGCTTCGGCGCGACGATGGCCGTCGCATCGGTGAACGACGGCCCGGTAACGATACTGCTCGATTCTCGGCGTCTTTTCTAGTGTCCCGAGCCGTAAGTCGCGCAACATGATCCGACGAGGGATTTTTCGGCGGGGCGAGGCGCGAAGAGGGAGC
>JBMFXH010000074.1:0-369 GCA_049964475.1 Vulcanimicrobiaceae bacterium
GGGAGCCCGAGAATCGCGACGGTCGCACCGTCGTCGGCGAGCAGCTTGGTCATCGCAGCGCCGAGGCCGCGCGCGCCCCCGGTGACGATGCCGACGCGGCCGACGAGCGAAGTGAGTGCTGCGCTGGCGGCGGCAGCAGGGTGTGTCGTTTCAGTCATACGCTAGGCTTACCTAGCGATGCAGTGGCCTCCTTTGCGCCAAACGGGAGCTTGACCGGCGCTCCCGGCGCGCCTATGCTGAAGTAAGGATGAAAAGTAAGGAATTCGTCGCCCGGCTGACGAGTAAGAATCAGATGACGCTGCCGAAGGGCGTTAGCGCCTTGCTCAATGTCGGGCCAGGCGATAGCGTACGCTTCGAAGTGGAGCAGGA
>JBMFXH010000074.1:379-9558 GCA_049964475.1 Vulcanimicrobiaceae bacterium
GTGCTGCTACCGGCTCCGGTGCGCGAGCGCCTCGCGCCGCTCGTTGGGCGCAACCGGCGGGGAGCTGGAAAGTCGCCCGCAGCGATCGACTCCGAGCTGCGGGAGATACGGGGCGATATCGAGGCATGATCGCGCTCGATACCAACGTCATCATCGACCTCGAAGAGGGTACGCCGGAGAGCGCAGAGCGTGCGCTCCGCGCGGTCGAACGGGCCGGCGAACGCGGCGGCCTGGTGATTTGCGGAATCGTGTATGCCGAGCTTCTTGCGCGGCCACACCCGCATGCGGACGACATCGACGGCGCGCTTCGCGCCGCGCATATCGCCGTCGACCTGCAAATCTCGGCTGAGAGCTGGCGCGAGGCGGGGCGCGCCTACGCCGCCTACGCACGTCGTCGGCGCGCCGCAGCCGGGGAATCCCCGCGAAGAATCATCGCGGATTTCATCATCGGTGCGCATGCGCGTGCCGTCGGCACGCTCGTTACCCGCGACGCGGCCTTCTATCGCCGGGCTTTCCCCGCGCTTCGGGTCGTCGACGTTGATGAGTTCGAAGAAACTTCGCCTCCCCGTTGACGGGCCCTGAGGATCGTGCTATCGTACTAGTGAACTAGTATAATAGTATGAGCGCGGAGGCGCTGGAAAGGACGCGATGCCGGTCATTTTTACCGTCGATCCCCGCGGCGGCATCCCGATCTATCTGCAGATCGTCGAGCAAGTGAAGCGTTCCGTCGCGCTCGGGCTCCTCGCGCCGGGCGAGCAGTTGCCGACCGTGAAGCAACTCGCGCTCGACCTCACCGTCAACCCCAATACCGTCGCTCGCGCCTATCGCGATCTCGAACGCGATGCCGTGATCGAGACTGCATCCGGGCGCGGTTCGTTCGTTCGCGCGAACGGCAGTGCCGATGCGGCGAGCATCGCCGCCGGGCGCGACGTCGCGCGCGGCGAGATCGAGAGCGCGGTTCGCACGGCCAAGTCGCTCGGGCTCGAACGCGCCGCCGTTACCGAACTCTTCGAAACTTCTCTCGATCGCTGGCTCCCGGAGGAATCATGAACGCTCTCTCTATCGCCGGACTGCGCAAGACGTACGGCAATATCGCCGCGGTCGACGGCATCGACCTCGAGATCCCCAAAGGCTGCGTCTTCGGCCTGCTCGGGCCGAACGGCGCCGGGAAAAGCACGACCTTTAAATGCGTGCTCGGCTTAATCCGTGCGAGCGCGGGCCGCGTGCTCTTCGCTGGTGCGCCGCTCGAACCGAGCGCCTTCGAACGGATCGCCTACGTTCCCGAGCGAAGCGTGCTCTACGACTGGATGAACGTCCGCGAGCATATCGCGTACATGCAGAGCAATTTTGTCGGGTTCGATCCCAAGCGCGCGCGCGAATTGCTCGCGCAACTCGGCGTCGGCGACGAACGCAAGAAAGTGCGCGCGCTCTCGAAGGGCATGCGAACCGCGACCGCCGTCGCGCTCGCATTCGCGCGGCGTATCGATCTGCTGTTGCTCGACGAACCGACCAGCGGCCTCGACCCGGTCAACCAGCGCACCGTTCTCAATCTCATTATCAACGAAGCGGCGCAGGGCACCACCGTGGTTTTTTCGTCGCATCAAATCGGGCAGGTGGAACGCGCCGCGGAACGGATCGCCGTGATGCAGCGTGGGCGCATCGTGCTTGAAGGCGTCGTCGACGATCTCAAGGCGGGGCGGAAAATCGTGGAGGGCATACTGCCGAGCGACGACTTCTCCATCAACGGCCTCGCGAGCGATGCGCGCATCGCACGGCTCGAGCGCAACGGCCGCATCCTGCGCGCCTACGTTACCGAGCAGCCCGACGGCATCGCCGAACGGATGAGTTCCTTGGGCGCGCAGGGGCTGCGCGTGGTCGATCTGAGTTTAGAAGATATTTTCTTAGATGCCGTTGCGCCGAAGGCGGCGACTGCATCGGTCGTGGAGGAAGTTTGATCGTGGATTATATCGCAGCGCTCCGCGGGCGCAAGGCGCTCGTCGTTACCGTTATCGTTTTGGCAGCAGTCTTTGCCATCAACGCGATCGTTCGCTTTTCGGTTGCTTCGACGCTCCATATGGCGCCGTCGTTTGCGGATCTCTCGCACATGAAGGGATCGGTGACTACCCACAAGGTGCTCCCCAATGGCGAGAAAGAGACCATCATCGTCAATAAAGCGCTCGGACGCCGCGTGGCGATCGTCGATCGCGGATATCGCGGCACCATCGTGCACGCGACGAGCCCCGTAACGAAGAAGCCGCAAAAAATCGGCCGCAGTTCGGGGCCGCTCTTCACGGATCGAAAATCGATCGATGGAAAATCATACGTTGAGGACATGCGGTTCGGCGGAGCGACGGACTTTGGTTTCTTCTGGTACGCTGCGCTGGTCGTCGGATTCGTTCTTGCTACGGTGCTATCGGGGACCTTTTCTTCCGAGAACGACGGACATCTCGAGATGAGCTTCATGCGGCCGCAATCACGGGTGCATTTAGCGATCAGGGCGATCGCCACCGATATTCTTACGATCCTGTTGGCCGAACTCGCGACCGTCGTCTTTGCGCTCGCGATGGTCGCCGTTTATATTGAAGTGCGCCCAACGCTCTCGGGCTCGACCCTGGCGGCGATCTTGCTGAACCTTCTCGCACCGATTGCATGGTATGCGATGCTCTTGGCGATGACGGCGAGCTTGCGCGGCGGGCGCGGGCTTGTGGTCGGTTTGGCGTGGCCGCTGGCGTTCATCGCTCCGGCAGCGTTCAGCGGCACCGCCGGGAACGTGCTTCCCATCTGGAAGGCCGTACACGTGCTCCTCGTTCCGCTCGTCCGGCTCGATCCGCTCTGGTTTATGCAGCATTTTTCGATCACGCCAAAGACGGTCACGTTTGGAGTCACCCTCGGAAACGCCGTTCAGCCTCCGATCGCCGGGCTCGCAACGTTGGCATTGCTCTATTTCGGCATCGCGGTGCTGCAATGGCGCCGCATGGAGGCCTAAATCATGCAGATCTTCGGCATCAATCTGAGCGTTCTGCTCGGCGGCTTACGGCTACGCTTCGTTCTCGGCTTCGAAGAGGTCGGCGACGACCGAGAGAACGCGCCGCATTCATCACTGTAACGAACGTTCTCAGGAGTTATCGTGCAACTATTCTATCGCATGACATCGGCGGCTGCTCTCGGGGTTGCCCTCATGGTAGCTGCGAACCCATTAAGCGCCGCATCGCTTCCGTCGGGATCGGCGGTTTACTCGGAGGCACTCAACGCGATGCGCTCGCAATCGCTTCCGCCGATCATCGATTATCGAATCACCACCGTCGATCGCGGGTTGCAACTCACGTTCCAATGTGCCGTAAAGCCTCCCTATCAATTTGAATCGAGCAGCGTCGGAATGGCCTCCGGCGGGGTACATCCCCCACGAACTTGGGACGTACGATTTGTTACATCAAGTGGATTCGCGCACGCGTCGCCGGCCGCAAATCGGGGTTCCGCCCTAAACTGTACGCCGTTTCCGCTCGCTCCCGTGATGCACGCTTTCGCGCATCTGGCGCCAACTGCGGCGGCTACGCCGGCCCCGCCCGTTCCGACGGGTCCGCTCGACATGATGAAATCGATCGTGACAGTCCGTGCTTTTTATAGCCGATCCTATCGCATCAACGATCTGGGGATCGTTCAGCTCGACGGGCATCCATCGTACCACCTGCAGTTCACTGCGCGTGACGGCAAGGAATCGAAGCATCCCGTCACCGATATGTACGTCGATACGACAACGCACCTCGTTCGCGCCGTCGTCCTCGGTGGCGGCCAACGCGGATTCTTCGAGGGCGGCGGTGGATTCGGGCGCTTCACCTTCGGGCACGTCGGCCCATACTGGCTGGTAAAAAACATTCACGCCGAGGGCAGCGGACATTTTCTATTCATTCATGGCGGCGGGGCGATCGATATGACGCTGCACCACTTCTCGTTTCCGAGCGCGGCCGCTGCCTCGCCCGTCCCAAGCGCGACGCCCGGTGCGGCTTCACATATCTAAACCGCCGTTGACACTGTAAACCGCGCCGGTGATGTAGCTCGATTCGTCGTCGAGGAGAAATTCGACGACGCGAGCGACTTCATCGGGTTGTCCGAGCCGGCGTTGCGGGATCTTCTCGATCACTTTTGAGAGTGCTGCCTCTGGAATCGCAGCGACCATCTCGGTTTCGATGAAGCCGGGGGCGACGCAATTCACGGTGATGCCGCGCTGCGACATCTCCAGTGCGAGGCTCTTGCTGAAGCCGAATAATCCGGCTTTCGAGGCGGCGTAATTTGCCTGGCCGACATTGCCGGTCTCGCCGATCACCGAACTGATATTGACGATGCGCCCGAAGCCGCGTTCGATCATATGCTCGAGCACCGCTTTCGTCATGCAGAACGCGCCATACAGATTGACGTTGAGTACCGCCTGCCAATCTTCGTGCGTCATTTTGCGCATCGTTTTATCGACGGTGATACCGGCATTGTTGATGAGGTAATCGATGTGGCCGTACTTTGCGAGCACCTCTTCGACGACGCGCGTGCAATCGGCCGGGTCGTCGACGCGCCCCTGCACGACGACGACGCTCGCGCCGTCGGAGGCGAGCTCGCTCTGCAATCGCTCGGCGGTCTCGCGCCCCTTGCTAAAGCCCGCAGCGACCGTAATGCCGTTGCGCGCGAGCCTGCGCGTGATGGCGGCACCGATGCCGCGGGCACCACCCGTAACCAAAGCGACCCGTGGATTTGACACCAATCTACCTCCGAGACGAAGAAGTTCGTGCTCGCTGGTTAGCCGCTCCCTCGGTGAATCATGCGCGGCAAACCAAGCGAGGCTTTGGGGTATGCTCTTCACAACTTCTTCCCATCGGTTGCATGAAGCGGCGGTACCATCGACGGCATGGAAGCAGCGGCCGCACACCTCTACGATGATGCCCCTCGTGTAATCATTTGGGAGATGACGCGCGCCTGCGCGCTCGCCTGTCGCCATTGCCGAGCCGAGGCGATCCCGCATCGAAACCCCGAAGAACTCAGCACGACCGAAGCGTTCGCCTTGGTCGATTCGATCGCGCGCTGCGGGAACCCGATCGTCGTCTTCACCGGCGGCGATCCGCTCATGCGCGACGATATTTATAAAATTATCGAGCATGCCACCGAGCGCGGCTTGCGGATCGCCGTCTCGCCGAGCGCGACCGGGCGGCTCCGCGATAGTTCGCTGCTCGAGCTTGCCCGCGCCGGTTGCGAGCGGATCAGCCTGAGCCTCGATGCCGCCGACGCCGAGAAACACGATACGTTTCGCGGCGTGAAGGGCTCGTTCGAGCGGACGCTGGCGGGCTATCGCTCCGCGCGCGAACACGGGATATCGGTGCAGATCAACACGACGATCGCCCGCTTCAACCACCTCGACGTCGATCGTATCGCCGAGATGCTCGCCGAGCTCGAGATCGCGCTGTGGAGCGTCTTCTTTCTGGTTCCGACGGGGCGCGCGGAGCTCTCCGAAGTGCTCGATGCCGCCGAGACCGAGGAGGTCTTCCGGAAACTCTATCGTCTCGAATCGCGGCTTCCGTTCGGCATTAAAACGACCGAGGCGCCGCACTACCGTCGCTATCGTGCGCAACGCATCGCCTCGATGCCGCCGCGCGAACGCCCAGCAACGATCGAGCCGCCTTGGCAGCGCGTGCCTGCCGTCGGCGACGGCAAAGGTTTCGTCTTTATCTCGCATATCGGCGAGATCTCGCCGAGCGGATTTCTACCGTACGTCTGCGGCAACGTCCGCGACGCCGACTTACTCGACGTCTATCGCCATCACCCGGTCATGCAGCGACTGCGCCGCCCCGAAACCTTCGGCGGAAAATGCGGCGTCTGCGAGTTCCGCGAACTCTGCGGTGGATCGCGCTCGCGCGCCTACACGATGACCGGCGATGCATTCGCCGCCGAACCGAGTTGCGTGCACAAACCGATCGCGATCGCCGAAGCGGTCTGAGAACCGCGCTAGTGCTTCAGCGCGGATGCAATCAGGCGATCGCGCAGCCGCATCGGCAAGAGGGCGACGATCGATTGAATGCGCGCCTGCCTGCCGATGACGTAGCGCTCGCGGGGATGCGGCGCGTGCAACGCAGCGAGAACGGCGTCGGCGATGACCGATGGATGGAGGGCGTGTCGTTCCTCGGTTTTGGTCTGCGCGAGCATCGCTTGGATCTCTTTCCCATACTGTGCGAGGGCCTCGGCGGGAAGTTGCTCGATCGCCTGCTCGGCGCCGGCGCGCCCCTTCGCCCAGATCGGCGTTTGGACGGCGGCGAATTCGAAGAGCGAGACGGCGACGCCGTGCGGGCGCAACTCCTGACGTAACGCATCGACGAGCACGGCGAGCGCCGCTTTCGAGGCGCCGTACGGGCCGACCAGCGGAACGCCCATGCGCCCGGCGATCGAACCGATAAAGAATGCGCGACCGTGGCTTGCACGCAATTGCGGGAGCACGAGTTGCGTCACCGCGATCGGCGCGAACGTGTTGATTTCGAATTGCTCGACGAGCCGATCGACCGGGAGATACTCCAGCGGTCCGCCGACGGCGATGCCGGCATTGTTGATGACCGCGCGCAGCGGTAGATCGCTCTGCGCGATGCTCTGTGCCGCGCGCACGCGATCGGCGGCGATGGTGACGTCGAGCGCGATCGGGCGGAGATTCGGGTGCTCGTCGATGAGTCGCTCGCGGTCGCTCTCCTTACGCACGCCGGCAAAAACGAGGTAGCCTTCCGCAGCGAGCCGGAGCGCGAGCGCGTGGCCGATGCCGCTCGATGCACCGGTGAGAAGAATCGCGCCGCGCGTCGACTCGTTTACGACTGCGGTTTCCAAGCGCCGAGGATCGCGCCCTGAATAGCCATGCCGATCGCGACGAACCCGACGTTGATCCAACCCAAGGTGGCGCCGCGCATCTCAAATGCGTACGTCATCCAGGTCATCGATCCGAAGATCAAAAGCCCGAGCGAGAGCCCGATGAAGGCGCCGCGCCCGGCACTATAATCGCCGCGCCACGAGAGCACGCGCGCGACGGCGTAGGCGAGAAAGAACGACATGATGACCGCGACGATATACGCATAAGCGCTCGTCGAGGTTACCGGTGCTTGCGCCCCTAAGGCGTTGCGCCAAGCCGGGCCGAGTACGTTGTACCAGAGGCCTCCGAAGAGGAAGAAGATGACGGTTGCGACCAAGATCGCGGGCCAATTAACACGCATGGGAGGGCTCCTTGACAGGAGTCCTCCCATTTTCCTCTACGCCGCGCGATTCAAGCGGCGCCGAAGTTTCGCTACGTGTTACTCGCGGCCGGGGCGTCGACGGCGCGGACGCTGCGGCAAGCCGCCTTCGTCTGCGTTCGGTGCCTCACTCGCACGCGGCGGTGCTTCGCTTGCGCGCGGAGCATCGTGCGAACGCGGGGGACCGCTGTGCGCGCGGTCGCGGAAGCCGCCGCCTCCGCGCGGGCCGCCGCCGCCACGATGGCCGCGGTCGTCGCCGCCGCTATCTTCGCCGCCGGGAAGCAGCGCTTTGCGCGAGAGATTGATGCGCCCTTGCGCGTCGATCTCGACGATCTTCACTTCGATCTCGTCGCCGACGCTGACGACGTCTTCGACGTTCTCGACGCGCTTGGTATCGAGTTTGCTGATGTGGACCAGCCCCTCTTTACCGGGAAGAATCTGCACGAACGCACCGATGGGAATGATGCGCGTGACGGTTCCGGTATAGACCTCGCCGACCTTTGCAACCTTGACGATCGATTCAACGATTTCGCGTGCCTTCTCGCCGGATTCGCCGTCGAGCGAGGTGATGAAGACGTTGCCGTCGTCCTGAATATCGATCTTCTCGACGCCGGTATCGGCGATGATCTTGTTGATCACCTTGCCTCCCGGTCCGATGACATCTTTAATGCGCGCCGGATCGATCTTCACGGTGATCATGCGCGGCGCGTACGACGAGAGTTCCGTGCGCGGTGCGGCGATCGTTTCGATCAGTTTATCGATGATGAAGTTGCGCGATTTCTTCGCCGCCTTCATCGCCTCACGCATGATCGCGATGGTAATGCCCTGGACTTTGATGTCCATCTGAATTGCGGTGATGCCTTTTTTGGTGCCCGCAACTTTGAAGTCCATCTCGCCGAGCGCATCTTCGAGGCCTTGGATATCGGTGAGCACCGCGTAATCCTTACCCTTGAGGATGAGCCCCATCGCAACGCCGGCAACGTGCGCTTTAATCGGCACGCCGGCGTCCATCAGCGCAAGCGTCGATCCGCAGACCGAGGCCATCGATGAGGAACCGTTCGATTCGAGCACTTCGCTCATCAAACGCATCGTGTACGGGAACTCTTCCTTCGGCGGAAGCACCGGCAACAGCGCGCGTTCGGCGAGCGCTCCGTGGCCGATCTCGCGACGGCCGGGGCCGCGCATCGGGCGGGTCTCACCGACCGAGAACGGCGGGAAGTTGTAGAAGTGCATGTAGCGCTTATCTTCGAGCGCAACGATGCCGTCGAGCCGTTGGGCGTCGCTCGTCGAACCGAGCGTTGCCGCGGTGAAGACCTGCGTCTGCCCGCGCGTGAAGACGCCCGAACCATGAACGCGGGGCACGTAATGCACCTTCGACCAGATCGGACGGATCTCGTCGGGCTTGCGGCCGTCGGGACGAATCTTCTCGTCGACGACCATCGTGCGCAGTTCGTCTTCTTCCATCAGCTTGATGATTTTGCCGAACTCTTTTGCGCCCGCGGGCGTCTCGAGCAGTGCTTTTACCGCTTCGTCTTTCTTCGTGCAGCGTTCGATCGCACTGTCGACGCTCAGCGTCGCGAATGCGGCTTCGCGCTCGCCCTTTTCGATGACGCGCATCGCTTTGGCGACATCTTTGGCAAATGCTTTGCGCATCCACTTTTCGAGATCGGCGTTCGGCGTCTGCACCGGGAAGGCACGTTTCTTTTTGCCGACTTTTTTGGCGAGCGTATCGATCGCTTTCACGATCTTCTTGATCTCTTTGTGGGCGAACTCCACCGCGCCGAGGAAATCGTCTTCAGAGATTTCATCGCCGCCGCCCTCGACCATCATCACCGCATCGGCAGTGCCGGCGATAACGATATCCATGCCGCCGGTGACGTACTGCGGAAGCGTGGGATTGCAGAGATAGTCGCCGTTCTCATCGCGGCCGACGCGCAC
>JBMFXH010000075.1:0-9532 GCA_049964475.1 Vulcanimicrobiaceae bacterium
AAGGCGGGCTGGAGACGGAAATGCGCCGAAGTCAGACAAACTCCTACAATCGCAAAAGAATCCGCCCGCGTCGCTCGTACGCACGCATCTTGTCCCATCGATAGCGAATCAATGCGATATATTGTACGGTCTCTGCATACGGTGGTACGCCGCGATATGCAAGCACGGCGCCGGGCCCGGCGTTATATGCCGCCAAGGCAAGCGCGTAGGGCGAGCCGACCGGTGCTCCGACACCCTTCATCCGATATCGATCGATGTAACCGCCGAGTAACTGCGCCGATGCGCGGATCGACGCATATGGATCGAACGGGTCGAGCCCGACCTCCGCAGCGGTGCCCGGCATAAATTGACCGATGCCGATCGCGCCCGACGACGAAAGCGCGTACGGATTGTATGCAGATTCTTGAAGGAGCGTCGCGGCGAGAAAGAGCGGCGGCAACGCATGTTCGCAAGCGGCGCGTTGCGTGATCGTCGCCAGATAGAGTGCCGCAACCGCATCGATGCGCGGGTTATCGGCGAGAATTGCTCGTGCGATTGCGAACGTCTCATGACGAACGGTGCCGCCGTTACGCACGAGATCCCCGCCTGCCAATCCGTGGAGCAGACGATGGTGCGGCCAGCTTAAGATCGCATTAACCAACGGCACGTCAAATCGACGAATTCGAGCGCGCGCTTGCGGCGGGTGCAAGGAGAACGCGCTGCACGCGCACAACAGCGCAAACGCAATCGGCGTCGCGCGAGCGAGAAGGGAACGCAACCATGAATATCGTCGGTGCATTACTGATCGTCCTCGTTATCGGCGATCTCGGCTCGACCTTCTTCTATCACGTTCCGCAGCATCTTTGGTTCACGTTACACCTGCGCACCCATCACGACCGCCGTCGTTCCTATTGGGATCATGCCGTTCTTTCCCGCGATCCGGCGATTCTACTCGACGGCTTTTTAGGAGCGCTCCCCTACCTCGTGGTCGCCGCCTTTGCCGCTCGGCTCTCCTGGGAAGGAGCCCTCCTCGGGCTCCTCCTCGGCCAGCTCCACGTTTGGTGGCGCCATACCACCGAACTCGGGTGGAAGAGCCCTCGCTGGCTGCAAGCGACCCTCCGCCCTCTTCAGGTCGTCCTTCCCGAGGATCATGACGGCCACCACCGAAACCCTGAGATCGAGTTCGGCGACATCTTCCGCTTTTACGATGCTCCGGCTCGAGCGCTCATCAGCCTTCTCGCCCCGACCAGCCGCCGCACCCGCAACGCGTCGACGCGACGTCGGCGAGCGAAAAGGATACCGGTGCGCGCCTAACGGGGAGATAATGGCAAAGCGCGCACTCTTTCTTATTTCGGATACCGGCGGTGGACACCGCAGCGCCAGCAACGCAATTTGCGCGGCGCTCGACGAGCTCACCGATCCCTCGTTCGAACACCGCATCGACGACGTTGCGGCGCACTGCGCGTTTCCGCTGACCCAACTGGGGCTCGGATACAGCATGGCTCTGCGCTACGCCCCTCCGGTGTACGGAGCGCTGTACTACGCAACGAACGGCCGGCGCCGTTATCGCGCCCTGGTACGTTTTTGCGAACCGCTCTATCGCGAACGGCTCCGGAATCTCTTCCTCGAATACCGCCCCGATGTGATCGTCTCGGTTCATCCGTTACTCAATCATGCCGCGCTCCGCGCGCGCGCCGACGCAGGGCTCAACCACATTCCCATCGTGACGGTGATTACCGACCTCGGGAAAGTCCACGAATCCTGGCTAACCCCCGATGCCGACGCGATCGTCGTCCCCGCGCGCGAAGTCTATCTCCGCGCGCTCTCACGCGGCGTTTCGCCGGCACGCCTTCGTTGGCTCGGGCACCCGATCCATCCGAAATTCGATGACGTCGTCGGAACCAAACAAGAACTACGCCGCGAACTCGGGCTTCCGCAGCAGGTATCGATCGTCATGCTGATGGCAGGCGGCGAAGGCGGCGGCAAATTGATGACCACGGCGATCGCGCTTGCGAAAGCGCACCTTCCGATCGAACTCGTCGTCGTCTGCGGGCGCAACGAGGCGCTCCGCGAACGCCTCGCCGAGCTCGCACCGAGCCTTCCGACACCGATGCACCTGCTCGGCTTCACCGATCAGATTCCCGAATATTTCCGCGCCGTCGATCTGCTCGTCACCAAGGCCGGCCCCGGCTCCCTCGCCGAAGCGAACGCCGCGCAATTGCCGGTCGTCGTCTACGATTACGTTCCGGGACAAGAACGCGGCAACGTCGATTTCGTGCGCAAGAACGGCCTCGGGGAGGTCGCGCTTCACGGCGCGGCGCAGGTCGTCGCCGCCGTCGAGCGGATGATCGGCGATCCGGCGCGACTCGTGCAGATCCGCATTCGTCAGGAAGAGGTTGCGCCGAAAGCCTCTTCGCGCCGCATCGCCGCGCTCATCTCGCAGATCGCCGTCGACGGGACGATTCCCGCCGACGATTCTCCGTTCGCTCCGCAGCTCCAACTCGCCGCGCTCTAAGCCCTTGCGTGTGCTGCGCTCGGAGCGCTTGCGCTCCTTTGCGACCCCTCGATACGGTTGCTTCGCAACCTACTCGGGGTGACAAGAACCCTTGCTCGGCGCGACAGCAGCAAGCCACAGCACGGTCATCCCGAGTAGCCGCGAAGCGGCGTATCGGGACCGCCTGCACGATACGCCGACGCGCATCTCGATACGGCGCTGCGCGCCTACTCGATGTGACAGCTATTCGCTGCGCGCCTACTCGATGTGACAGAGCAGAAAATCTATCGTTCGACCAATCGGCGCGAGATGCGTAACAACATCGCTCGCGGCGTAATTTTCGGCGAGAAGGCAAGCGCGGCGTTCATTACTCCGGGAATCACCACGCGCTTTCCGCGTTTCCATCCCTCGTAACCGGCGCGCGCAACCATCGTCGCATCGGCGAGCGGCTGCATCGAGAGGAGCGGCGTTCCCTCCATTTTTGCGCGGGTAAAGAACGCGGTCTTCGTTGCCCCCGGGCAGAGACAACTCACCGTGACGCCGCTACCGCGAGCCTCCTCCCAGAGCGCTTCGGAGAGCGAGAGTACGAACGCCTTACTCGCGTAATAGGTCGCCATCAACGGCCCGGGGAGAAATGCCGCCGTTGATGCCACGTTGATAATGCCGCCGCTGCGCGCGGCGAGCATCGCCGGAAGGTAGCGACGCGTTAAGCGCGCGAGAGCGAGCACGTCGAGCCGAATCTCACCGACGATGTCGTCCTCCGGGAGCTCGGCATAGCGCCCGTTGTTGGCGAACCCGGCGTTGTTGACCAAGAGATCGCAGCGCGGGACTGCGGCGGTGAGCTCGGTGATGCTTTCATCGAGTGTGAGATCGACGGCGATGCACGTTACCGCGACGCCGTGCTTTTCGCGCAAGTCGGCAGCGACAAACTCCAAGCGCTCGCGCGAGCGTGCAACGAGGGCGCAATCGTAGCCTTCGGCGGCAAGTACGCGGGCGAATTCAAGCCCGATACCGCCGGATGCACCGGTGACGAGCGCGAGCGGAGGCGCGCTCACGGAAGCGCCGTGCGCAGAAAATCCAGCGACCACCCCCATGCCTCTTCCGCAACCGCAGCGCGATACGAATCACGATCGCGCGAAGCAAAGCCGTGGCCGGCTTCGGGGTAGAGATACATTGCGAATTTTTTCTTCGCTGCCGATAGCGCCTGCGCGAGGCGACCATGCTCGGAAGGAGAGATGCTTGGATCGTCGGCACCGTAGTGCAGCATCAATGGTGCGCGTAACTCCTCGACGCGCTCGACGAGCGGTGGACGCCCCATACTGGGTTCGTCGGGCGCGATACCGCCACCATAGAAGGAAACTGCGGCCCCGATGCGCTGAGGAAACTCCAACGCGCTCAGAAACGCGAGCCGTCCGCCCATACAAAAGCCGAGTGCACCCAACGGAGCTTTAGCGACGTCGTGGCGTGCATCGAGCCATGCGATCGCTTCGCGAATATACGAGAGCCATTGCGCGTCGGTGCGCCCTTGAAGCATCGCTCGAACGTTTGCGAGATCGTCGTAAGCGAACGTCCGCCCGTCGTAAAAATCGGGTGCAATCGCGATAAAGCCCGCGCGTGCGAGGCGATCGCACTCCGTTGCAATATAATTGTTAACGCCGAACGCTTCCATGTACAGCAGCACGGCGCGGTGCGGTCCCGCTGATTCAGGAAGCGCAACGTATGCTCGGCGCTCGCCATAGGTAATAAAAGCGCCGTGTAGGTTATCCATGTTTATCGAGTCCTCCCTGAAGAGCCATCATCGCAGCACCGACTTGGCCCGCATCGTTCCCCAATCGTGCAATTTCGATACGGGTCGTTCCTTTCGGCGCCATTGTTGTGAGTTCGTCGACGCGCGCACGGATGGCATCGAGCATGTACTCTCCCGCACTCGACACGCCGCCACCGAGCGCGATGAGTTCGGGGTTTGTGAACGCGATGACGTTCGCCAATCCAAGCGCAAGGTCGCTTGTATAATTCTTCCAGGCGGCAAGCGCGTGGAGGTCACCGGCTTGCGCCGCTTTGCGGATTTTTTTCGAGCCGAGTTTCCCCTTCTCCGGATCGAGCAAAAAACTACGCGGAAACGAGGGCGCAACGGCCATTGCGTGTCGGATAAGCCCGGTTCCCGATGCTTGCGCTTCCATACAACCGATCTTGCCGCAACCGCAGATGAAACCGGTCTCCGGACGAATTTGATGGTGCCCGATCTCCCCCGCTGCAAAGCCATGCCCGAGCAGCAGTTCACCGTCGGCAACGATACCGCCGCCGATTCCGGTGCCCAGCGTCAGCATGACGAAATCGGTCGCGCCTTTTCCGGTGCCGAAATGGTATTCGCCCAACGTCGCGCAGCGCGCATCGTTCCCGACAAAGACCTGCATGCCGAGCACATCGCGGAGGCGCTTCCCAAGCGGAACACCGGTCCAGCCGAAGTTCGGGCTATAGCGCACCGAGCCGTCGTGCAGATCGACGTTCCCGGGTGACCCGATGCCGATCGCCTCGATCTTGCTCGGCGCCGCGGCCTTCGCTGCGCTTGCAACTTCGCCGACGACCGCTACGACCCGCTCGAAAGCAAGGTCGCTCAGATCGCGCTCGTGCTGGCTGTGAATCGTCCCGTCATCGGTGATAACGGCGGCGGTCACATGGGATCCGCCCAGATCGATACCGATTGCAGTTCTCATGGCCTCAGCGAGTATTCAGCAACGGCAAAGGCCACCCCCGCCGGGTTGGTCGAATCATTGCCGGATGGAAACAATCGATCTCACGCGCTTGCGTGCTTATACCAAAGAGACCGGGCAACCGACGCACCCGGAGATGCTCGATACGCGCCCGATGGAGCACGTGACCAAGATCGAGATCGACGAAGAGCATATCACCGTCGAGTTCGACGAACGCACGACGCGCTACTATAACGCGAACGAAATCGTCAAGCGTGAATGGGTCTATAAATATAACGACGATGCCGCCTTCGTCCGCGCGATCGCCGGTGTCATCGACCTTGCGCGCAAGCATCTCAAGGACATGCCCGAGAATATCGCCTGTCCGCCGGGGTGCGCTGAGTGCTGCAGCGGCTACGAACCTTTCGTTACGCGCGCCGACGTCGAACGGCTCGCCGCCCATCTCAACATGAGCGTCGCCGATGTCCTGCGCGAGTATATCGTCGAGCGACGTTCCGCCGACGGCTACCATCTCGGATGGGTTCGCAAAGTCACCGAAGATGTCGCCGACCGCTGCGTCTTCCTCAAAGGAACGAAAAGCGGCCGATACTATTGCGGCGTCTATGAAGGGCGTCCGGGCGACTGTCGCGAGTTTTCGCCGATCGGTTGCGAAGATGTCGACGACATGATCTCGCGTCGGTCGAAATTCGAACCCGGAACGCCGTTCCAGCCGAAAAAACGCACGGCACGCCGTTCGCGCCGTTAAACGATACTGCCGCCCGCTACCGTAAGGAGACCGAGCCTATGCGCCGCTATCTTTCGCTCCTCTTGCCTGTTTTTGCATTCGCCTGGATCGCAGCTGCACCGATGCCGCTTCCGGCGCTGCATTGGCGATTTATCGGCCCGTTGCGCGGTGGACGCACCGTTGCAGTAAGCGGCGTGCAACAAGAACCAAACACGTTCTATATGGCCTCGGTCAACGGCGGAGTATGGAAGACAACGAACGCGGCGCGCACGTGGACACCGATCTTCGACCGCGAATCGAGCGGTTCGGTCGGCGCGCTCGCAGTCGCACCGAGCAACCCGAATATTCTCTACGTCGGAAGCGGCGAAGGCTTGCGTCGCCCCGATCTCTCGGTCGGCAACGGCATCTATCGCTCGAACGACGCGGGAAAAACATGGCGGCATCTCGGTTTGCGTTCCGGGCAGCAAATCCAGCATATCGCCGTCGATCCGCGCAACCCGGAGCGATTGTTCGTCGCCGTGCTCGGGCACCCGTACGGGCCGAACGCGCAGCGCGGCCTCTATCGTAGCGTCGATGGCGGCAAACACTTCACCCGCGTCCTCGGCGGAGGCCCCGATCTCGGCGCGGTCGACGTCCGCATCGACCCGCGCGATCCGCAGATCATCTACGCCGCGCTCTGGGCATCGCGTAACGGCCCGTGGATGCTGCAAGCGGTCTACGAACATCCGCATCAAGACGGGCTTTTCAAATCGACCAACGGTGGAACGACGTGGACGAAACTCACCAACGGCCTACCTAAACGCGTCGGGCGCATCGGTGTCGCAATCGCGCCCTCGAACCCCAACCGTCTCTATGCCGTAGTTGCGCGCGGGAATGCGTGCGGCATCTATCGTTCCGATGATGCCGGTGCGCGTTGGGCGCTGACCGATTCCGAGAATCGCGTCTGCGGACGCACCGAAGATTTTGCCGAGATGGCCGTCGATCCACGCAACGAGAATATCGTCTACTCCGTCAACACCTCGACGTGGCGCTCGCGCGACGGCGGCAAATCCTGGACGGCGATGAAAGGCGCTCCGGGCGGCGACGATTACCACACCGTCTGGATCGACCCGCTCGACCCAACGCACATCATTCTCGGCGCCGATCAAGGTGCGACCGTTTCGGTCGACGGCGGCAAAACCTGGAGTTCCTGGTACAACCAGCCGACGGCGGAGATGTACCACGTCAACGTCAGTGCCGGTTACCCGTACTGGGTCTGCGGCGGGCAGCAAGAATCGGGTTCGGCCTGCGTGCGCAGTTACGGGCCGTGGGGCGAGATCACGATGCGCGATTGGATGACGGCGGGCGCCCAAGAATATGGATACGTCGTCCCCGATCCCTTACACCCTCATCGCTTTTTCGGCGGAAAACTCGAGCGCTTCGATTCGCGCACCGGGCAAGTGCTCGAAGTCTCCCCCGACGTGCTGCCGTACGGCCCCAACCTTCACGCGCGCGATCGCTACGACCGCACCGCGCCGATCGCGTTCAATCATTTCGATAAGCACATCCTTTACTATGGGAGCGACTTCGTTTACCGAAGCGAAAACGAGGGGCGCACCTGGACGCGCATCTCTCCCGATCTTGCCTACAAACACCTCGTCGTTCCCGTGACGCTTGGATCGTTTCGCAGCCAAGTCAACGCGCGTAACGCCCAGCGTGGCGTCGTCTATGCGATCGCTCCTTCGTATCGCCGGGCCGGAACGATTTGGGCCGGAACCGATGACGGGCGCGTCTGGCTCACGCGCGACGGCGGCGCACATTGGACGAACGTCACCCCGAAGGGGATGACGCCGTGGAGCAAAGTCTCGCAGATTGATGCCGGTCGCTTTAGCGATGCGACCGCCTATCTCGCCGTGACACGATTCCGCCTCAACGATATGCACCCGTATGTGTACGTCACGCACGATTACGGCAAACATTGGAAGCTCGCAGTCTCGGGCTTGCCGATGCAGCCGGTCGATGCCGTTCGCGAAGACAATAAACGTCCCGGCTTGCTCTATGCCGGCACCGAGAACGGCGTTGCCGTCTCGTTCGACGACGGCGCGCATTGGCAGAGCCTCCAACTCAACCTTCCGCATACCTCGGTGCGCGATCTCGTCGTGCACCTCAACGACCTCGTCGTCGCGACCCACGGCCGCGGCTTCTGGATCCTCGACGATATCGCACCGTTGCGTACGCTCTCGCGACAGATGCTCGCGCAACGCGCGCATCTCTTCGCGCCGGCAAGCGCCTATCGCATGCGGCGCAGCGTCAATACCGATACGCCGCTCCCGCCGGAGACGCCGACGGGCATGAACCCGCCCTACGGCGCGGCGATCGACTACTCGTTAGCCCGTGCGGCAAAAAATGTTATCGTCGAAATTGACGACGCCCGCGGTAAGCTCGTCCGGCGCTATGCGACCGACGAACCGCAGCGCCCCGCGATGCCGGGGCTCGATAAACCGGTGTGGTGGGAGCGCCCGCAGACGCGGCCCTCGGCAAGCGCAGGCATGCACCGCATCTACTGGGATCTGCATGGGACGGCGCCTGCGAGCATCGGTTACGACCTGCCGATCTCCGCGGTACCGCACAAGACACCGCAGGTACCCCAGGGCCCGCTTGCACCGCCCGGGCGCTATACCGTGAAGCTCATCGTCGACGGGAACGTGCAACACGCAACCCTGTTGCTGCGCCCCGATCCGCAGATCCACATGAGCGCGGCGACCTACGCCTCGCAATATGCCCTCGCCGGGCGCTTGGTTCGGGCGATGAACGCGAGCTATGCAGCGTTCGCGGCGGCACGGGCTCGGAAGGATCGCAAAGCAGCCGAGCGATGGGCGAATCTCAATGGCGAGCTCGGCGAGTTGCTGCCGGTCGTGGACGGGGTTGACGCAGCACCAACCCGGGCGACGCGGGCCCTTGCATCCAAACTCATCGACGAGGCGTTCAAGCGCACTAGAAAGGGGTAACCTATGAAACGTACTTTTTCTTTTGTCGGCGCCGCGCTTCTCGCGCTCTCGCTTGCGGGAGCCGCGCTCGCCGCACCGACGCATCTCAACGTCACCATCGCCTCGCTCAACCATAGCGGAGAGCATGGCTCGGCAACGCTCGTGCAGACGAAGGCCGGCGTCGTCGTCACCGTGCACCTCGTCGGCAATAAAGCCGCACAACCCACGCATATCCACGCGGGAACCTGCGGCAACATCAATGCGGCCCCGGAATGGCCGCTGCACAACACCGTTAACGGCCTCAGCAAGACGCTCGTGAGTGGGGTCACGATCTCACAGATGCTTGCCTCGCATTACGCGATCAATATCCACAAGAGCCTCAACGACCTCAAGGATTACGTCGCCTGCGGGAACATCAAGGGCTAGTCGCGCTCGCCGTGGAGCGAAAGAAACGGTCGGTGCAAAGGCGCACCGGCCGTTTCTCTTTTGCGCTATACTCGATGGCACCGTGAAAGAACGCGCCTCGACCGTACCGCCGCCGCAGATTCCGCTTTCCTTCGTCGCAACGGCGCTGCTCTGGCTCGGAGCGCTGCTGCTGTGGAGCCTCTTCGGATCGCCGCCGCCGCTCGCTGCGCTTCACGCGCTGATTCTCGGCTTC
>JBMFXH010000076.1:0-9510 GCA_049964475.1 Vulcanimicrobiaceae bacterium
GGACGAAGCCCGGGAAATCGAAGGCACGCGCGACGCCCGCCTTCTTCGCCGCTTCGCGGAGATTGTTGCCGTAATCGAAGACGATCGAACCCGCGTCGAGAAATCGCAACATCGCTTCGACGTGACGGCCGGCGGTTTCGTAGCTGCGCCGTTCGTACTCCGCCGGGTCGCCGGTACGCAGCGCCTCGGCTTCGGCGAGCGTCAAGCCCGACGGAACGTAACCGTTGAGCATATCGTGAGCGGAGGTCTGGTCGGTCACGGCGTCGGGGCGGAGGCCGGCGTCGAAGAGCGCCGCGAATTCATCGGCGGCATTCCCCTGATAACCGACCGAGATCGCTTCGCCGTCACGACGAGCCCGCTCGACGCGCGCGAGCGCTTCTTCGCGAGAATCGACCACGAGGTCTAAGTAGCGTAACTCGCGCCGACGCTCGAGCCGCGCGCGGTCGACGTCGACGACTAACGCAATACCCTCGCACATCGTGATCGCTAACGGTTGCGCGCCGCCCATGCCGCCGATACCTGCGGTCAGTGCGATGCGGCCGCGCAACGTCCCGCCGTAATGCTGGCGTGCGAGCTCCGCGAACGTCTCATAGGTGCCTTGGACGATTCCCTGCGTACCGATATAGATCCACGAACCCGCAGTCATCTGGCCGTACATCGTCAATCCCTGTGCTTCGAGGGAGCGAAAGGTCTCCCAGTCGGCCCACTTCGGCACGAGATTGCTGTTCGCGATTAAGACGCGCGGCGCACGCTCGTGCGTCTTCCAAACCGCCACCGGCTTGCCGCTCTGCACGACCATCGTTTCATCGTTTTTTAGTCGGCGCAGCGTCCGAACGAGAGCATCGAATGCCTCCCACGAGCGCGCCGCGCGTCCGCTTCCGCCATACACGACGAGATCGTCGGGGCGCTCGGCGACGTCGGGATCCAGATTGTTCATCAGCATGCGCAACGCCGCTTCCTGCGGCCACCCCAGACAGGTCAACTCCGTTCCGCGTGCGGCGCGAACCGGCCGTGGACCCGACAGCGTCATACTCATAAGCCTCTCCTCTCGACCGTACCTATTTGCAGAGATCCTCGTTGGAAGCCTGCGGAAGATATTCGTTCAGCTCGCAAAGAAATCGCTACGCAACAGATTCGCGAGCGAAAATGCGAGCGATCGCGCCGGAGCGGATGAGCGAACGCGCGGCCGCGATATCGGGTGCCGGCGACCGATCCCCCACGAGCGGAGCGATCTCTTTGCGTGCAAGTTCGTAGAGTTCATCGGTCGCACGCGCGCTTCGTAACGGCCGGCGGAAATCGGTCGCGGCAAGAGCAGCGAGCAATTCGCACGCAAGCGCGCCCTCGACGTTCTCGAGAACGCGGACGAGATTATTCGCCGACGTCATACCCATGCTGACGTGATCCTCTTGTCCTGCCGATGTCGGAATAGAATCGACGCTGCTCGGCCAGGCGAGCGCCTTATTATCGTTGACCAGCGCCGCCGACGCGTATTGCACGATCATCAGCCCGGATTCGAGGCCGCTCTTGCGCGCGAGGAAGAGCGGAAGATCGCGATCCGCCGCATTGAGCAGCAGGTACAAACGACGCTCCGAGATCGACGCGATCTCGCAGATCGCCATCTTCAGAAAGTCGATCGCCAAGGCAATCGGTTCGCCGTGAAAATTGCCTCCGCTGAGGAACGCACGATCCTCCGGAAAGACCAGCGGATTATCGGTAACCGAATTCGCTTCGATCTCGGCGACGGCGCGCGCGTGTTCGATAGAGTCGCGCACCGCACCGTGAACGACGGGGATGCAGCGAAACGAATAAGGATCCTGCACGCGGCCGCAGGCACGATGCGACTGCATGATCTCCGAGCCCTCGAGGAATCGACGCAGCCGTGCCGCGACGATGCGCTGTCCGCGGTGCGGGCGCAAAGCGTTGATCCGCCGGTCGAAGACGGCGTCGGTACCGAGATAGGCCTCCAGCGACATCGCGGCGATGAGGTCGGCGCTATCGGCAAGGCGCTGCGATTGCAGGAGCGAGAGTGCGGCGACGCCGGTCATGACCTGCGTCCCGTTAATGAGCGCGAGCCCTTCTTTGGCACCCAGCGTCACCGGGCGTAGCCCCGCCTTCGCGAGGGCATCCGCCGCCGGCATGCGATTGCCGCGGTAGAACGCTTCGCCTTCACCGATCAGCAAGAGCGACATGTGTGCGAGCGGTGCGAGATCGCCGCTCGCACCGACCGAGCCTTGCATTGGGACAACCGGCGTCACCCCGCAATTGAGGGTTTCGACCAGAAGCGAGAGCGTCGCAGGCGCGATGCCCGAGTGCCCCGCAGCGAGCGAATTCACGCGTAAAACACTCGCCGCACGAACGTAGCGTTCGTCGAGCGGTGCGCCGGTGCCGGCGGCGTGGCTACGCACGAGATTGAGTTGCAACAGCGCAGCATCGGAAGGATCGATCTGCACGTTCGCGAGCCGACCGAACCCCGTCGTGACGCCGTAGATCGCGTCGCCGTCGGCGAAGCGCTCCTCGACGAAGGCTCGCGCGCGCGCGACACGCTCCATCGCGTCATCGGTGACGCGTACCTTCGCGCCGCCTTCGGCGACGGCGGCGATGCTCTCGAGCGAGAGGTGGCGTCCGTCGAGCTCGACGGTGCTCGATGCTGCACTCATCGCGATGCGCTACATCCCCGACCAATTAAATGGTTGCTGCGCGACGTACGGCGGGCCGACTTCGATCGTGATATCTTCGTGGTTGCGAAGGAGAATCTCGCGTGGCGAGCGGCCGTGCCAGAGACGACCGTTGACGATAATCCGCAGGCGTGCGCCGCGCGGTGCGTGAAGCGGCCCGGCCGAGCTCCAACTCAGGCTCTTTCCCCATACATCGAAGAATTCACCGAGCGTGAATGGCCGCTTGGTCGGCGACTCGATATGAATGATGCCGCTTGCATCGTGCGTGTGCAACCAATAGAGGCACGCCGGTTGCACCGATGGGATGCCGATATACGCCGGCAGCACGACGTTGCGCCCGCGATCGACGAGTTGTAGGTGGCTGTGAATATGGAGGACGACGCCTTCGGTTGCATCGCAACGAATGCCGTCGATCGGCAGGCCGCCGAAAAAACTATATGCCGGCTTCGGCGCGAGCAGCGAGAGCGCGAGCCCGACGAGAGCGGCGAAGGTCATCGTGCGTTTCATCGACGCCTAGCCTTCGGCGCGATGCGTAAATCACCTCATATCGGGGGCGCCGTCGTAGTACCGACCGATATCGGAAAGCAAGCGACGCATGCCGAGTACTGCGCTCTCCGGGCCGACGAGCCGCGCTTCGCTCCCCCAGCCGAGCACCCAGCGCAGCAATTCGTCGAGATCGGCGACGCGAAGCCGCAGTTCGACGCTCCCGTCCGCGTTTTTCGCAAGATCGCGGTCGAGCCGGGAAGACGCCGCGACCGCGGCTTTCGCGATCCGGGGATCGAAGCGAACGGTGACCTCGTGTGCGGCCTCTCCGGTCATCAGCCCCGAAATCGAGCTCGACATCCACTTCTCCAAATCGAACTCGGCGGGGCGCTGGTAGGTGCGGGATGTCAGGCGAGCCGATTCCATTCCGTCGAGCGCGAAGGTCCGCCGGGCGCGCCGCATCCGGTCGTATCCGACGCAATAATAGCGTCCGCCGGCGACGATAAGGCCGTAGGGTTCGATATCGCGCGTGCTGCTTTTTCCGTGACGATCCACGTACTCGATTGCGACCACGCGACGGTCGCGCTCGGCGGCCGCGAGAACCTCGCGTACGCTCTCCGTACGTTCGTCAAGCTCGGCATGCGGCAACGGCATGCCGAAGGGAAGATCGTGCACCTCGTTCGCTTGCCCCGCGCCCGAGGCGACGACACGACGCGCGAGCGTGTCGACCGCCGCGCCGACCGAACCGCCGAGCGACTTCGCTAACGAACGCAACGCGACGAGACCGAAGATCTCGCCGCGGTCGAGTTTCAGGGCGCGCAGCGAGTATCCGTCGACGAAACGATAGACGCCGCGCGCGCGGTCGTAAAACCACGGGAAGTTCGCGTCGGCAAGAACGGAGAGATAGCGGCGCAACGATCGCGGGCTCGGGAGCGCACCGTCCTGGGCGATGCGCTCGCGCAAACCGTCGAACGAATAGCAACCCTCGTCGAGCGCGCTGAGAAGCCGCACGAGCAGTACAGACTTCGCATCGACCCGAGCCACGCTAGCGCCGCGAGGAACGGATGCGCCGATTACGCGTGCGCAGCTTCGGCCGGCGGCGCGCTCGGCGGCTCGACCGACGGAATTTTGCTGAAGCGCAGTTTCTCCGCGTTCTCCGTATCGATATCGGCGAGGATCGTATCGCCGGCGGTGAAATTGCCGCGGATCATCTCCTCGGCGAGTTCATCTTCGACGAGTCGCTGAATCGCGCGACGCAACGGCCGCGCACCGAACTGCGGATCCCAGCCCTTTTTCGCCAGAACGCCCTTCGCCGCGTCGGTCACGCGCAGGTGCATATCCTGCGCTTTGACTTCGCGCATCACTTTCTCCAGCTCCAACCCGACGATCTCTTCGATCTGTTCGCGCGTGAGTTGATGGAAGACGACGAGTTCGTCGATGCGATTGAGGAACTCCGGCCGGAAAGATTGCTTGACCTCTTCGAGCACTTTGCCCTTCATACGCTCGTAGGCTTTATTGCCTTCGTCCACATCCAACTTCTGCGGCCGGAACCCGATATCGGTCGTCGTCTGCATACCGGTCGCACCGATATTGCTGGTCATGATAACGACGGCGTTCTTAAAGTCGACCTGCCGCCCTTGGCTATCGGTCAAACGACCGTCGTCGAGCATCTGCAGCAACAGGTTAAAGACGTCGGGGTGTGCTTTTTCGATCTCGTCGAGCAACACGACGGCATAGGGGCGGCGACGCACCGCTTCGGTGAGTTGTCCGCCTTCTTCGTAACCCACATATCCCGGAGGCGCTCCGACCAGGCGTGAGACCGAATACTTCTCCATGTACTCCGACATATCGATGCGGATCATCGACTCTTCGTCGTCGAAGAGAAATTCCGCCAAGCTCCGCGCAACCTCGGTTTTGCCGACGCCGGTGGGGCCGAGGAAGATGAACGAACCGATCGGTCGATTCGGATTCTTGAGGCCGGCGCGCGAACGACGGATCGCACGGGTGATCACCTCGATCGCTTCGTCCTGCCCGACGATGCGCTTGTGCAGCGATTCCTTCATCTCCAGGAGTTTCTGCGTCTCGGCTTGTGCGAGCCGACTGACCGGAATTTTCGTCCACGATGAGACGATATGCGCGATATCGGCCTCGGTTACTTCGAGTTTGCCTTCGCTCGCGGCGCGCGCCTCTTTCCAATCGTGTTCGAGTTTGCCGCGCTCGAGACGCAAACGCTCTTCCTGTTCGCGCAACGCCGTCGCACGATCGAAATCGTGCGCCTTTACCGCGCTCTCGCGGTCGGAAACGACGTTGCGAATTTGCGTATCGAGTTCGCGCAATTCGCGCGGCGGCAGGGTCGCCTGCAAGCGGACGCGCGAGCCGGCCTCGTCGATGAGATCGACCGCCTTATCGGGCAAGAAGCGATCGGTGACGTAGCGATCCGAGAGCTTTGCGGCAGCGACGAGCGCTTCGTCGGTGATGCGCACCTTGTGATGCTGTTCGTAGCGTTCGCGCAGCCCTTTGAGAATCTCGACGGTCTCGTCGAGGCTCGGTTCGCCGACCATAACGGGTTGGAAGCGACGTTCGAGCGCGCTATCTTTCTCGATATACTTACGAAACTCGTTGAGCGTCGTCGCGCCGATGCATTGCAGTTCCCCGCGCGCGAGCGCCGGTTTGATAATGTTACTCGCATCGATCGCCCCCTCGGCGGCACCCGCTCCGACGAGCGTATGTAACTCGTCGATGAAGAGGATGATTTCGCCGGCGGCATTGCGGATCTCGTCCATCACGCGTTTCATGCGCTCTTCGAACTCACCGCGATATTTCGTTCCGGCGACGAGCCCGGCGAGATCGAGCGTGATGACGCGCTTGTCGCGCAACGGCTCGGGAATTTCGCCGGAGATCACCCGCTGCGCGAGCCCTTCGGCGATCGCCGTCTTCCCAACGCCCGGTTCGCCGATGAGCGCCGGGTTATTCTTGGTGCGACGCGAGAGAATTTGAATGACGCGCTCGATCTCGTTCGCACGCCCGATGACCGGATCGAGCTTGCGGTCGCGCGCGAGTTGCGTGAGATCGCGCCCGTAGGTGTCGAGCGTCGGCGTCTTGCTCTTCCCCTTGGGGACCGGCGTCTGCGATTCGCTCCCGAGCAGCGAGGTGGTCTGCACGCGAACCTTTGCCGGATCGACCCCGAGATTGGCGAGCACGCGCGCGGCGACACCTTCGCCCTCGCGAATGAGGCCGAGCAAGAGATGCTCGGTGCCGATATAGTTGTGGTTGAGCTGACGGGCCTCTTCAAAAGCGAGTTCGATCACGCGCTTTGCACGCGGCGTGAAGACCATCTCTTGCTGCATCGATTGCCCGCCGCGCCCGACGATCGCTTCGACCTCTTGGCGGACTTTCGCGAGGTTGACGCCGAGCGATTCGAGCACTTTGGCGGCGAGGCTCTCACCTTCGGAGATGATGCCGAGCAAGATGTGCTCCGTACCGATATAATTATTGCCGAGACGCTGCGCCTCTTCCTGAGCTAAAACGATACTCCGGCGCGCCCGCTCGGTGAACGGTTCCCACATCGACATCTTTACTCGTCTCCTCTTACTCTCTCCAACCGTAGAACGCGCATAAAGTTTCGCTCGTTACAGCCCGAAGCGCAGGCCGACGAACCCGATGGTGCTGCCCCCGTCCCGCGTCGCCTGGTAGAGGCGAATCTCCAAGGAGGTAAACGGCGCGATCGATTTGCCCGCAAAGACCGTGAGCACCGGCCCCATGGTGCGGGTCGTGCCGATCGTCCCGAGCCCCACACCCCCGCCAAAATAGGCACCGCCGAAGCCGCCGCCGGTGAAACCGCGCATCTCGGCGGTCAAGGCAAAGCCGCCATTCTTGGTCAGCGGCACCGCGAGGCTCCCTTGAAAATCGATGGGCAGCAAGGGGATCGAGGGCCCACTGCTGAGGATCGCCATTCCCCCGGTCGAGCTCGGCTGGCTGGTAACGGCCAGTCCCCCGGCAACCGAAGCGCCCGCGAGCGCGACCCCCGGAGCGAGCGCAAGGAGGAAGGTGATGGTTGAGAGCAATCCCATACGGCGCATAGACACATCGGCACCCTACGGCAAGTAGGTTCCGAAAGCCTATCGCAGCTTTTGCAAAGTAGAAAGAGCAGCCCATGCCAACCGTCGACCAAGTTCGCGAAGCACTCGCCGAAGTCAAAGATCCGGAACTCAATCTCGGTATCATCGAATTGGGATTGCTCTACGATGTCACCGTCGAAGGCGAGAAAGGCGAGCACGTCACCGTGACGATGACGTTGACATCGCCGATGTGCCCGGTCGGCCCGCTCTTCAAGCAGTCGGTCGAAGACCGCGCGAAAGCCGTCGAGGGCGTTGAAAGCGTGAAGGTCGAGATCACGTTCTCCCCACCGTGGGATCCGAAAACCATGGCGAGCGACGATGTGAAGGTCGCCCTTGGCATCTGGTGAGCGCGTTCCGCCGATCGGTGCGACGAAGAGTCGCGCTGCTATCGCGGTGGGGGCGGCGTTGCGCTTTCGCATCGCGCGAATTCAGGCGGGTGCGGGCTGGGGGAAGAGCACCGCAGCGCGGGCGGCATGCGCCGAGCGCTCGGTTCGCTGGATCGAGGTTCGCGAAGCTCCCGCCGAGAGCGGAGCGCTCGCCTTTCTGCTCGCCGACGGCTTTTCGCTCTCGCGCGCCGCACTCGCAAAGCTTCTCAAAGAGGCCCGCAGCGCTGATGACGTGCGCGGACTCGTCGAATGGTTCTGCGCACATCGCCTCGATCTCGGACCGTTGCTCGCGATCGACGACCTGCAGTTGCTCGTCGACGACCACCTTTCGATGGCTTTGCTCGCGGCGCTCATCGAACGGCTGCACGAAGCACGCTGGCTCCTCGTATCGCGCCGTGCGCTGCCGCTGCCGTGGGGCGACTGGCTCGCGACCGGCGATGCCTCGCTGCCCGTCGTCGCCGACGACCTTGCGCTAGAACCTGCAGAGGCGCGCGCGTTGCTCGCACAGCGCGCTCCGCACCTCGATGAAGGCGCGCTGCGCGCCGCACTATCGCTCGCCGACGGCTGGCCGATCGTGCTGCGCTTCGCCCAGCGCGCCGCCGAGCGTGCAGGCGATCTCGTCGCGCTCCAGGCGATGACCCGCGAGATGGCCTTTGCCTATCTTGCCGAGCAATTCGCAAGCGAAGCGCCGCCGCAGTGGCGCGAGCTCGCGCTGATCGCCGCGTTCGCTCGCTGGATCGACGCATCGCTGCTCGAGCGCTGTGGAGTCGGCGATCCGCACGCCGCGATGCGCTGGTTGCGTGAGTCGGCATTCCCCATTCACGACGCGCCGACGCGCATCACTTTGCACGATCTCGCTACGGAGGCGATCGTTCGTTCGGCGACAACGCAGGAGCGCGCCGAGATTCTCTCGCGCTTGATTGCCGCGCTCGCCGCATGCGAGCGTGCCGGCGAGGCGCTCGATCTCGCCCGCACCTACGCGCCGGAACGGATCGACGCGCTGCTGGCGACCGAAGGCTTCGATCTGCTCGATTCCGGGCGCTGGGAGAGCGTCGAACAGGCGCTGCACGCCGTCTCGCTCGACCGGCGGCGAGCCGACCCGATGCTCTTGGGCGTCCGCGCGGCGTTGGAGGCCTTCCACGGGAACGTCGATCGCTCCGAGAAACTCTACGTCGCCGCGATTCGCGCCTGTAGCGACCCCGAATTGCACTCGACGCTCTCGCGCCGCTTGAGCCTGCTCTATATCAATCTCGCTCGCCCTGAAGCGCTCGCAGTCATCTCGCCCGCGGTCGATGAGGGCAGCGCGATGAGTCGCGCGGATGCGCGCAGCATTCACGCGCTCGCGCTCGTCGTCACCGGCAATCTCGCCGAGGCATGGCGAGAGGTGCGCGCCGCACTCGACGACGTGAGCATCGAAGGCGAAGAAGCGCTCGTCGCACGGGTCTCCATGCGTGCGGCGTGGGTGGCCTTTCATTGCGACCTACCCGCCGATGCCGAGCGGATTGCGATGCGAGCGTTGGAACTCGCGCGACGGCTCGGGGATGATGGGCTTCAAGCGATGCTCTACAGCATCCTGTCCTCGCTTTCCGTCACCTTTCACGACGATATCGGTCATGCGTTTCAATACGCCACCGAAATGGAAGATAGCGCGGAAAGGGACGGGAATAGGCAAATCGCCGAGCACGCCCGCCGCCTTCGTTTCTCAATTGCGATCGAATGCGGCAGCGAAGAAAGGGCCGCTACGGTCTCGGCCACGATCGATTCCGGCGGTAAAATCTATCGGAGCGACTTTTTTTACGCCTTCGCAACGGCGACGCGCCTGGGCTGGGATCGCCATTTCTCGGAGGC
>JBMFXH010000077.1:0-9473 GCA_049964475.1 Vulcanimicrobiaceae bacterium
GCGGCGCGTGTGCGAGCTGCGGAGCCGTCACGACGGCATGCCGCCCGACCGCGAACGAGTAGGTCACGCTATACGCGCGTGGCGCAAGCGGGCGCGCGATCGTCGGAACCTCCGTTCCGCCCAGCGTCCGGTACGGCACGGCATATTGCGAACTTGCAAAGATCCCGGCGTAGGCATCGGTGATATTGCTCGCGGCGATCGTCAAGGTACCGCGAGAAAACAGCACGTTTGCGGCGGCATCGTAGGTGGTGTACGCCGGAAGATTATTCGGGTTATTTGCGCTGGTATATTGCGCGTCGGCGAGCCATTCGATCGCCGCGTGCGGTGCTTTATAATCGAGCGTCAAACCCGCTCGATGGAGAGGCACGTTGGGCGCCTGGGCCCCGGGGATCGCAATCGCGAACGGGTTGTCGATTCGCGGATCGTTCGATTGTAGCGTCGTCGAGGTGATATCGAAGAACGGCTCGGCGACGAGGTTGCCGAGTTGCACGAAACCGGTGAGATCGGCCCCGGAGTAGATCCGCGTCATGCCCCCGACCGGCGTCGAGAAATAGAGTTGCGAAGCAGCGAGCGGCGGCGCGCCGGCTCCGCACCCGACCTGCGATGCATAGACGCCCTGCACCTGCGCGATATAGCTCGGGGAGAGCGTTCCGTCGGCGAGCAGAACGCTGCCGTTGACTTGCGTCGGCAGTACGACCCCGCTCTGCACCTGTCGATAGAGCGCAAGCGAGAGCGCGCTACGGGCGAAGCGATGCGTGACGCTTGCATTGAGCGACGACGACGAACTCGTCCCCGGCTGGTCGCCGGGAGCCGATCCGTAGCCGACGCTCTGGTTCCCCGCGCAATCGAACTGTATCGAGGCCGGGTCGCTCAACGCGCGGTTGCGGCCAAAATTCGGGGCGCTGCCGGAGAGCGCGTAGCTGAGCGCATAGCTGTCGTTTGCATCGGCACGCCAGCTCGCTCCGATGCTTCCCAGCGCGCTACCGCCGCTAAAGCTTGCATGCGACAGCCCCAGTGACGCGTTCCACGAGAGCTTATCGTTCGCGCGGATCCGGTCGTTGAGTTGCAAGGCGCCGTAACTTCCCTGCTGCTGCGAGCTATAAAACGCGGCGTTGCTCGCGACCAACGGTGTCGATACCTGCGATGAGTTCGTGTCGTAGGCGAGGATCGAGAACGTATGTCGGCGCATCGCCGGGAGTTCCGCCGAGACGGTAAATCCCGTCGAACGCATTTGCATGCTGCTCCCCGCCGGAGCGGCAACGCCGTCGATAAAACGGTTTCGCAGATCGAAGAGATTGCTGCCGACCGTCCCGTAAAGCGTCGCCGAGATCGCCGTCGATCCGGTCAATATTTGATCGCCGAGGGAATAGAGCGAAAAGCTTCCCGAGACGTTATTGCCGGGGCCGTAGCCGCAGGGCAACGCCGCGCTTACGCGCAGACAGAGCAAGCCGATACTGCGCGTGGAGTTGATGAAACTCGCGGCCAAGGTCTGATCCCCCGGCAACCGCAGATTCGCCTTGAGCAGATCACCCGCGACCCAAATGCCTCCATCGTGGACGTAATCGAGCCCGCTGGCATCGAGGTAGCGCATGCCGTCGGCGAGGCTGGGGCTGGTGCGCGTCGTACTCATCGCGGCGATCCCAAGGTTCCCGATCGAGCCGCTCAGCCCGAGCGACTCATTATTGCGACCGTTGCTTCCGGTGGAGATGCTCCCTTCGCTCTGCCACGAGAGCGTCGGCTCGAGCGTACGAAAATCGACACCGCCACCGAGCCCACCGATCTGCGGGCCGTGATGCACCGTAGCTCCGGTGAAGAGATCGCCGGCAAACATGCGCAGGTCGCCCGCGCTGCCCGGGGCGTTGAGCGGAATGCCATCGAGGGTCATCGCCGTTTGGCTTGCGTCGTGGCCGTCGAGCGAGATCGTCTGCGCCGCATCGGTATCGTCGCTGCTAGACGTAATACTCACGCCCGAGAGTTTTCCGAGCGCATCGGCGAGATCGCCGGAGAGCTTACGTTGCGCGGAGTCGGCGCCGATGGAATCGGTTGAAATGCGGACGCTGGAGACCGAATGCACGACGGCGATCACGCGCAGGTCGCTACTCGGTGCGAGGGCGACCGCGAGGCTCACGCGTTCGCCGTCGAGGATCTCAAAGGGGGCCGACGTAACGGCACGATAGCCGCGCGCGAAGACGCGTGCGCGATAGATCCCCGCCGGAGCATCGGTGAAGGTTACCCGGCCGGCACTCGTCGCGATCTCGCTGGCCAGGATCGGCCCATCGAGAAGTACGCGCGCGAGCGGAACGGGGCTCTTCGTTTTCGCATCGACGATCGTTATCGCAATCGTTCCGCCGGAGCTCTGCGCGCGCGCGAGGGACGGAGCAACGAGTACGACCGACGCGAGGATAGCGATCGAAAGGAAGCGACGGATCATCGCACCATCATCGTGGTTCCAACTTTAATTTTGCTGAGGAAGTGTGAGGAACTGTTCGATGTTGCCTTAGGCGGCGGGGAGTTCGATCGTCACCGTCGTTCCGCGCCCCGGAGCGCTCTCGATCGCGATCGTTCCCCCGGCACGTTCGACCGCACGCTTGGCGATCGAGAGCCCGAGCCCGCTGCCGGTAATCTCGCCGCGCTGATCGCCGCGATAGAAACGCTCGAATGCATGCAAGCGCTCGAGTTCGCTCATACCGGGCCCTTCGTCGCGGACAATGATGCCGACGCGCCCATCCTCGCGCGATCCGCGAAGATGGATCGCCGCGTCGGGGGCATATTTCAACGCATTCTCGACCACGTTCCAGAGCGCTTCACCGATCTCGCGCGGGTCGGCGACGACGGCGAGCACGCTGTCAACGCGGTAATCGATACTCCGATGCTCGTCGAAACGGCGTGCAGCATCGACTTGGTCGCGCAGCAGTTGGGCGACATCGAGCCGCTCGGCGAGCGGTGCGGCTTCGGAATCGAGACGCGATAAGCGCACGAGACGATCGATGAGGTTGCGCATGTGCTCTTTTTCAAGCGTCATCGTCCCCAAAATTTGCCGCGCGATTTTTTCGTCGTTTAATGCGCCGCGCCGCAACACGTCGATATAGCCGCTGATGACGGTCAGCGGCGTACGCAACTCGTGCCCGGCATCGGCGACGAAGCGTCGCATGCGGTCTTCGGTCGCGCGGCGCTCTTCCATCGCCTGATGGACGTTCGCCGCCGCGTCGTTAAAGGCGCCGGTGAGGTTGCCGATCTCGTCGCCACCGCCCATGATAAAGGTTCGCGGCGTATAGTCGCCCTGCGCGAGCGAGCGCAAGGCTGTCGCGACATCGTCGAGCGGGCGCAGCGCCTCGCGCGCGAAGAGCCGCCCGACGACGAAGGCCACGAGAATCGCCAGCACGCCGATGGTGAGCACCGTTCGCCAGTACGGAAAGAGTGCAACGAAGACCAGCGGCATCGAGGGCATAAACGCCACGTAGCCGCCGTTGACGATCGCGAGCCCAAAGGGTTCGCGATTCTCGGGGAAACCGCCGGGGCGCGTCGGATGCGCGCGCTCGCGGCGCCGTTGAGCGATCACGTGCGCGAGCAGCGGGGGGTGCAGCGATGGGTCGCCGGCGAGGAGCGTGCCCTGCTCGTTATAGATCGCCACGTCGAGCCCGATCCCCGAGAGTTCGTGAATCATGTGCGGCGCAGCGCTCTTGAGCGACTCTCCATCGCGTTGCGCGGTCTCGGCGAGAAAGCGCGCCTCATCGTGTTTGGCAACGATAATATCGTGCGTAAATTGCGAGAGCTCGAAGACCAGCGCGATCGACGAGGCGACGATCACCAACAGCACGACGACTGCAAGCATCGTCGCGTAGAGGGCGGCGAGGCGAGCCGCGAGCGATCCGCGCCCGATCATCCGTTGCTTAAACCGTACCCAACGCCGCGCACCGTCCGCAGAAACGAGCTCGTCGCACCCACCTTATCGACCTTCGCTCGAAGGTACGAAATATAGGTTTCGACGATATTGGGGCCGCCTTCGAAATCATGCCCCCAGACGAGTTCGAGCAAGTGCTCCTTACTGAAAATGCGGCGTGGATCGCGCATGAAGACCGCCAGAAGATCGAACTCCCGTTGCGTGAGTTCGATGCGTTCGCTGCCGCGGCGCAACTCGCGCGATCCGAGATCGAGGGCGAGATCGTTCCAGCGAATCTGCTCGTCTTCGTGAATCTGCGGACGCCGTAGATGCGCCTGAAGGCGCGCGATCAACTCTTCGAAGAGGAACGGCTTGACGACGTAATCATCGGCACCCGATCCGAGCGTTTTGAGTTTATCGTCGAGATCGCCCTTGGCGGTGAGCATGAGGATCGGCGCTTGCGTGATGTTGCGCAGCATCGGCACCAGCGTCACACCGTCGATCTTCGGCATCATGATGTCGAGAAGAATTGCATCGGGATTAAACGTGCGAACCAGATCGAGCGCCGCCTGCCCATCGGCCGCGCTCTTGACCTCGTAGCCCTCTTGCGTGAGGCCTAACTCGATCATCTCGCGCAGCATGCGGTCGTCGTCGACGACAGCAATCTTGGCGTGTTGTTGCATGGTAATCATAGGTCTTGCGCAAGTATCACGCCGCATCCTGGGCTCGCGCTGAAGGCGGGGGTGCATCCCGATGGACGACCGTCATCGCGCCGAGCGCCTCGAGCGGGCTCACGACGATCTCCACCCCCGCGCGCCGAGCGCGCCGCAGCGCCGCTGCGTCGGGAAGGCTCCGCGCGAAAAGATAGACGGAACGGGTCGCGCCGCAGCGGGCCAGGTAGCGCGCGTAGGCGGCGATATCGCCGCGAGCGCGCTGCACCGGGAGCGCCGCGAGCACGCTTCGCCCCGGGGAGCGCAGCAACAGGGCATAGGAGCCGCGATGGCGGGACGAGCCCGGCAGAAGCTCGACGATGGCCGCCTCGACGGCCGCGTTCAGTGCGCTTCCGCCCCAGGCATAGAGCGCGATTGGGGCGGGGGGACGCTCGGGTTGGGAGTCGACAAGCAATCCGAGAGCGGAAAAGGCATTCATGCCTCGATTCTGCGCGCGCACTCTGCCAGCTGGGTGGCGGAGTGCGCGCCGTCATCGAGAGCGCTACGGAATCTCTGGAGAGCTTCTAGAGCTCCGCGAGTTTCTCGAGCACCTGCTCGGGGTCGGGTGCTTCGCCGATCGCATGGATATCGATGTAGCGGACGATACCGTTCCGATCGATGATGAAGACCGCCCGCTCCGCGAAACCACCGTCGCGGAGGACGCCGTACGCTTTCGCGACCTCGCCGTGCGGCCAGAAATCGGCGAGCAAGGGATAGGTAATGCCGCCCATGCTCAGCGCCCAGGCGCGCAACGAGTGAACCGAATCGATGGAGATGCCCACGACCTGGGCATCATGCTCGGCGAAACGCGGAAGAGCGCGTTCGAAGCCGGGCATCTCATTGGTTCAAGTCGGGGTAAAAGCGAACGGAATGAAGGCGAGAACGGTTGGGCCGACGCCTTTGCGATCGGCGAGCGAAAATTTTTCGCCCAGATGGCTCTCAAGCTTGAAATCGGGCGCTGCGTCACCGACTTTCAGCGTCGAGCTCTGCGAGGCCGTCGATGTTCGGCCGAAGGTTGTGCTCATGGCCACTCATTTGCCTGCCGGTGCGCGAGCACCCTTTCGCGCCGAAGGGGATCGCGGGTTAGACCGAGGCCTCGAACGGCGCGCGATACTCTTCGTCACCCTCGAAGAATCCGAGTAGATGCTCCTCGAGATAGAGCAAATGTAACTCACGATCGAGTTGCGCGTAGCGCTCGGCATGCGCTGCGCGAAAGGCATCCCAGTCGCTCTTGCTCTCCCACACATCGACCGAAAGATAGATATCTTCCTCGCCGCGATGCCGGAAAAGGCGCGTGCGGCGATAGCCCGGATGCGTTTTAAAAAGGCTCGCGAAGGGGCCGTTCGGCCCGAAGGCATGTTCGAACGCCGCCGCTTGTTGAGGATGAACGCGATACCGATAGAAGACCTCGACCACGTCGCCATTCTTCCGACATTACGCCGCTGTGCTCCCCCGTTGGAGACGCGCGATCTCGTCGAGCCGCATGCTCTGCGAGGCTCCGGTGAGCGGGTCGATCAACAAGAGCGCAGCGAGCACCTCGCTTCCGCCGGCGCGCTCGATCGCGATGCGAAGAGCGCGATAGATGTCGAGCCGCGCTTCCCCGGTCGGCATCGGCCGTACCACGATCGCCACGCTCCGGCCGTCGGGAGCGCGAACGAGCGCATCGAATGGCCGTGCTTTGGAGCCGCGCGCGAGAATCTGTGCCGGGCGCAGCCGCCGGAGCTTTCGCGCGAGCGCACTGCGCGCAAAGCCGCGCATCCCGACGACGAGTGCGTCGCGTGCGTCGAAGAGCAGACCGGGGCGAATCCCTTCGCGGATCTCCTCGGCGACGAGCGCCTCGAAGCGTGCGGCGGCAGCAGTGGGGAGCGAGCGCTCGGCCCAGCGCTGCGGATAGCCCAGTGCCGCGACGATCGCATCGCGGGCTGCCCGGGAGCGGAATCGAGGAAGACGGGCGGCGAGTTCGAGCTGGTTCATCCAGCCTACTCTCTCACCGGGCTGTGCCACGTGCCTGGCACAGAAGAGAGGCGGGAAGCGAACTTCCCGTCTCTCTGGGCTACGAGGAGCTCGGCGGTTTAGAGCTCTTCGATGCTGATGCCGTTGCGTTGATCGTACTGCGTACGCGGTTTCGCAACGTGAACCGATTCGTGCTCGGCGTACTCGCCTTCATAATGCACGGTCGGCGGCGCGTTGTTCCGCTCGTACGCCGATGCGAGCCGGCTCGTATCGGCGGCGCCGCCGCCGCCGACCGCCATCGCTTCGATGAGGGCCGCTTCGTCGGCGGTCATGGCATAGCTCGTATCGAACTGCGGATGCAGCGGACGCCCGTCGGCATCGATATCCTCGCCCTGCGGTTGGATACTGAGATTGCGATAGCGCGACATACCCGTTCCCGCGGGAATGAGTTTGCCGATGATCACATTCTCCTTCAAGCCCAGCAGCGGATCGTATTTTCCGCGAATCGCCGCGTCGGTAAGGACGCGCGTCGTTTCTTGGAACGACGCTGCCGAGAGGAACGAATCGGTCGCAAGCGATGCCTTGGTAACGCCGAGCAAGACCGGAAGCGCCTCGGCGACGTCCTTCTTCTCACTGCGTGCCTTTTCGTTGGCGTCGTTGAAGACCGATGATTCGACGGTCTGCCCCGGAAGGAGATGCGTCGCACCGCCGTCGGTGATCTTCACCTTCCGCAACATCGAACGCACGATGACTTCGATATGCTTGTCGTTGATATCGACGCCCTGCGAACGATAGACCTTCTGCACTTCTTGGACCAGATAATCTTGCAGCGCGGTCTCGCCCTTGTACTTCAGAATCGTATGCGGGTTGAGCGAGCCTTCGGTCAGTCGGTCGCCCGGCTCGACGAGTTGTCCCTCGGTAACTGCGAGATGCGTTCCCTGCGGAATCTCGTAGACCGGAGGCTGGTTCTTCTCATCGTACAGTGCGGCTTCGTCGGTCACGATAACCGTGCGGTGAATCTTGTCTTCACCGAACGAGACGCGCCCTGCGATCTCGGCGACGATCGCTTCGCCCTTGGGCTTGCGTGCTTCGAAGATTTCCTCGACGCGCGGAAGACCGGTGATGATATCTTCGGTCGCCACACCGCCGGTATGGAAGGTACGCAACGTTAACTGCGTGCCCGGCTCGCCGATCGATTGCGCGGCGATGATACCGACGGCGGTACCGATATCGACGTGCTTGCCGGTGGCAAGATCGCGACCGTAACACGCCGAGCAGACGCCGTATTTCGATTTGCAGGTCAGCACCGAGCGGATCTTCACCGTCGGTATGCCGGCATCGACGATCTCTTTTGCTTTATCTTCGTCGATCTCTTCACCGCGTTTGACGAGCGTCTCTTTCCCGTGAACGACATCTTCGGCGCAGCGACGCCCGATGATGCGATCGGTAATCGGTTCGATGATCTCGCGGCCGACGCGAATATCGTACACGAGGATCCCGTCGGCAGTGCCGCAGTCGTCTTCGCGGACGATAACGTCTTGCGCTACGTCGACCAAACGGCGGGTGAGGTACCCGGAGTCGGCGGTACGCAACGCGGTGTCGGCGAGTCCCTTGCGGGCGCCGTGCGTCGAGATGAAGTACTCGAACATCGTCAAGCCTTCTTTGAGCGAAGCCTTGACCGGAATTTCGAGAATTTCACCGCTAGGATCGGACATCAAGCCGCGCATACCGCCGAGCTGCTTCACCTGCGCGATCGAGCCGCGAGCGCCCGAGGTCGCCATCATGAAGACCGGGTTGAGCGGTTCTTGCGCCTTCTGCATCGCCTGCGTCACATCTTCCGACGCCTTCGACCATATCTCGATCGTCTTGTTGTACTGCTCGGACTGACGGATAAAGCCTTGCTCGTAGAAGCGATGCAGCTCGTCGACTTCGGCTTGCGCCTTCTCGATGATCGCGTGCTTGGCTTGCGGAACGACGATATCGCTTACCGATACCGAGGTGCCCGAGCGCGTGGCATAACGGAAACCCAACTCCTTGACCGCATCGAGGAACATCGCCGTTTCGGCGTTGCCGTAGTTACGGTAGCAAAGGGTAATGAGCTTTTTGAGCGCGCCCTTATCGATGATTTGATTGACGAACGCATGGTCCCAATGCTTGGGGAAGGAGCTGTTGAAGATCACGCGCCCGGCGGTCGTTTTGATCAACTCACCCTTGAAGCGGACGTAGATCCACTCTTGGAGTTTGATCGCGTGACTTTCGTAGGCCAGCATGACTTCGTTGAAGCTCGAGAAGGTCGGCAACGAGCCCGGTGCATCGGCAGAGGGCGCATGCTTCTTCGCAGGGCGCTCGGTGATATCGAAGTTCTCGGTAATCTCGCCGCGCGCCGGCCCTTTATATTCATCGCGTTGGAACGTGATGTAGTAGAGCCCCAACACCATATCTTGCGTCGGGATCGACACGGCATTCCCGTACGCCGGCAACAGGGTGTTGTTCGAGGAAAGCATGAGGATGCGCGCCTCGGCTTGCGCGCCGGCGGAGAGCGGTAAATGGACGGCCATCTGATCGCCGTCGAAATCGGCGTTGTACGGCGTACAGACCAACGGATGCAGATGGATCGCCTTGCCTTCGACCAAAACCGGCTCGAAGGCTTGAATGCCGAGGCGATGGAGCGTCGGTGCGCGGTTGAGCAGCACCGGGTGTTCTTTGATGATCTCTTCGAGGACATCCCACACTTCGGGCTTCACGCGTTCGACCATACGTTTCGCGCTCTTAATATTATGCGCTAACTGACGATCGACGAGCTTCTTCATCACGAACGGCTTGAAGAGCTCGAGCGCCATCTCTTTGGGAAGTCCGCACTGATGCAACTTCAGCGTCGGGCCGACGACGATGACCGAACGGCCGGAATAGTCGACGCGTTTGCCGAGCAG
>JBMFXH010000078.1:0-9433 GCA_049964475.1 Vulcanimicrobiaceae bacterium
TGTCTCGGTCGTCGAGGAGATGATGGCGATCCTCGGCGCGCAACGGGCATACGAAGCGAATGCGAAAGGCGTACAAGCCGCCGACGAGATGCTACGCATCGCGGATAATCTCAATCGTGGCTAACGCCGTCGATGCGCCGGTGCTCGCGACGTTAGAGAGCGTGTTGCTCGAAAGTGCGCTCGCGCCGCTGGGAAAAACGCTCGGCCCGGTCGGCTCTGCGGTGTTGCAGCCCTTCGCCGAAGAGATCGCGCGGCAGATGGGTGCGGCGCGATGACGAAACGCGATGCAACGATTCTCTCGCTGGTGCCGTTGGTGCGCCGCCTCGCACGGCGCGTCAAACGCGTGGTGCGGCAGGCCGAGCACGAAGAGTTGCTCGGCGAAGGTTATCTCGCCATCGTGCGCGCGGTCGATCGCTACGACACATCGCTGGGGATCCCGCTCGAAGGCTACGCAGCGAAGATCGTCTTCGGTGCGATGATTAATGCGTTGCGCCGCCGCGACCCGGTCGGGGAGCGTGCGCGCCGCGTCTTGCGCGCGGTCGAACGCGAACGCTTTGCGCTCGCCGCTCGCGAAGGCGCGATGCCGAGCGAACGCGCGCTCGAGGAGCTCTTCCCGCAGTATCGTGCGAGCGCCGCCGAGGTCGCCGAACGCAATCCACTCTCGCTGGATTCACCACTTCCCGATGGCGTGCGCGTGCCGATCGATTGGAGCGGCGATCCGCTGCTCGCCGTGCTGCGCAACGAACGGGATGCGGCGGTCGGCGCGGGGCTCTCGCAGCTGCCGGCTCGGAAACGCACGGTCGTCGTCGATCACTATCTGCACGGAGCGACGCTCGCCGCCGTCGGTTCGAGCTTGGGGATCACGCGCCAGCGCGTCTCGCAACTACACATCAGCGCGCTTCAAGAGCTGCGCGCGCAGCCCTACGTCCATGCGGCGCATTGAGCGCGAAGGGCTGCAGCGCAGCCAAGAGCGCGGCTATACCGATCCGCTCGCGGCGATCGCTCCGCACGTTGCGGAGATCGAATTAGAGGCGCCGCCGTTCTCTCCCGATCGTCCGGAATGGGCGCGCGATGCGCTGACGCTCTCGCGGCGCGCGCGAGAATACATCGCGCGGCTGCGTCCGGTCGCGCTGAAGGTGTTGACGTTCTGGGATCACGTTACCCGCAGCGTCGCCATCGAAGGAGTGCGTCTCTCGATCGATGCGAGCGGCAGCTATCGACTCGCGCGATAACTCCCGCGTACGGGTTTTCGCAGCACGCTAGACGTGCATCAAGAACGCGTCGAGGAGATCGGCGAGCCGGTCGCCCGCCTTTGTCGCCGCAGCGTTGACCGCATCGTGTCCGGTCGCCGGAGCGCCCGCGTGATTGGTGATAACGCTGACGCCGACGGTATTGAGGCCGCGATACTTTGCGATAATCGCTTCGAGCACCGTCGACATCCCGACGGCATCGGCGCCGATCGTACGAAGCCAACGCGCTTCGGCGGGCGTCTCGTAGGTCGGGCCGAGTAACCCGGCATAGACGCCTTCGTGCAGCGTCTGCGAACCGGCGGCGGCGCGTAGGTGGGCGCGCAGGCGCTCGCTATAGAGTTCGCTGCAATCGAGAAAGAGATTCTGTTGCGGCAAGGCGACGAGCGGATTATGCCCGGTCAGATTGAGTTGATCGGCGATCAACATGAGATCGCCGGGGGCGTAACTCTCGTTAATCGCGCCTGCTGCGTTCGTGAGCACGATCGTGCCGGCGCCGGCTTCGGCGGCGAGCCGCACCGTCGCGGTCACTTGCTGCGCGGAGAATCCTTGGTAGAGATGCACGCGTCCGGCGAATGCAGCGACGCGCTTCCCGCGCCAGACGCCGACGAGAACTTCGCCTGCATGCCCGAGCAGCGGCGCGACCGGAATCCCGAGAAGCCGGTCGTACGGTACGGCGTTAAAGGTCCAATGCTGGTGCAACGCGGTCGAGAGCCCGGTCCCGAGAATGATCGCGACGTCGATCTTGCCTCCGGCGAGTTGTTCGATGGTGGCTGCATCGCGCGAGAGCACTTTATCCGAAGGGGCGCGTCGATCGATCATGGGTGGTACCTCCTTGTTGGTCGTTGCGATTAGGGTTCGAGAAGAATCGATCCGGTCATCTCCGCGGGCACCGGAAGGCCCATCAACGTTAACAACGTCGGTGCGACGTCGCCGAGCTTTCCTCCCTCGCGCAGGCCGCTCTCCAAATGCTCGGCAACGAGGATAAGTGGAACGGGATTGGTCGTGTGCGCGGTGAGCGGATTGCCGGCGTCGTCGATTTTCTCTTCGGCATTTCCGTGGTCGGCCGTTATCGCGAGCAGCCCGCCGGCGGCGAGCACCGCCTGGGAAAGCTCGGCGATGCAGGCATCGAGCACTTCGCAGGCCTCGATCGTCGGCTCCCACTTCCCGGTGTGGCCGACCATGTCGGCGTTGGCGTAATTCATCACCACGGCATCGAACGATCCCGACGCAAGCGCGGCGAGCACCTCGTCGGTAATCTCGCGTGCTTTCATCCGCGGTGCGAGATCGTAGGTGGCGACGCTGCGATCGGAGGGGACGAGCGTCCGTTCCTCGCCGGGGAAGATCTCCTCGCGCCCGCCGTTGAAGAAATAGGTAACGTGCGCGTATTTCTCCGTCTCCGCGAGACGTAATTGCCGTAATCCGGCATGCGAGAGCACCTCGCCGAAGGTATTGTGCTGCGGCCGCGGGCCGAAGAGGACCGGGTTCTGAAACGACTCGTCATACTTCGTCATCGTGACGAAGAGCAGATCGTGGTAGCGCTCGTCGTTTTCGAAGAGTGTCGTCAACTGCCGCGCTCGATCGGGGCGAAAGTTAAAGAATATACAGGCATCGCCGTCGTCGACGGTTCGCGTCTTGCCGACCGCGGAGGGCACGACGAACTCATCGCTCTCGTCGCGCGCGTAGGCGTACTCCAACGCATCGGCCGCGGTGGCGAAGCGGCGCTCCGTCTTCCCTGCGGCGAGAAGATCGTAGGCGGCTTGCGTCCGTTCCCAACGCGAATCGCGATCCATCGCGTAAAAGCGCCCGGAGACCGTCGCGATCGCTCCTTCGGCCGAGAGTGCGGCGAGCCGGCTCTCAAGCGCATCGATGTAGCGGTGCGCCGAGCGCGGCGGCGTGTCGCGGCCGTCGAGAAAGGCGTGGATAACGAACGGGATATGCGCTGCAGATGCCTGATCGATGAGCGCAAAAAGATGCTCGATCGAGCTATGAACCTGGCCGTCGGAGAGCAGTCCGAGCAGGTGCAAGCGACCGCCGGTGCGGCGAAGGTGCGCGAACGTCTCGAGCAAGACGGGGTTTCGTGCGAATTCGCCGCGCGCGATCTCGTCGTCGATGACGACGACGCCTTGCGGAACGACGCGACCGCTTCCGAGATTCATATGCCCGACTTCGCTGTTGCCCATGATCCCTTTCGGCAAGCCGACCGCTTCGCCGCTCGCCTCGAGCAGCGTATGCGGATAGCGTTCGAGCAGCGCGTCGTAATGCGGTAAACGCGACGCCGCGATAGCGTTGCCGTGCGTCTCGGGGCGATAACCCCAGCCATCGAGCACCGCGAGCACGACCGGGCGATACTTCATCCCGCGATCGCTCCGGCGATCAGCGCGGCGAACGAGCGGGCGTCGAGCGATGCGCCGCCGACGAGGCCGCCGTCGATATCGGGCATCTCCATATACCCTGCGGCATTCTCGGGTTTCATGCTGCCTCCATAAAGAATCGGGATATCGGCGAAGCCTTTTCGAGCGAGCCGAATGGCGTGGGCGATTTCTTGGGCGCTCTCACGGTCGCAATTTTTCCCGGTGCCGATCGCCCAGATCGGTTCGTAGGCGAGAACGATGCGCGCGGCGTGCTCCTCGCTGAGATCGCCGGTCGCACTCCGTATTTGCGCGAGAACGTGCGCGACGGCGTTTCCGGCTTCGCGAACCTCCAGCGTCTCGCCGACCGCGAGGATCGGTACGATCTCGGCGGCGAGCGCGGCGCGCACCTTCGCACCGATCGCCGCGTCGCTCTCCTGTTGATAGAGCCGGCGTTCGGAGTGCCCGAGAATCACGTAAGCAACGTTGAATTCCGCGAGCATCGATGCGGCGATCTCGCCGGTGTACGCGCCCTCGGCAAATTCGCTCATCGTCTGGGCGGCGAGTGCGACGCGGCGCTCCGAACCAAGCGCTGCGGCCGCTGCGGCGAGTGCGGTAAAGGGCGGTGCAATCGCGATGCCGACGGTCGGGGGAAGATGCGCGGCGAGCGGAAGAAACGCTTCAACGAAGGAACGCGTCTGCGACGCGTTCTTGTTCATCTTCCAGTTGCCGACGAAGAGCGGCGGACGTCGTTTCATGGGCGTTCTAACGCGGCGATACCCGGAAGCGGCCGGCCTTCAAGAAACTCCAGCGTCGCTCCGCCGCCGGTGCTCACGTGCGAGACGCGATTGGCGAAGCCGAGGAGCATCGCCGCCGCCGCCGCATCGCCGCCGCCGACGACGGTGAACGCGCCGTGTTTGGTAGCACGAGCGATCGCATCGCCGACCGCGCGGGTTCCGGCGCGATAGCTCTCTTTTTCGTAGACGCCCATCGGCCCGTTGAAGACGACGGTTTTGGCGCGCGACAGCGTGTCGGAATAGAGCTTCGCCGTCGCCGGGCCGATATCGAGGATCATTTCATCGCCGACGTTGTCGATCGCGACGACGTGCGAACGATCGTCGTCGTCGAAACTCGGTGCGATGACGGCGTCTTTGGGAAGGTGAATCTGCACGCTCTTCCCGTCGGCGCGGACGAGAATTTCGCGCGCCGGGTCGAGATCGTCGTCGCGCAACGATTTGCCGACGTGCACGCCCTTCGCCGCGAGAAAGGTGTTTGCCATGCCTCCGCCCACGCAGAATGCATCGACGCGATCCATCAGGTGCGTGAAGAGCGCGACTTTATCGCGAACTTTTGCACCGCCGATCGCGCAGACGAAGGGTCGCGTCGGCGAGCCGAGGAGCCCCGAGAGGGCGCGAATCTCCGATTCCAACAACGGCCCGGCGGCACAGGGCAGCAGGTGAGCGAGCGCCTCGGTCGAGGCGTGCGCACGATGCGCGGTGCCGAAGGCATCGTTCACGTAGAGGTCGCCGTTCTCTGCCAGCGCCCGTGCGAACGTCGGATCGTTCGCTTCTTCGCCGGCGTGGAAACGGAGGTTTTCGAGCAAGACGATCTCGCCGGGTTTCAGCGCGGCGACCGCGGACCGAGCGGGTTCGCCGATGCAATCGGCGGCAAAGGCGACCGGCGCTCCGAGGCGCCGCGCGAGCGCGTCGGCGACGACGCGAAGCGAGTAACGCTCGTCGACTTTGCCCTTCGGGCGCCCGAGGTGCGAGAGCACGACGATGCGTGCACCGCCGGCTTGCAAGCGGCGCAGCGTCGGCAACGCCGCATCGAGCCGCGTGTAATCGAGGACCGCACCATCTTTAAGCGGGACGTTGAAATCCTCGCGCAGGAGGACGCGCTTGCCGTTGCAGTCGAGATCGTCGAGCGTCGCAAAGGACATGGGGCTAGGCCTTCAGGCTATGCAGCACCAGCGACGTCAGGTCGGCGAGCCTGCACGAATATCCCCACTCGTTGTCGTACCATGCGGCGAGCTGAATCAGATCGCCGTTTGCATTATTGAGGCCCGCATCGATGATCGAGCTGTACGGCGATCGCTTGAAGTCGCTCGAGACGAGTTCTTCTTCGCAGAACTGCACGTATTCTTTGAGCTCGCCGTTCGCGGCTTTGCGCAGGAGGGCGTTGAGTTCGTCCTTCGTCGTCGCTTTCTTGACCTGAGCGACGAGATAGATCATCGAGACCGTCGGCGTCGGAACGCGCAACGCGAAGCCGTCGAAGGTTCCTTGAATCTCGGGGATCGTTAGGTAGAGTGCTTTTGCCGCCCCGGTGCTCGTCGGCACGATGTTCGTCGCTGCGTTGCGAGCGCGGCGCAGATCCTTATGCGGCGCATCGAGAATATTTTGGTCGTTGGTGTACGAGTGGACCGTCGTCATAAAGCCCTTCACCCAACCGAGCCCGTCGACGATCGGCTTGACCGCCGTTGCAAGGCAGTTCGTGGTGCACGACGCATTCGAGATGATGTGGTGCTTCGCGGGATCGTACGATTTCTCGTTGACGCCGAGGACGACGGTGATATCCTCGCCCTTCGCAGGCGCCGAAATGATGACTTTCTTCGCGCCGCCGCCGTCGATATGAGCGCGCGCTTTCGCGGCATCGGTAAAGAGCCCGGTCGATTCGATGACGACGTCGACACCGTGCTGTTTCCAGGGAAGCTTCGCCGGGTCGCGTTCGGCGATGACGGCGATCCGGCGTCCGTCGATCGTCATCTCGCCGGTCGAGGCGGAGACGGTGCCGGGGTAGGTGCCGTAGTTGCTATCGTGTTTGAAGAGGTGCGCGCATTCGGCGGCGCTGGTGAGATCGTTGACGGCGACGATTTCGATCTCCGGGTGGCGCTCGAGCAGCGCTTTAGTAAAGTTTCGTCCGATGCGGCCGAAGCCGTTGATGCCGATGCGCATGCGTTACTCCGTTGTAAAAGAAAGCACGTCCAGAGCGCCCGCTGCGAAGGCGGCGAGCCGCTGACCCGTACTTCTACCGGGTCGCACGCGGCCGCCCCTTCCTCGCCGGATCATTCGGCCGATCCTTCCCCGCGTAGGCGCCCCAGCAGGCGCGCCAACGCCGAGAATCGGCTCTGGACCGTCGGTTTGGAGACCGGAGGTTCGCAGCGTGCCCCAAGTTCGCCCAAAGCCGCTTCGGGGTACTTCAGTCGCAATTCCGCGATCTCGCGCAGCGCCGGGGAGAGGGATTTGAGCCCGTGCTCGCGTGCGATCTCGAGCACGAGCCGGCGTTGGCTCGCTGCGGCGCCGGCACTTCGGTCGAGATTGGCGGCTTCGGTGTTCACCAGACGATGGATGCGGTTCTTCGTCTCGCGCATCGCGCGAATATCTTCCAGTGCGAGCACCGTCCGGTGGGCCCCCAACAACGTCAGCAATTCGACGATGGTGTCGGAGTGCTTGTAGTAGAGCACCTCGCGCGCCTTTCGTTGCGTGCGTTTCGGGGGATAACCGATGCCGGCGAGTAGCGACTCAAGGCGCGCGGCCAACGCCGCATCGTGCGGAGTAAATTCGAGGTGATAGCCGGCGGTCTCGGCGGCCAGCGACCCGATGGCAAGAAATGCCGCCCGCGCCTCCATGATGCGATCGCAACGCCGTCGCGGTTTGCTCGTCGTCGCGAGCAGCTCGTCGGGAATACGAATGCTGTAATCGACGCCGCCGCGTAAGCGCTTGACGGGCTGCGACTCGATGACGAAGGATTTACGGTCGGGAAGCAGCGACCAAAAGAGGCGAGCGACGGCGTTGCGTTGGGTGTGGAAGCGTTCGCGCACCGCGCCATAAAGAACGAGCGCTTCGAGCAGGGCGAGCCGGCAATGTGCCTCACTGGGCATCTCGCGCGCGAGCGCATCTTTTGCGTCGGTCGAGAGCGATGCGTTCACGGAATCGCGCCTACATCCATTCGTCGGGTTGCTCGCGTCGCGTTTCGACGACTTCGTACAGGGCGGCGGGAAGCACCGCGGGCGTAACGCGCAACGGAACGTCGAGTACGCGAACCACGACGACACGGTTGACGTAATGAATCTCCAACATATCGCCGACCGCAACGCGGTGCCCGGGCTTCAACGCTTTCCCATCGCGCAGAATACGGCCGTGTTCGAGCGCTTCGTGCGCCTCGCTGCGTCGCTTTGCCAGCCGGGCGACTTTGAGAAACTTATCGAGCCGCATGCGAACGATAATGCGCGCCCGCGCGGCGATCACCTTTGCCGAAGGGGGTTGCCCTCGTACTGCGCGAACGCACGACGAATGGCAACGAGTGCGCCGGCGCGCCGCGGCGGTTTCGACCCGCTCGACGAGAGTAAACCGCTGTGGAAGAGCCTCGTGCTTTTTCTCATCCCGTTAATGCTGAGCAATATCATGCAATCGGCATCGGGGACCTTCGGGAGCATTTTTCTCGGTCGTCTGATCGGCGTCAATGCGCTCGCTGCGGTGTCGGCAGTCTTTCCACTGATTTTCGCGCTCTTTTCGTTTCTCATCGGTATCGGCAGCGGCAGCACCGTCTTGATCGGGCAAGCGTATGGCGCGAAGGATATCCACAAGGTCAAAAAGATCGCCGGCACGGTGTTGGGTGCGACGCTCGCGATGGGAATCGTCGTCGCCATACTCGGTGAGCTGCTCTCTCCGAGTATCCTCGCTGCACTGGGAACGCCGGCGAGCATCCTGCACGATTCCGACCGCTATGCACGCGTGCTTTTTCTGTTCTCTCCCGTGCTCTTTCCCTACATAACGTATACGACGGTGATGCGCGGCGTCGGGGATGCGAAGACGCCGTTCTACGCGCTGACCTTTTCGACGTTGCTGAGCATCGTTCTCGCGCCGGCCTTCATTCTCGGCTGGTTCGGGTTGCCGCACCTCGGCGTGGTCAGCGTTGCGGTGGCATCGATTATCGCGCAGAGCCTCGCATTACTGGGGTTGCTGCTGATCTTACGTTTGCGAAACGATCCGCTGCAACTCGATCGCGAGATGCTTCGCGATTTCATCGTCGATTGGAAAATTTTCTGGACGGTGTTGCGCATCGGCATTCCGACGGGTATCCAGGTGGTGCTCTTTGCGCTGGCCGAAGTCGCGGTCATTAGTTTCGTCAATCGTTTCGGGCCGTCGGCGACCGCAGCGTACGGCGCCGTCAATCAGGTCGCGAGCTACGTGCAGTTTCCGGCGGTCTCACTCGGGATCGCCGCCTCGATTTTCGGCGCACAGTGCATCGGTGCGCGTCGCGAGGATCGCCTCCGCAGCGTCGTGCGCGCGGCGGTCGTACTCAACTATATCGTTGTGGGCTTCCTCGTCGTCCTCTGCTATATTTTCGCGCACGACATTCTCGGATGGTTCATCACCGATATGCCGACGCTGAAGATCGCCGCCGGGCTGCTCGCGATCACGTTATGGAGCTACGTCTTCTTCGGAAATTCGAGCGTCATCTCCGGCGTCGTGCGTTCCTCCGGCGACGTCATCGTACCGATGTTTAACGGTATCGCCTCGATCTGGCTCGTCGAAGTGCCGGCGGCCTATCTGTTGATGCAACGCTTCGGCATCGACGGAATCTGGATGGGGTACGCGCTCTCGTTCTGCGTCGTGCTCGCGCTGCAATTCGGCTACTACGAGTTCTTCTGGAAGCGCCGCACGCACGAACGTCTGGTTTGATCGCACCCCGTCATCCCGCGTAGGCTGCGCAACGTGTTGTCATCCCGCGTAGGCTGCGCAACGTGTTGTCATCCCGAGTAGGCTGCGCAACGTGTTGTCATCCCGAGTAGGCTGCGCAACGTGTTGTCATCCCGAGTAGGCTGCGCAACGTGTT
>JBMFXH010000079.1:0-9392 GCA_049964475.1 Vulcanimicrobiaceae bacterium
GTGAGTACGTCACCCCGTGGCTACCACCAATCACCCCTCGCCGCCCTTCGAGCGTGCGGGCCTCTCCGACGAGCAACTCGTCGGGATGCTGCGCACGATGCTGCTCCAGCGCATGCTCGAAAACCGCGGCTTCCAGCTCAACCGACAGGGAAAGATCCCGTTCGCCTCGGCGAGCGAGGGGCACGAAGGCGTCCAGGCCGGTGCGGCGATGGCCTTCGCCCGCGGGCGCGACCTGCTCTTCCCCTACTATCGCGATCTCGGGCTCGCGCTCGGCGTCGGGCTCACCCCCTACGAGGTCCTGCTCTCGCTCTTCGCACGCGCCGCCGATCTCTCCGGGGGCCGGCAGTTCCCGCATCACTACGCGAGCCGGCGCCTCGGCATCGCGACGATCTCCTCCATCATCGCCGCCCAGCTCTCGCATGCCGTCGGCGCTGCCTACGCGCTGCGGGTGCGCGGCGAGCACGGCCGCGCGGTGCTCACGACCTTCGGCGACGGCGCGACCAGCGAGGGCGAGTGGCACGAGTCGGTCAACTTCGCCGCTGTCCATAAACTGCCGGTCGTCCTGCTCTGCGAGAATAACGAGTGGGCGATCAGCACGCCGCTTGCCAAACAGATGGCGCAGCCCGATATCTGGCGGCGCGCGACCGGCTACGGGCTTCCCTCGACCTGCGTTGACGGCATGGATCCGGTCGCTTGCTATCTCGCCGTCTCCGATGCACTCGACCGCGCGCGAACCGGCGGCGGGCCGACGTTGGTCGAAGCGAAGTGCTACCGCTTCCTCGCCCATACCACCGACGACGACGACCGCACCTATCGCAGCCGCGAAGAGGTCGAGGCGCATCGTCGCGACGACCCGGTGCCGAATTTCGAGCGGCGGCTCATCGAAGCAGGCATCCTCGCGCCCGAGGGGCTGGAGCGCTTGAAAGCCGAGATCCTCGCCGAGATCAACGAGGCGACCGATCGCGCGGAAGCGATGCCCTACCCCGACGGCGAAGAACTCTACCGGAACGTGTACGCGGATTCCACCGATCCGTGGCGATAACTCACGCACGATAAGGACAATCTTAGATGGCGAAGACCGATACGAAGGGCAAGAAGCTCGAGCGCAACGGCTTGAGCGACGATCAGTTGCGGGCAATTTTCCGCAACATGCTCTTACAACGACAACTCGATAACCGCGGCTTCCAGCTCAACCGCCAGGGAAAGATTCCCTTCGCGCTTGGGAGCGAGGGGCACGAAGCGCTTCAAGCGGGCGCCGCTATGGCGTTCCAGCGCGGCAAAGATCTGCTCGCACCGTATTATCGCGATCTCGGCCTCGCGTTGGGCATCGGGCTGACGCCGTACGAGATTCTGCTCTCGCTCTTCGCGCGCGCCGCCGACCATAACGGCGGACGACAGTTTCCCAACCACTACTCCAGCAAAGCCGCCGGGCTGATGTCGTTCTCGTCGATTCTGGCGGCGCATATTCCGCATGCGGTCGGCGCCGCGTATGCGATGAAATATCGCGGCGAGCGCGGGCGCGCGGTGCTCGTCACCTGCGGCGACGGCACCACCAGCGAAGGCGAATGGCACGAATCGGTCAATTTCGCCTCGATCCATAAATTACCGATCGTCTTTCTCGTCGAGAATAATCTCTGGGCGATCTCGACGCCGATCGAGCACCAGATGGGGCAGCCCGAGATTTGGAAACGCGCCGCCGGCTACGGCATTCCCGGCCATCGTTTCAACGGCTTCGACCCGATCGAAACCTACGGCAACGTGAACGAGGCGCTCGACCGCGCGCGCAGCGGCGGCGGCCCGACGTTGTTGGAAGGTATGTGCTACCGTTTCCTCGCGCACTCGACCGACGACAACGATATGACCTACCGCACCAAAGAAGAGGTCGAGGCGCATCGCAAGGAGGACCCGGTACCGCGCTTCGAGCGCGTGCTGCTCGACCACGAGATCATGAGCGCCGCCGATGTCGAGCAACTCAAGCGCGACGTCTTACGCGAGACCAACGAAGCGACCGATCGCGCCGAGGCGATGCCGTACCCGACGGCCGCCGATCTTTACACGCATCTCTACGAAGGAGCCTGGCAGCCGTGGCAGTGAGCAGCCCCACCCAAACGACGCAACTCATGAATAACGTCGATGCCGTGCGCGCGACGCTCTACGATGCGATGAAGAACGATCCACGCACCGTGATTCTCGGCGAGGATGTCGGCGCGCGCGGAAACGTCTTTCTCATCACGAAGGATTTCTCGAAAGAGTTCGGCCCGCAGCGCGTCATCGACACGCCGATCGCCGAAGCGTCGATCGTCGGCATCGCCGTCGGCATGGCGATGGAGGGCTTGCGGCCGATCGCCGAGATTCAGTTCGCCGATTTCATCTATCCCGCGTTCAACCAAATCGTCGGCGAAGCGGCGAAGACGCGCTATCGCAGCAACGGCGAGTACACCTGCCCGCTGGTCATTCGCACGCCCTACGGCGGCGGCGTCCGCGGCGCGCTCTCGCACTCCGTCTCGATCGAAGCGCTCTTCTATCACGTTCCGGGGTTAAAAATTCTCGCACCGGCGTTTCCCGCCGACATGAAAGGCCTGCTTAACGCCGCGATCGACGATCCCGATCCGGTGCTCTTCCTCGAGCACAAGAACACCTACCGCCGAATCAAAGGCGAGGTTCCCGATGGGCATTACACGATTCCCATCGGTAAAGCGAACGTGCTCAAAGAGGGCACGCACCTCTCGGTCGTCTCCTACGGCCTCTACGTGCATTGGGCGCTCGAAGCAGCGCAGCAATTGGCCGAAGAGGGCATCTCGGTGGAAGTGATCGATCTGCGTTCGATCCGCCCGATGGACCGGACGACGATTCTGCAGTCGGTTGAGAAGACGCGCAAACTGCTGATCGTCCACGAAGACAATAAGTTCGGCGGTATCGGCGCGGAGATTAGTGCGATGGTCGCCGAGGAAGCGCTCTTCTCGCTCGACGCCCCGATCCGCCGCCACTGCGCCCCCGACGTACCCGCGATGGGCTACGCCGAACCACTCGAACACGAATACATGTCCTCGCCGGCGAAGATCGCCGATGCGATGCGCGAACTCGCCCGCTTTTAATAGTAAGAACGAAAGAAACGAAACGACATGGCGACCACGATTACGATGCCGCAACTCGGTGAGACCGTTACCGAAGGGACGGTCGCGCAATGGCTCAAGAAGCCCGGCGATAGCGTCGAGAAATACGAAGCCTTCGTCGAAGTCTCGACCGATAAAGTCAACGCCGAAGTTCCCGCGCCCGTCACCGGAACGCTGCGCGAAGTGCTCGTAAAAGAAGGCGAAACCGTCGCGACCGGAACGCCGATTGCGATTATCGACGAAGTCGGTGCCGCGACCCAGAGCAACGCGCACGGCACCGAACCGACGCAGCAGGTCGCCGACCCGGCGGCGGCACCGCCGAAGCCGAGCAACGGCAGCACCGCGCATGCCGCACCCGCTCCGCAAGCTGCGCATGCCACCCCCGCTCCGCCGCCAGCTCGCCCCGCCGAACTCGATATCGCCGGGCTCGAAGCGGCGCTGCGCATGGCATCGCCGGCGGTTCGCAAACTCGCGCGCGAGCACCGCATCGATATTCGCGCGCTCCAGGGAAGCGGCGCAAACGGCCGCGTCACCGCACAAGATGTGCTCACCGCGGCGCAGATGGGCCCCGCCGCGGCGGTCGGCCAAGCGATCGCGGTCGGCACGAATTTCGGCGCGACCGGCACGCCGGTGATGCCGCCGACGCACGCGATGCCTCCCGCCGGCGGCACCTCAACCTACGGCGAGCCGCTCCCCGGCACGACGATTCCGCTCAACCAGGCGCGGCGTATCATCGCCCAGCGCATGGTCGAGAGCAAGCACACCGCGCCGCACGCATGGTCGATGGTCGAAGTCGATGTCACCAACCTCTGGAAGTGGCGTCAACGCGAGAAGGATAAATTCGATCACGAAACCGGTGGCCTCAAGCTCACCATGCTTCCCTTCTTCATTCGCGCCGTCGTCGAATCGCTCGCGGCATTTCCGCTGATGAACGCGCGTTTCACCGACGAGGGCATCTACGTCAACAAAGAGATGAATATCGGCATCGCGATCGGCTTGCCGACCAACCTCGTCGTGCCGGTGATTCGGAACGCCGATCGGCTCTCGATCAAGGGCCTCGCGGTTGCATCGGCGCAGCTCATCGATAAAGCGCGCCGCAATAAACTCGGCGTGGACGATCTCGCCGGCGGCACCTTCACCGTCAACAACAACGGTTCGAACGGCAGCATCGCCTCCGCACCGATCATCAACGGCGGGCAAGCGGGTATCGTGACGATGGAGGCGATGGTGAAACGCCCCGTCGTCACGGCCGACGACGCTATTGCGATCCGCAACATGATGAACGTCTGCCTATCGCTCGACCATCGCGTCGTCGACGGCTACGTTGCGAGCGGCTTCCTCAGCGATCTCAAACGCCGCCTCGAAGCGATGGGACTGGCCGGAATACTATAAGCGCTCGTCTCGTATTTTCCCAGCGAGACGATCGCTGCTCCTACCCCATTTCGGCCTCTATTTCGAGAGGGCCGCGGTCACCTCTCCGATAGTTCGTCGCGCGTCTTACCGAATTTTGCAGCCGTCTCTCCGGCGTAGAAACCGTACTGTCCCCGAATGTGCTCCCAGCCGGGCTTCGGATCGTCGTAGATCCATGCGACGCGTTCGGCAAACGACACCCTCGCACTTGTAGCTCAATTACGTTGCGCCACAACCTTCGACCGCAGTCCTGGCGATATGGTACACTCTCTGACGTCAGGGGGCGCGCAAAATGGCTTTTCGCCGCCGCGCTATTCTGTCAAGCAATTCAAACTTTCTCTACGAGCTGAAATCGGCACATTTACCAATAAACGAACTTCGCGCTGAACGGTCGAACACCCCCGTAGCGACATAGGTGTCACCACCGGTGGGACTAAGTTGAACGCCGTGATTGTCGAAACGGCAAACGGCTGCGGGAATAATTTTCCCCCGAAGGGTCCCAGCCACGACCTCAGGGTTTCTTATGCTTCCAGAAAGCGTGTCTCCCTCTGCGCGGACTTCAGGTCCTATCTGCGCGTACGAGTCGTTCATTTCAATGTGCATTCGCTTTTCGACTAGCCGACCATCCATTTTCGCTTCTACCTCGTTCGAGGCATCGAGCGAGATGGAAAACCGGTGAGCCCCTCCCGCGACTTTGCCGAGATCGACGAAGTGAATGGATTTCCCGTCGATCGGGCGCTGATATGCAAAAAACAAATGAAGCGCGCCCCTTTGTTTTGGTTGTCGAATAAGGCCGACTTGTACGAATACCTGCTGCGAGGCATCGGTTGGCGAATAGCCTGTTATCATGACCCAGTTCGCGTACCAGCTCCTATTACTCGATATTTTTGGCAAAGTAAGAACCGCACGCACCACCCGTTTTTGTGAAAGGGAGCGCGCGGGGAAAAGAAGCATCAAGGGAGCCATTCCGTTAAGCGGTTTACCATCGGAACCAACGATTGCCGCACTGCTGTAAGCAAATATGCGGGTAGAAATAACAACAAGCGAAAGCCCTACAAAAACAATCGTGGACAGGGCAATTAATTTCTTCATTTGTGAGCACTCCGCTTTTCTTGTTTTTAAAAGTGCTGCTTCTCACCTGCTATTGAGGCCATGATGCCAAGCAACATTCTCACACCGAGGTATTGCGACAATATTTTGCCAAGCGCTAAGCGGGTGGATTGACGAGCGTCCTAGCGGCACCAGGCGCTTCGGTGGACATAATGACCGGCGCTCCTTCAGAGAGGGCAGACGGACTCCTAATTCAACGCGCTAGGCGCTCCTCTCCCCGAAGCTTGGAACCACGACGATCTCGAACGTAACCGCACCGTACAGTCGACCGTCAACTAATGCATTAAAAGTATAAGTTCCGGATTCTGTTAACGTGAGCCCACAAAGGTCAGTTACTTGAAGTTGCGTTTCGTACTTCGCCGTCAATGGAGGCGCGGTGAAGTCTCTAGATTCGCCGCTGGGCGAACATAGACGCAAAGTTACAGCTTCGTTTGTTGCAACGTTCTTCCATAAAATGGCGAGCACCAAGGGAAAGCCTCGTTGAATCGTTGCGGGAACTCCTGAAAGCGCAATTTGCTCCATTAAACCAACGACATTTAGCTTTCCATTGGTAAGGATCGCCCTTTCGCATAAGAATATATACTGCAGAGTCATTTCGTTCCTAGCAGTTAATTACCATTAAGTAGGGCAGTCGCTAGAGCGATTCACGCCCCGTATATCAAGGTCATGATAGCAACGACTTTCTAAATGTTGTTCCATTACCAGCTGCCTGATTGACTGCTTCATGGGCGGATTTCTAACATGGTAGATCCACTTTCGCCCCTTACTTTTTGCAAAACAACGGTTCTCGACGTATGAGTCCTACAACAAACGCCATGCCTGCAAGCGCGTCCCCAATACGAGCATAAGTTAGAATCAACTGGTTTTGAGGTACGTGCGCCAGGAAGAGGAAGGCCTCGCCGATTCCAACGATCAAGGCGAGGCCTGCACCTCCTCGCATCCACATCGACTCACGCCCAGTTATCAGGAGAATAACCACAGCGCCCATAAGGACCGATATGTCAGCGGAACTCGCAAAAGGGCCCATGCGCTATAGGCTAATTCTTAACTCTGGCGTGTGACGGCACTGGTTGAGGGTTTGGAGAGGCGGTTGTACTCGGAGTTCCGTTCCCGCCCAGGGGGGCATTCGTTATCCATCCCCATGCGTCGCCCGCGAGGCTTCCAATTTCGCCTCCGACTGCAATGCCAGCGGCAGCCCCGAGTGCCCATCCTGGTAGCGCACCGATGCCTTCGCCGCCGATTCCACCCGCAATGCCACCTGCGAGTCCGCCGAGCGCCCCGCCAATCGCTTTGCCGGTGCCCGATGCGCTCATTGTGTGCATGGTGTCGTTACCGAGCTTGGGTGCCTTCGAGTTCGCGGGCGTTGTCGCCTTAGGCGAGGTGCTTATTCCGCTGGAGCGCGGCTGGGGCTGAAAAAGATATGCGTTGCTTGCTGAAACAGCCGATATATTCACGAGATTTCCTTATCAGTGAACGAAGTGTTAACTTGCGATTTTCTGAAAATGTGGCGCGCAATTAACGCGACAATGCCAAGATACCCCCCCCCGCTTACAATACTATTACATTTCTCGCATTTTTTTGAAAGAAAGCATAGGCTCGCTCTGTTACCGCGTTAGCCATTCACTCTCGTCGGGAAAATGGTCGCTCGACCATCGCGTCGTCGACGGCTACGTTGCGAGCGGCTTCCTCAGCGATCTCAAACGCCGCCTCGAAGCGATGGGACCGGCCGGAATACTATAAGCGCTCGTCTCGTATTTTCCCAGCGAGACGATCGCTGCTACTCCCCATTTCGGCCTCTATTTCGAGAGGGCCGCGGTCACCTCTCCGATAGTTCGTCGCGCGTCTTACCGAATTTTGCAGCCGTCTCTCCGGCGTAGAAACCGTACTGCCCCCGAATGTGCTCCCAGCCGGGCTTCGGATCGTCGTAGATCCATGCGACGCGTTCGGCCCGGTTGCTGCCGTCGTTGAAATCGACGTAGAAGCAACGCCCTTTATACGGGCAGTGGTATTCGTGCGTCGTCGTGACGAGAAATTCGCTCTTCACCGCGGCGGGATCGACGTACCAATTCCCTTCGACTTTTTGGTAGCGCTCCGGGCTCGCTTCGACGAGAACGCGTCCCGAACGGGATTCGCAGATGGTGAGTTTTTGTCGTTCCGATCTCATAGCGAGATCCTATCACGAATCCGGGCAAGCGCTGTAACCGCGCTTACCGCTCCTTCATCTCCGGGAAGATGCTTGCGAGGTTCGCCGTAGCATCGACGGCGATCTCGATCGCTCCGCTACGCGAAGTTAGCAGCGTCGTTACGCCGGGGCCGTGCCCGGCGACGAACGAGCGTCCGTGAACCACCGCACCGATCGTAATCGCGCCCTGTCGATAGATGCGGCCGAACGAGTTGTCGGCGTCGACGATCGCAACGATGTCCCCCAAGCGAAGATCGCGCAGACCGTAGCGCTCCACCATCTCGTCGTCGAAGCACTGAATATCGTAATCGCCGCGCACCACCGTCGAACGCCCGAGCCCGCTCCCCATCACCGTTGCCGGAACGATCTTCGCAACCCGCGCGTGCACGCGCCCTTTCTGCGCCTCGATGCCCCATGCGTCGAGGAACTCGGGATCGGCATTAAAAGCGCGCACCTCGGGCGCATCGAGTAAGCGTAAGCCGAGCCCGCAACTACGCACCTGCACCGCATCGCCGATCGCCATCTTCTCCATGCTCTCCGGCTCGAAATCGGCGATGACGTGCTCGACGCCGCCGTGCGTTCCGGTAACGCGGCCGAGCGCACCCTTCGCATCGCCGGAGAGCACGCGAACGCGATTGCCGATGCAGGACATCGCGTTGAAGGCGATGTTGAGCCGATCGTCGTTGTTACGCATGCTCACCGCCGGCTCGATATGGTCGGCGAGAAAGGCGAACGCGCCGTCGCCGATGCGCACGTTGGGGTTGATTCCACCGACGCTGGGGAGCACGAAGGGGTCGCCTTCCGCGCTCACATCGTAGATGCCGGAGTTGATCAGGGCAGGGGCGACGACCCCGGCGACGGCGGTGACGACGAGTTCCTCACGGTTGGTGCGCAGCTTCATGTCTCGGGCGGGGTCCTTCCACGGCAATCAGGGTTCGAGAACGGGCGGCGCGAAAGAGCGAGATCGACCGCTATGCCCGTTTTACAGATTCGCAAGCACTTCCGATTCGAAGCCGCACACGCACTTCCCCACCACGCGGGTAAATGTGCGCGCATGCACGGGCATTCGTATCTGCTGGAGGTGGCGCTGCGGGGAGCGCTCCAGGAGAGCGGGCCCGCAACCGGCATGGTCGCCGACTTCGAGAGTATTACCTCGGTCATCGGAGCTGAGATCGTCGATCGACTCGACCACCGCACGCTCAACGAGTTCGTTGAAAACCCAACCGCCGAGAACGTGCTCCTCTGGATCCACTCCCGCATCGCCGCCGCGCTTCCGCTGCTCGACGAACTCGTTCTCTGGGAGACACCGACGGCCTGTGCGGTGCTACGCACCAACGACCTTCGATGAATGCAACCGAGCGCGCTCCCCTTCTTCAGGTCACCGAGATTTTCTACACGCTGCAAGGTGAGGGAACGTGGACCGGCACCCCGGCCGTCTTCGTCCGGCTTGCGGGCTGCAACCTCGCCTGTGCGTTCTGCGATACCGATTATGCGCTCCGTTCGCTCGCGCGGATCGATGAAGTCGTCGCCCGCGTTGGAGAGCTCGGCGGTGCATGCCCGATGGTCGTGCTCACCGG
>JBMFXH010000080.1:0-9360 GCA_049964475.1 Vulcanimicrobiaceae bacterium
TCGCACCCCCCGATCCCCAGCACGCGATCGGTGCCTCTGTCGTCCAGATTCGCAAACGCGGGAAGATGCGCATCGGCATTCACCCCGGCGTTCCTGGGCTCTGTGAAGCGGACGGAAAGGGCGGCTATCGCGGCCTCGAGATCGATCTCGCGCACGCAATCGCTCGCGAAGTTTTGCAGAGCGACGATCCGCGCATCGAGTTTATCGCCCTCGGACAGAGCGAACGCATCTCGGCGACGCGTTCGTGGCTGCAGATCTTCGATAAATGGCGTCGGACGCTCGCGATGTTCGGCACGCTGATCGGAACCAATTGGTGGAACCTTGCGATGCTCGGAGCGCTGCCCGAATTTCTCTGCCCGCGCGAATGCGTCGGAGCGCTCGATTTCGTCGGGCTCGATTACTATTGGGGCGTTCCCTCGATTCGCCCCGGGGAGCTTCAGCGGCTCGGTGCGGCGGCGGAGTGTCGGTACGCACAGGCGCCGGTCTGGCCGGGCGAGCTCGAGCGCATTTTACGCCAAGCACACCAACAGTTTCCCGATAAGCCGATCGTCGTTATCGAAAACGGCTGCGTCACCAGTGCCGACGGCTTCTCGCGCGCTGCGTATCTCGCCGCGCACGTCGCCGAAGTCGACCGCGCCATCGCTGCGGGGGTTCCGGTCGAGGCCTATCTCTGCTGGAGCATCACCTCGAATCGCGAATGGGGCTTACCCTTCGACGACAATAGCGACTTCGGGCTCTACCATATCGACCTCGACAACGATCCCGCATTGAAACGTACGCCGACCGAGGCGAGCGCGCGCTACGCTGAGATTATTGCGAAGCACCGGACGACGAAGTAAGGGCTCGCGCCATCGCGGGATCGGCGAGTACGTCGGCGAGCGAACGCGCGAGCCGAACGCGGCCGTAGCTTTCGATCGTCAGGAGATCGTCGTCGAGCATCCGCTGAAGTAGCCCCATCAGCGGCGCAAAAAAATCACCGTTATCGAGCAGGGCAATCGGTTTTTGGTGATAGCCGAGTTGTTGCCAGGTCAAGGCTTCAAAGAGTTCGTCCATCGTACCGAAGCCGCCGGGTAGCGCGAGAAATGCGTCGGAGAGATTCCCCATCATCGCTTTGCGTTCGTGCATCGAGATCACGACGTGCAGCGCCGTTAACCCCTGGTGCGCGACTTCCGCTCGTTCGAGGGCGTGTGGAATGATGCCGGTGACTTCGCCGCCCGCCGCAAGGGCCGCATCGGCGAGCGCTCCCATCATTCCCACGCGCCCGCCGCCATAAACGATGCCGATGCCGCGCTCGGCGAGCTCCGCGCCGACGCTGCGAGCAAGGGAAAGGAAGGTATCGTCGCGCCCCGGGCGCGATCCGCAAAACACGCAGATTCTTTTCATCGCAACCTCACGAATTGTACGTTTGGGAACGTGAGGCCTGGTGCGCGAGAGCGATCAGACGCCGTATACCACTTGGTTTTCGACCGAGGCGCCATTGGGTGAGACCGAAGTCAGAATGACGCGTATCTGGCCGCCTCCGAGCACGTTGAGCGAGATCGGCACGTTGAAATTGCCGTTTGAATCGGCAGTGACGTCGGATTGGAACGTACCCGTTCCGATTTGAAAGAGGCCGCCGATCGTACTGGTGCCGGTCGCCACGATATGTATTTGCGAATTCGGTAGCGTGCGGCCGCTGAGCGTAAACGAACTTCCCGTGCGCGTGTTCGGGGCCGGCGAAACGTTCACGATATAATTTTGCGCCGTACCCGTTGCCGTATTGGAGGTATAAAAGGTCCATCCGGTATTGAATGACGCGCCGTTCGAGGTGGTGCCGCTCACGTTAACGTTGTGGCTGCCGGGGTTGAGCGCGAAGCCGGGCGTTACGTCGAAACCGCTTGCATTGGTATAGACCAGCGAGGTCACGTCGTTTCCGTCGACGCTGACATGTAAGGAGTTGAGATCGACCTGTTGGTTGAACGTCGCATGAATTTTCGGATGCGTCGTTTTTACCGTTGCGCCGTTTGCCGGGTGCTCGTTATTTAAGTAAAACGATTGGTAGCTCGGCGTCTGGGTTGCGTAGGGTTGCGGGGTTGACGTATTGTTGTTTCCCGACGTTCCGATATACACGGTGGAGGTGTTGCCGTTCCAGTTCACGTTCGCGCCGAGGGATTGGGCGACGAAACGAAGCGGAACCTCCGTTCGTCCGTTCACCAAAAACGGCGCGACATCCATGGTTAGAGGATTCCCATTGACCGATGCGTTGAGCGAGCCGATCGCAAGATGCACCGAGCGTCCGTTCCCTTGGGCGTTAATATTCCCATTCGAGTACGTAACGGTCGATCCGAGTCGCTCGAATATCGCGCGCATCGGCACGAAGACCCGATTGTTGACCATGACCGGAGCCTGGTCGAAGGACATCACCTGGCCATTCACCACGACGGTAACGTTTTGAGCGGCCGCGGGAGCGAGAGCGAGCGAACCGACGAGCAGCGCGGTAGCAAAGGCAATACGAGCAGTAAATTTCATGATTGGATGATCCTCCGGTCGCCGAGCGTAGCACGTTTTCGCAGAGGGGGCTGTGTAAAAATGACCGCCCGACAGCTCGCTGGGCTGCCGGGGGGGGGAGCGACTGAGGGCGCTTTTGAACCCCTGGTGCCGTGAGCGACCAAAACCGCAGGCTCGTCTATTCCAGCGAGGGTGGGGCGATCGATCTCCAGGCAAGGGCGCGCCCGGGGAGTGCGAAGCACGGCCATCCCCTTCCGCCCGACGACGGCGTGATTCGCGTCGCGCGCGAGCGTCGGCGTGCGAGTACCGCGAGCATCATCTACGGCGTGCCCGAACGCGAGCTCGCGACCACCGCAAAGGCGCTCAAGCAACTCTGCGGTTGCGGAGGAACGGCAAAGAACGGCGTCATCGAAATCCAGGGCGATCACCGCGAGCGCATCGTCGCGTGGTTTGCAGCACGCGGGAAAATCGCGAAACTCGCAGGCGGGTAACGCGCGTCGACCCCGACCCTTTGAGGAAAAAATGAGCGACGGCGGGCTCGCCATGTGAAACAGCATCGACGTGCTCGGAGTATAAGCGGCATGCTCTTCTCGAAAACGACGCTTGCTGCCGTGGTGGCGACGCTCCTCGTCAGCCTGAGCACGCCCGCGGCGCGCGCCGACGCACTGCCGGTGCTTCACGTACCGATGCTCGCGCACGAGCCGGCGATCGCCGGGCGCGTCGACGCGAGTTGGCACGGAGCGGCGCGGATTCGGCTCCGTTATGACTTCACCAATCGGCGACGAGCCGCGCACCCGCCCGTCGTGTATGTGGCCCAGGATCCCAAAGGGCTCGATGTCGCGTTCGTCGTCATCCAGCATTCGCCGGTCGTCGCATCGACGCTGAGCGACGGCCCCGGAGTCTTCGGGGACGACAACGTGCAGGTCTCGCTCAATCCCCAGGGCGTCCAGGGCTTTTCTTACCAATTTATCGCCAACGCGCGCGGGGCGCGCTTTCAAAGTTCCTCTGAAAACAGCGCGTATACCCCGCACTGGCAGGCGGCGAGTCGCATTACGAAAACGGGCTACGTCGTCACCATGCACGTGCCGTTCTCTATTGTACGCAGCGGCGGCTCGCATATCTGGAAAGCTCAGTTTCAACGCTTTGCAGTACGCAGTAATGTCAGCGATATTTGGAGTTACGATTCGAACGCGACGAATCCCGACGATACCCTCTACGTCGGTACGCTCGACGGCGTAAACCCGACGGGTACCCACGGTGCGGGCTCCAGCCGTCCAGCCCCGCGCTTTCAGCCATATCTCCTCGGCGTCGCTCGTTCCGGTGCCGCCGGGGGAGCGACCTCGCAGATCGGCTTCGATATGGCGGTGCCGATTACGCCGACGGCATCCTTTGTCGGCTCGTTCCATCCCGATTACTCGAACGTCGAAACCGATCAACAAACGATATCGCCGACGGCATTTCCGCGGCAGTATCAAGAGGTGCGGCCGTTTTTCACGCAGGTGGGGAACGCGTTCAATTACACGCTCGGCTGTCAAAATTGCCCACAGACCCTCTATACGCCGGCGATTCCCACCTTTCGTCAGGGGTACGGCGTCGAAGGAACGCAGGGCCCGCTCACCTTTGCCGGCTTCGATGCCGTCGGCAGCCAACGAACCGATCTCGCCGACGCGCTGAATTTCGCGCATTCCTCAAGCAGTGGAATCGAGCAGATCGATCTGCAGCGCGTCACGGTGAATACGCCTGCGCTCCTCGATAACACGAACTCGCTCAATGGAGGCTATTTCAGCGCTCGCGGCCATTGGTTCGCATACGGAAATTACGCTCGTGAAGACGGCACGCTCGTTACCGACCCCAGCCAAGCCCACTACGGCGAAATCGGAGCGGGGGTGAAAACGGCGAATACCGTGTTCGTATTGGCGCACCAATTCATCGGTTCGCAATTCAACCCCGTCGACGGATACGAGCAGCAGAACGATATCGGCGGATACTTATCGTTTTTTCAACAGACGTTTCATTTCTCGCCGAAGTCGAAGCTGCTCGATCTCTCGGTTATGCTCAATGACGGACACTTCTGGAATCACCTGTCGCAGCCGGCTCAGAGCAATGCCGGGGATCAAATAAATATCGATTTCAAAAACCTTTGGACGCTCCACGTCTACCAACAGAGTTCGTTCGTTCTCGCTTCCGATGGAGAGTATCTTCCATTTAGCGTTGGGAACGGGGCGTTCGTCGGCTATAATCTGAACTCGAACTACGGCAAGGGGCTCGTGTACGGCGAGGGGCCGTATTATCATGGCCATGCCACGAGCGAGCAATTCTTCGACACTATGCCGATTCGGAGGAACCTCAGCTTCTCGCTCAACCTCAACGAAAACAGCTATACGTCGAATCGCTCGACCGAGCCCTCGTTCAAACAATGGTTGAACTCGGCGAGCTTGAATTGGCAGTTTTCGCGCGACGCATCGTTCTCGCTTGGTGCGCGACGCATCAACGGCACGAGCCTCCCGACCTCGTACTTCACGCCGACGTTCACGCCGATCTTCGCCGATAATCTCAGCGCGGCGTTTCACTACCTCCACGGGCACAACGAGTTCTATCTCGTCTACGGCGATCCGAACGCTCTCACGACGACGCCCGCGGTCTTCTTTAAGTGGATCTTCTATGCCGGGGCTGAAAAGGGAACCTAACGAGCGAAAGAGCCGAGCATGGATGCGAGGATACCGGGGCCGAGCCGCGGAGAAACGTTTGCCAAGCTCGGCATGCAGCCGTTCCTTCGGTTACCGACGTTTTTAGCCGAGGTTTCCGAGCGCTACGGTGCGGTCGCAGCGTTCCAACTTCCGTTCCGACGCTTTCTCTTTCTCAACGACCCATCGCAGATCAAAGATGTTCTCGTAACACAGCAGCATGCGTTCGTGAAATCCGAGGGCGGCCGCGCGCTGCGTCGTCTGCTCGGCAACGGTCTCCTCACCAGCGAGGAGCCCGAGCATCGACAGATGCGTCGCATCGTCCAACCGGCATTCCATCGCGAACGGATCGCTGCGTACGCTCGCGCGATGCTCGAGCATGCGCGGCGCTGGTGCGAGGAGCACGCCGATACGACGACGATCGAGATGCACTCCTCGATGAGTGAGTTGACGTTACGCATCGCAAGCGAGACGCTCTTCGGCGTCGATGCCGGCGAGCGGGCGAGTGAGGTTCGCGCCGCACTGCGGGCGACGATGGAGAGTTATCCTTCGGGGATTGGTCCGCTCGGGCAGATTCGATCGAGGCTCGGCTTTCTGCCCGTAACGCGACGCTTCAACGAAGCGCGCGCGCGGCTCGATGAGATCGTCTATGGCCTCATCGCGCAACGACGAGCGAGCGCGGAAACCGGCGGCGACGCGCTCTCGCTCTTGATCGCCGCCGAGGATGCGGAGGATGGCTATCGTCCCTCCGATCGACAGGTGCGCGACGAAGCGCTCACGCTCTTTCTCGCCGGGCACGAAACGACGGCGAATGCACTGCTCTGGACCTGGTATCTGCTCGCGCACCATCCCGAGGTGGAGCGGCGGTTGCACGACGAAGTCGATGGCGCGGATTTTTCGCGCGACCCAATGGAACTCTGGGCGAGCCTGGAATATACGCGCCGCGTTTTTCGTGAATCGATGCGGCTCTATCCGCCGGCGTGGATCTTCGGGCGCGAGGCGCGCGAACCGGTGAAGCTCGTCGGCGGCTACGATGTGGATGCGGGAACGACCGTGCTGATCGCGCCGCTGGTGCTGCACCGGCGTCCGGATCTCTTCCCCGATCCGGAGCGCTTCGATCCCGAGCGTTGGCTGCGCGGCGATACACCGCAGTTTGCGTATGTCCCCTTCGGCGGCGGCGCGCGCCGTTGCATCGGCGAAGAGTTCGCCTGGACCGAGGGCGTGCTCGTGTTGGCAACGCTCGCGCGCGCGTTTCGTTTTACCCTGTGCGACGAGCGCGAGCTCGAAACGGTTGCGCTGGTGACGTTGCGCCCGAAAGGCCCCGTTGCGATGCGCGCTACGCGCCGCTAGCGGCCGATCGCTAACGCGACTTGCTCCCGGATAGCCTGTAGCTGTCGTTCGTCAACACGCGATGTGGTTGCTGCAATGCGTTGCTTTGCAACACTCGTGACGTGGTGCGCTAATGCCCACGAGACGCGCGTGGCGCCGTTGCCCGACGTCGGCTCGATACGCTGGGAGAAGGTGGGGTGCGCGATATTCTGGTCGGATGTTAACGGCACGACGATAACATTGGGGTAGCTCTCCGGAAATAACTCCGCATTACTGATGACGACGGCCGGGCGTATCTTATTGGGCTCTTGCGCAAGGGCGCCGCTTCGCCAATCGACGAGGACGATCGAGCCGGCGTCGGGGGTCAGCGCGGCTCTCCCGCCGGGACGCCGTAGGATTCGAGTTCTTCGCGCGCTTCCGGATGCTTGGCGAGGTATTCAGCGATGCGCTCGCCCTCCGCGCGAATCGCCGCATGTCGTACGCGCCGCGCTTCGGCCTCTGCGAGATCGCGCACCAGGGCGCTGATGCCGAGCCCGCGAGCGCGCGCGAGCTCCTGGAGCGTCTCACGATCCTTCGGGTCGAGCCTGATCGTTAGCGTATCGGCCATCGCTATGTGATTGTAACACGGGGGCGTGTCACGGACAAGTGCCGCGCCCCCGTGCGCTCGATGCTACGCCAAGACGAGCTGTTCGTTCTGCGCGCCGGCCTTTCGCAGCGCCTCGGCGATCATCTGCTCCTGAAGCTCCGGGACGATCCAGCGCGCCTGCGCGTCGGGCGAGAGCTTGTCGATCGGATCGAAGTAGAGGAACGCTTTACCCGGCTTGACGCTCGGTGCGGCATAGACGGCGATGCCGTTCTCGCGGTCGTAATACTCGTAGGAGTGAACGTCGCGTTTGCCGCCGCCCCCGGGAGCATCGCAAACGAAGGTCGGCGTGTTGAAGCCGGCGGTGCTGCCGCGAACGAATTTTTCGGTCTCGGTCGCGGTGTGGATCGTCGTGCGGAGCTCCTCGACACCTTTTACCATATCGTGCATGTACACGTAGTACGGGTGCACGTTGACGTGTCCGAGACGCTTTACCAACATTGCCATCCGCTCCGGCGTATCGTTGACGCCGCGGATTAAGACCGACTGGTTGCGCGTAAAGATGCCGCGCTCGAAGAGCATACCCATGGCCTTTTGCGTGATCCACGTAATCTCTTCGGGTGCGTTGAAGTGGGTGTGCAGCACGACATCTTTCCCGAGTTTGCGGCCGCGTTCGACGACTGCGGCAATCGCGTCGAGCCACTCGGTATGCGTGATGATTTTCATCGGCATAATCGCCGGGCCCTTAGTGGCAAAGCGCATCCGGCGGACATGCGGAATATCGAGCAACGCATTGCCGATGAGTTCGATATTCTTCGGCGGCAGCTGATAGGTGTCGCCTCCGGAAATAACGATATCTTCAAGCTCGGGGCGTTCGCTGATATATTGAAACGCCTGCTGCCATTGCGCGGGGGTCTTTGCCAGCGATACTTTATCGACTTCCTCGGTGTCGGGGCCGATCGCGTAACTGCGCGTGCAGAAGCGGCAGTAGACCGGGCAGACGTTGAGCGGAAGAAAGAGCGCTTTGTCGGTGTAGCGGTGCACGAGCCCCGGAACGGGAGAGTCGTCCTGTTCGTGCAGCGAATCGAGCGTGAGGCGCGGGTGGTCGGGCAGAAGCGAGCTCGCCATCGGAATAAATTGACGACGGATCGGATCGTTGTGCGGATCGTTCCAGTCGATCAGCGAGAGCGCATACGGTGAGACGCGCACGGCCATCGGCGCGTGAGCGAAACCCGCCTCGATGTCGGAGACGAACTCCGGTGGGGCGAGATCGCGGATGGTGCCGACGAGTTCTTCGGGCGTCTTAATCGAGTGCTTCTGCTGCCAGAGGTGATCGAGGAAGGTCGCTTCGTCAACCTCCCGATAAGCGGGAACGTGGCGCCAAAACTCTCCCTGCTTGAGGTTCTTGTACGCAAACTGCGATGCTTCCGCTGCCGGTTTCTTATGGACGATCTCGCTCATGGTCGCTGCCTCCGATAGATGGGGTGGATTACGAACGCGCGTATTTCGCGTCGAAAAAGGAACGTATGGCCGGAAAATCGCGGAGCGTCTGCAGCGCGATCTCGGCATGGTTGCGGGCGTACCCGTTGCCGACGATCATCGTAATATCTTTTGCCGCACCTTCGGCACCGAGTGCCGCCGCCGTAAACGAGGTCGACATCGAGAAGAAGTAGAGCGTTCCATCGTCTTTCGTGCAGAGAATCGACGCAAGTTCGGTGCCCGGCACGTTCACGCAATTGATAACGATGTCGGCAAGTTCGGGGAGAATGCGCTCTACCGCAGCGCTGACGCCGAGCGTATCGCGCGCGTCGGCGACGATGAATGCATCGACGAGCCCTTCGCGCTGGAGTAGTGTGGCGGCCTCGGTCTCCGCGCTGGGGGCGATACCGATAACGCGCCCCTGGGCGCCGACCGCGCGCTTAGCGTGCGCGCAGGAAAGCATGCCGCTCTTGCCGTCGGCACCGATCACGACCACGCTCTGCCCCGGTTTACAGAGCCGCGCGACCTGCGCCGGCGCGCCGGCGACATCGAGCACCGCGAGCGCGACGTTTTCATCGATATCCTCGGGGAGCTTCGACCAAAGACTGCGCTCGAAAAGAACGGCGCTCCCCTCGATCCAAATGCGTCCCGTCTTGGTGCAAACGCGCGTGATGCGGCGAATGTGGAGCGGCGTGAGCGTCAGCGAGACCAACGATGCAATGCGATCGCCGACGCGAAGCGAGATCGAATCGCGGAGCCGTTCGCCGATCTCGGTGACGCGGCCGATAAACATGCCGC
>JBMFXH010000081.1:0-9349 GCA_049964475.1 Vulcanimicrobiaceae bacterium
GCTTCGACGATCTCGAGCCGCTTGATGGTCTTGAGATGTTTCTGACTGACGGTGTCTTTGCCGGCGCGCGTGCGGCGCGAGCCGTTGGGGCCGCCATCGAGCTCCGAACGAAGCTCGTCGCGCACTTTCTGCAGGTTGAGGTCTTTGAGGAGCTCGCGAATCGCTTCGGCGCCCATGCCGGCTTTGAACTGCACGCGGCCGCGATCGTCTTTATGCTTGTCGGAGAGCTCGCGATACTTCTGCTCGGAGAGAACCTCGCGCTTTTGCAACGGCGTATTGCCGGGATCGATGACGACCCACGCGGCGAAATAGATGACTTTCTCAAGCTGACGCGGCGACATATCGAGCAGAATGCCGATACGGCTGGGCACGCCCTTGAGATACCAAATGTGACAGACCGGCGTTGCGAGTTCGATATGCCCCATGCGTTCGCGGCGAACCTTCGCGCGCGTAATTTCCACGCCGCAGCGGTCGCAGATCATCCCCTTAAAGCGGATGCGCTTGTACTTGCCGCAGTGGCACTCCCAATCTTTGGTCGGGCCGAAAATCTTCTCGCAGAAGAGGCCGTCGCGCTCGGGCTTGAGCGTGCGATAGTTGATCGTCTCGGGCTTCTTCACTTCGCCGAAGGACCAAGCACGAATGTGCTCGGGCGATGCCAAACCGATACGCATCGCGTCGAAGTTGTTTACGTCGATGAGGTTGTTGTTCACGAGGGCTCCCGCTAGTCACCGTGCCGGTACCGCTCGCTTCCGCAGGACACTCACGATCTCGCGCGGTCGCGCGAGGGGGTCCACCGGTGCTTCCGGACTACTCCCGACGAGGAGCGACCTCATGCGGGGGCACGAACCGCCATTATACTCCCCAGCGAGTCTTGGTGCAACGGGAGCGCGCCCCGTTGTTTCGCACCCTTCCCTCCGGGGTAGAACCCCGGCATGAAAAGACACCTCACCGTAGCCCTCGCCCTCCTGGCAGTACTCGGCCTCGGAGCCGGGCTTCTCCCTCGACCCGCGCTGGCCAACGGCGCGGCGAGTACGCGGAACATCCTCCTTGGTATTGGGGCCGCCACCTATCTCATCATCCAGCACAACCGCGTCGTGCACCAGCGTGAAGCGGCTGCCGCCGCCCAGCAAGCGGCGATCGCGCAGCAACGCAATGACGCCTGGGCCGCCTACCGCGCCGCCGAGCGGAGCGCGCACCAAGAGGCGCTTGCAAACGCCGAGCTCCACAAAGAGCTCGCCTATGAAAAGAGCGTCGTCGCGCAGCAGCAGCATCAACTTGCCGCACTCCACATCGGCGCAAACTTCACCCACGTCGTCGCCACGTCGAGCGCTCGCGGCGCGCACGGCACGCCGCAGATCGTCGCCAGCGACGGCCTCGGCTGGGGGACGCTCTGAGCCCCCGCCAGGTCGCCCTCGCTCTCGGTGCAGCCGCCGCCCTCGCGGGCTGTGCGGCGGCACCGCAGGGCCAGGCGCAGCGACTCGCCGATAGCATGACCCGCGCGATCGTGAACGATAATCCACGCACGGTCGCACACGATCTCACCGGCGTCGGGAAAATATCGCGAGCGGAGGTCGGATTGCTCTCCGATAAGTTCAACGCGCTCGGTCGCTTCGAAGGGCTCAAGCTCTTGGCATACGACGCATCAAAAAACGAGTTCGCCTTTCAGGCGAACTTCACGAAGGGAAACGCACGCGTCGTCGTGCGGATGGATAACCGAGGGCGCCTCAGCGCATATCGCGTCTTTTAACGCGATACGCGCCGAGGGCGCCGGGACCGCGAGGAAGCGTTCTTAGAACTCTTCCTCGACGGTGCCCGCATCGGGATAGACGACATCGTCGTCATCGGCAGCGAAGGCGGGAGCATCGTCATCGATGATCTCATCCTCCTCTTCCTCGAGTTCGTAGCCTTGCGGCCCCTCGAGATCGTCGTCGACGGCGATCTCTTCATCGGGAGCGAAGATATCCTCGCCTTCGATCTCGGGCGTACGAGCGGTCGCCGGAGCGGCCGGAATCGGACCTGCGGCGAACGGTTTGCTGTCGTCGAGTTCCTCTTCTTCCTCTTCGGGCTCTTCCTCGGCTTCGAGCTCGGGAAGCACCCCTTCGGCTGCGGCGGCAGCAACGGCCTCCGCGGCGGCGACCTGCGTCTGCGAGAGCAACGGATCTTCGGCACCCATGAGGACACCGTAGGCGACCTCCTCGTTGAGGCCGATATCGTCGTTTCCGAGACGGAGTTCGCGGGTGTCGATCTCCTCGCGCGACTCCGTCAAGACCTTGACGTCGAGCGCGAGCGACTGCAGTTCCTTGATGAGGACCTTGAACGATTCGGGAACACCGGGCTCCATGACGTTCTCGCCCTTGACGATCGCCTCGTAGGTTTTGACGCGACCGACGACATCGTCGGATTTCACGGTTAACAACTCTTGGAGCGTGTAGGCGGCGCCGTACGCTTCGAGCGCCCAGACCTCCATCTCTCCGAAGCGCTGTCCGCCGAATTGCGCCTTACCGCCGAGCGGTTGTTGTGTGATCATCGAGTACGGGCCGGTCGAACGCGCGTGGATCTTATCGTCGACAAGATGCGCGAGTTTGAGCATGTAGATCATGCCGACGGTGATCGGACGATCGAAACGATCGCCGCTGCGTCCGTCGCGCAGCCACGCCTTACCATCTGCCGGCAAGCCCGCATCCTGCAACCAATCCTCGATGTCCTCGGCGGTCGCACCGTCGAAGACCGGCGTCGCGATTTGGAAGCCGAGCATGCGCGCGGCCCAACCGAGATGCGTCTCGAGAATCTGTCCGATGTTCATGCGCGAAGGCACGCCCAGCGGGTTGAGCACGATATCGACCGGCGTACCGTCCTCAAGGTAGGGCATATCCTCCTCGGGCAGCACTTTGGCGATCACGCCCTTGTTGCCGTGGCGTCCCGCCATTTTATCGCCTTGCAGAATTTTGCGTTTCTGCGCGACGTAAACGCGGACGAGATGGTTGACGCCCGGAGAGAGTTCGTCACCGTTCTCACGCGAGAACACCTTGACGTCGATGATCTTGCCTTTTTCACCGTGCGGAACTTTCAGGCTCGTATCGCGTACTTCACGCGATTTCTCGCCGAAAATAGCGCGCAGCAGCCGCTCCTCGGCGGTGAGTTCGGTCTCGCCCTTCGGCGTCACCTTACCGACGAGAATATCTTCGGGGCGTACTTCGGCACCGATACGAATGATGCCGCGCTCGTCGAGATCCTTCAGCGCATCTTCACCGACGTTGGGAATATCGCGCGTGATCTCTTCGGGCCCGAGTTTCGTATCGCGGGCTTCGCACTCATACTCTTCGATATGAATCGAGGTGAAGCGATCTTCCTTGACCATGCGTTCGCTGATCAGGATCGCGTCTTCGTAGTTATAGCCTTCCCACGGCATAAACGCCACGAGAACGTTTTGCCCTAACGCCAACTCGCCTTCGTCGGAGGTCGGCCCGTCGGCGAGCACTTGCCCGGCAACGACCTTCTCTCCCATCGTCACGATCGGACGTTGATTGATGCACGTTCCCGCGTTGCTGCGGACGAACTTGAGCAGCTCGTAGGTTTTATCGCCGTCGGCGGTGTCGAGAACGATGCGCGTCGCATCGACTTCGACGACGGTGCCGGCTTCTTCGGCGACGACGAGGCTTCCGGAGTCCTTCGCGGCGCGGTATTCCATGCCCGTGCCGACGATCGGCGCTTGCGGACGCAGCAACGGCACAGCCTGTCGTTGCATGTTCGCGCCCATCAACGCGCGGTTGGCGTCGTCGTGTTCGAGGAATGGAATCAACGCCGTCGCGACCGAGACGATCTGCTTGGGCGAGATATCCATGAGCTCGACGCGCCCGGCCGGCTCTTCGATGTCGTCGCCGCGATGACGGCAAACGACCGTCTTGGCGAGAATCGTTCCGTCGGGTGCCAACGGCGTGTTGGCCTGGCCGATAATGAACTCTTCCTCGACGTCGGCGGTGAAATAGCGGATTTCATCGGTAACGCGACCGTCGCGAACGATGCGGTACGGCGTTTCGATGAATCCGAGGCTATTGACGCGCCCGTAGGTTGCAAGCGAACCGATCAGACCGATGTTCGGGCCTTCCGGCGTTTCGATCGGGCAGATGCGGCCGTAATGCGAGGTGTGAACGTCGCGCGCTTCGAAGCCGGCGCGTTCGCGCGAAAGCCCGCCGGGCCCGAGCGCGGAGAGGCGACGCTTGTGCGTGAGTTCGGCGAGCGAGTTGGTCTGGTCCATGAACTGCGAGAGTTGGCTGGAGCCGAAGAATTCTTTGATCGCGGCGACGACCGGACGAATATTGATGAGCGCCTGCGGCGTCACCGATTCGATCTCTTGCGTCGTCATGCGCTCGCGCACGACGCGTTCGAGGCGTTGTAAGCCGACGCGGAATTGATTCTGCAGGAGCTCGCCGACGGTGTTGACGCGACGATTCCCTAAGTGGTCGACGTCATCGGGTGAGATGTCGCGCACCGCAACGCGGCAGAGCCGACGCACGATAGCGATGAAGTCCGCACGGGTGAGCCCCGGCGCACCTTCGGGCCGATAGCTGAACGGTTCGAATTCGTCGACCTCAAATTCGCTGCGATCGCCTTCGACGGTGAGCAGCGAAAGGTTGAGGCCCTTCTTCTCGCTCTTGGCGCGGATGCGCGAATCTTTCTCCGGATTGAGAATGCGATAGTGGAGCTTCGAGGTCACCTTGAAACGGCCGACTTTCCCGAGTTCGCACTTGTTCTCATCGAACAATAAGGTGCGAATCAGCTTCTCGGCATCTTCGTGCGAGGTGAACGGTTCGCCGTAACGCAGCGCGCCATAGACCGCCTCGAGCGCGCTCTCGCGATCGACGGTGTCGCCGTCTTCGATGAGCGTATTGAGGATGAGGTTATCGGGGCTGGCATCGGGGAAGAGGCGATCGAAGAGCTCGCGCAACTCGGCGGCGCGATCGCTCGTCTGCTGCTTCTTCTTCAGGCCGCGCGGCGCGCGTCCGAGCGGGCGCGGCGTGCCGTCGTCGACGCGACGACGCGGATAGGTTCCGGCAAAGAGCTTGAGGATCGCTTCGTCGGAGTTCCAAACGCAATTGCGGTGATAGAGCGCGCTGAGCTTCGTTGCGGCAGCTTCACGTTTGCTCTTGTCGCCTAACGCGACGACGAGATCGAACGCTTCGCCGCGCGCGATACGGTTCGGGAAAAGCGTCGCAAAAACGTCGCGAACCTGTCGCTCGTGCTGCGTTTGCGGGCGCGGCACCTCGATGGCATCGCTGGCGGCGGTTGCCTGGCGTCCGATCCCCTTCCACGGGAACATATCGGCGCAGGCGCGGAGAACTTTCTCGATATACGGGCGGGTCAGGCCGTCGTCGTCGTAGGCCGATGCCGGCGCGTCGTCGAGCGGAAAATGCTGGGGCGAGGAGACCGCGCGAAGAAACGCGATCATCGAGACCGCGCGGCTCTTATCGAATGAAACGTTGATCGAGCCGAACCGGTCGCCTTCGTCGCTGGCACCGGCAAAGAATTTCACCCACGCACCGCGCTTGGGAATGATCTTCGCGGTGTAGCCCTTGCCCTCGGCGGGCTTGGCCTTCTCGACGAGGAAGCCCGGCGAGCGCACCAATTGACTCACGATCACGCGCTCGGCGCCGTTGATCATGAAGGTGCCCTTGTCGGTCATGAGCGGGAAATCGCCCATGAAGATCTCTTGATCGGGGATGCCCTTAATTTCGCCGGATTCGGCGGTGATGAGACGCACGCGAACGCGCAACGGCGCGCTGTAGGTCATATCCCGCTCGCGGCATTCTTCGATCGAGAACTTCGGTTCGCCGAGCGAATGCTCGCCGAACATCAGGATCAAGTTGCCGGTAAAATCTTTGATCGGCGAGATCGCGGCGAACGCCTCGGCGAGCCCCTCGGTCTTAAACCATTCGAAACTCGCTTTTTGCAGTTCGATGAGGTTCGGGAGCTCGAGGACGTGAGGGATCTTCGAGAAGGAGTGCCGCGAGCGTTTCGGGCCCGGATCGACCGGGACTTCGACGGTGAATGCGCCGGTCGGCATCGGGAAATGCGAGGCCATGGGGGTACTCTTCCCCTCGCCTCCGGAGCGTTTTCCCTTCGCTTTCGTCCCCCCGCTGCTCGTCGTCGTTGCGGATTTCGCTGCCTTCGTCGTCGCCATTCGTTCTCTCTTTGTTACCTTGTCCAGACAGGGGTGGGGCACGTGTCCTTCGCGAATCTCGCGCAACATCAAAGCACGAGCTGATCCGGCCGGTCGGATGGGCTCGCGCTCTCTCTGTGGCTTACGCGCCGAAGGGCATAGGCGAGTAACGTATCAAAGGTCGCCAAAGGAGTCAAGGCCCCCCAGCGCGACGCCCTACCGGGACGCGAGCGCGAGGAAGTTCGCGACCAGGGCCTCCCCGCACTCGCTGAGCACGGATTCCGGGTGAAACTGCAGCCCAAAGCAGCGCTTTCCGGTCACGGCGATCCCCTGGAGGACCCCATCGGAGCTCCGTGCGTGGATCTCGATCCCGGCCGGAAGCGAGCGCTCATCGAGCGCCAGCGAGTGGTAGCGCGTCGCCTGGAAGGGGTTCGGGAGGTCGGCGAAGAGCCCGCGCCCCTCGTGGCGGATCGCATCGGTCTTCCCGTGCATCGGTCGCGGCGCATGAACGACGCTCGCTCCCAGCGTCTCGCCGATCGCCTGCTGCCCCAAACAGATCCCAAGCGTGGGCAGGTCGCGCTCGAGTGCGGCGGCGATGAGGCGTGCCAGCATCGGGGTATCGCTCGGCCGCCCCGGCCCCGGACCGATCGCCATCCCGTCGACCTCGGCGAGCGTCGCAACGCCGAGCTGCGGATCGTCGGCATGCATGAAGCGCACGGTCGCGCCTTGCGAGGCGAGCAAGTGTACGACGTTATACGAAAACGAGTCGTAATTATCGACGAAGAGCAGATTCATCGAGCGGATGCTTCCTCTTGAAGGCTCAGCACTTCCCGCGCGATGCGCGTCTTCTGGAAGATCTCGGCGTACTCCGACGCGGGAACGCTATCGGCAACGATCCCCGCCGAGGCCTGCCACCAAATGCTCCCGTCGACGGCATGGAGACTCCGCAGCGTGATACAGGAATCGAAGTCGCCTTCGAAGCTCCACCGTCCGACGCTGCCGGCGTAGAACCCGCGCGTCACCGGCTCCCACGCGTCGATCAGCTCCATCGCACGGATCTTCGGCGTCCCGGTCACCGTTCCGGCGGGAAAGCCGGCGGCGAAGAGATCGAGTGCATCGCAGTCCTCGCGTAATTCGCCGACGCAATCCGAGACGATATGCATGACGTGACTATAGCGTTCGATCTGCAGCAGCTCTTCGACGCGAACGCTGCCGAGTTCGCAGACCGATCCGAGATCGTTGCGTCCGAGATCGACCAGCATCACGTGTTCGGCCCGCTCCTTTTCGTCGGCGAGTAACTCCGCGGCGATCAGCGCGTCACTCTCGGGGCTCCCTCCGCGCGCGCGCGTTCCCGCAAGCGGACGGATGCGCGCCCGGCGCCCGTCGAGTCGCACGAGAAACTCCGGCGAGGCACCGAAGAGCGCGCCGAATTCCGTATCGACGAAAAACATGTAGGGCGAGGGATTCCGCCGACGCAGCGCGCGATAGCAATCGAGCGGATCGCCCTCGAACTCCGCGTGGAAGCGAATGCCGAGCTGGAGCTGATAGACCTCTCCGTCCTCGATCGCTTTTTGCGCGCGATCGACCAACGCCAGATACCGAGCCCGGTCCATGCTTGCGTGCATCGCTCCGCGCGCCCGAAATGGAGCGGGAAGCGAGACGCGCGCCGCGAGCAATCGCTCGACATATCCGTCGATGCGCGTTTCGAGATCGGCGCCGTCGTCGCCGCAGCACCAGATCCTCAACGCGTGCGTGTAATGATCGAAAATCAACCAGGTGCCCGGGATCGCGACGATCGCCGCCGGCATCACCGGGGGATCCGGGGGCCGCGCCTGCAAGCGCGCGTTCGCGCGCGCGGCATCGTAGGAAAAGGCGAGGAGCGCTCCGCCGCCCGGAGCCGCGTCGACGGCGGGTCGATGCGCGTTGACGAAGGAACGAATTTCGTCGTACATCGTCGCCGTACTCTCAAAGCACCGCGATGCGCGATAATCGAACCCGACGAACGAGAAACGCGAGAGCGTGCCGCCGGCATCGACGCTCTCCAACAGACAACTCGCACCGGATTGCGCGAGCGCACGGTACGCGAGAATCGGCGTCAGCGTATCGGACGCGATCGTGCGCGTCCGAACGATGGGAGGGTGACTCGATCGCACTATGGTTTCAGGGTTGGGTTTTCTTGGGTGATGCGCGCCGCGAACGCCGGCGGCAGAGCATCGAGAATCGCTCCGACGTCGCTCGCCGACATCAGCGAGAAGATCTTCGCGTCGTAGGGAACCGGCAAGCGCTGCACCACCTTCGCGGCATTGCTCGGATCCATCGCGGCCCAGTCGGCGGCGACGCGACGGTCGTCGGGGGTCGCCGAGGCGGCGAGGTCGGAGCCGGCGGCGGCACTCGTCGCACCGAAGGCGCCCGGCGTCGCCGTCGGCGCGACACCGGGGGCGGCGGCCTTTGCGTGCGTCTGCGCGACCTGCGCATCGAGCTGCACGACGCGTGCCTTCAATGCCGCGGTACTTTTTTGCGCCGCTGCCAGCGAACGCTGCGCGTCGGCGAGTTGCGCTTGGAGCGTTACGATCTCGCGATTGCGACGGGCGATCAATTGATTCTGCGCGGCAAAGTGAAAGGGAGCCGCGACGACGGCGAAGCGCGACCCAAGGGTATTCCAGAGCGGCGAGAGCGGCCCCGAGAGAATCGCCGCACGCGACGGCGGCCAGATGAAGGCTCCGAGAATAGCGAGAATCGCGACCAACGGTAAGATGATCCGCCCGACGGGGAAGGGTTTACGACGCTGCCGTGTGACGATCACCGTTGGCCTCCAATCTCTGCATCGAACGCCGTCCGACGATCGTTTTGGCGTGCATTTCCGTCATCGAGTTCGTTCTGCTCGCGACGCATTGCGCCTACGCGAAAGGCGTCCCACGCATGCTCTTTGAGGGTTTCCACGACTTTCCTTCGCTTCATCGCTTCGTGAAGGGCGTACATCGCCGCATCGAGCTCGCTTTTTCGCCGATCGAGATCGCGCTTCGCCGCGTCCATCGCCCGATCGAGATAGCTGATGTGTCCGTAGAGCAAGACGAGTTCGTCGGTCTTGAGGCGCGCGTGCTCGACTCGGAGGATCCGCGAGTGCTCGGCGAACTCTGCGTCGAGACGGAGAAACTCCGCGCGCGCGACATCGTGGGCGCGTTGTGCGAGAGC
>JBMFXH010000082.1:0-9065 GCA_049964475.1 Vulcanimicrobiaceae bacterium
GCGGGCGTTCAGGCCGCCTGCAATGAAGCGAATCGCTTCGGCCCGCCGACGCAATTTTTTGCCGTTCGCACCTTCGACGATGGAAACGAAAGCGCGCTTGCGATCGGGAACGCGCAACTCGCGGCGAGCGACCCGAGCATTATCGGCGTCGTCGGCGATCTCAGTCTCGACGTCACGCTGCAGGCCGCGCCGCAGTATGCAAACCTTTCGCTACCGCTGATCGTGCCGACGATTACCGGCGACGCACTAACGAAACGCGGATACCGCAATATCTTTCGCTTACCCGCACGCGACGACGTGCAGGGGCAACTCATGGCGCAGATGCTGCTGCGCGTACACGCACCACCGCGAACGCTGGTGATCGCGCCGAACAAAGGCTACGGCACCGCCGTCGCGCGTGGGTTTCGCGACCAGGCCGGGGCCGACCATCACCCGGTCGCGCAGGCGACGCTGGAGAACGGGCATCTCACGCTCGATCCGCGCACCGCGAACCTGCTCGGTGAAGGCCCGCAGCTCACGGTCCTCTGCGGCACCGCCGCAGAGCTCGGCCCCGTCGCCACGGCGATGCGCGCGCGCAACTACGCCGGGGTATTCGCGTGCGCCGAGGGTTTCTACAGCGCGCAGACCCTGAAGGACGACGCGAAGGCACTCGGCCCGGCGCTTGTCTTTACGACGATGCCGCCGATCGAGCGCGCGCCCTCGGTGGCACAGCAGCTCGCCGATCTCCGCCGAAGCGTCCCCGAGGTGACCGCCTTCGTCGCGTTCGCGTACGCCGCAGCGCAGATCCTCATTCAGGCAGTGCAGCGCACGCCGACCTACTCGCGTGCCTCGATCCTCTCGCTGCTCACCTATAACGGCTCGTTCCAAACCCTGGTCGGCCCGTTTACCTTCAGTTATACCGGCGACCCCACGCTTCCCAACCTCTATGCCTACCGGATCGAGAAGGGCGCATTCCACTACGACCGCGCCGCCTTCCTCAACGGCTTTATCCTCTAGGAGCGACTCGCTCGGAACGGCCGGGTAGCCCGGCCCGATAAAACCAGGGGTTTTCCCGGATGAGCCCTCGGGGCGCCCTCTGTCATGATTCGGTCATGGAAACGCAACGATTCGCCTGGATCACCGACAACTACCTGAACGTGCTCGCCCTCAACGAGGCACTCGCCGCCCAGTATCGGCCGCAGCGCCCGCCGACGAAGATCGCCGAGCTCTGGGGTGAGAACGAGACCTGCGACCTGATCTCCGGGGCCCATCGTTGCGCGCTCGAGGGAAAGCAGATCCGCCTGGAGGTCGAGGCGCTTGGGCAGGTGCTCCTCTTCGAACTCGAGCCCCTTCGCTCGCCGGCCGGGGAGATCGTCGGGACGAGTGGGCGCGCCCGCCCCGTCGAGCCGACCGAGTTACCGGTCGCGGCACCCGAAGATCCGCTCGTAGAAGAGATCGCCCAACTAGGCAGCTGGCGCTACGAGTACTCCGCGCGGGCGTTGCAGCCGTCGCTTGGGCTGTTGCGTCTGCTCGGCCTCCCGCCGACCGGCGATATCGGCGATATCCGCGCCTTCGATCACCCCGAGGATCGCTCGCTGATTCGCAGCACCATCGAGGCGTCGGGGGATACCTACGAGATCGAACATCGCATCATCCGCCACGACGGCGAGCAGCGGCACGTACGCGAACGTGCGACGACGATTCGCGATGCGCATGGTTTCTCGATCGCTCGCGTCGGCACGATGCTCGATATTACGGCGATCAAAATGCGCGAATCTTGGCTGCGCGATCTCGCCAACGTCGACACGCTTACCGGGTTGGGGAACCGCCGGTTGCTCGAGGAGCGCCTCGGTGCGGCGATCATGCGTTCGGAGCGCTTCGCGAATTCTTGCGCCGTCCTTTTCATCGATATCGACGATTTCAAAAGCGTCAACGACACCTACGGCCATGCGGTCGGCGACGCCTATCTCGTTGAATTTGCACTCCGTCTCGCACGCAACGTTCGTGCCTCCGATACCGTCACGCGCCTCGCGGGCGACGAATTCGTTATCGTTCTCGAAGATTTGGAGAACGAGCGTGCGGCCGCCGAAGCCGCGGAAAAAATCGCCGCCGTCCTGCGCGAACCGCTCGTGGTGGGAACCTTAAACATCGAGGTGCGTGCGAGCATCGGGCTCGCCGTCTCGCCGCGCGACGGCGAGAGCGTCAAAGAATTGCTCGAGCGCGCCGACCTCGCGATGTACGAAGCGAAGCGTCGCGGGGGCGCCGGCGTCGGCATCGGAGGCGGCCGCCTGTTGACGAAGAAAGTACCGGCATGGTCGCCGACATCGCTCGACGGGAAAATCTCCTCTTTGAAGGGCCGGCTTCGCTACGGCACCCGACCGAACGTATCGCATTCTTCTTAACTTTACTCTGGGCGTTTCCGGTCGCCGCTGTCGTCGGCGTCTTCATCCACTTCTCGGTAGGGCTCGCGCAGGTCGCGCTCTTCGTGGTCGGCGCGATGGTCTTCATTACCTTTGCACGTGGGCGGCTCATCGGTTCGAGCGTGCTCATTCACGAAGCGCAGAACCCCGAACTTTTTGCAATCGTGAAGCGCCAGTGCGCGGCATTAGGCCTACCGCTACCGTTGGTTTTCGTGCGCCAAGACCCGTTGGTTCCGGCAGCGGCGATCGGCTTCGGCGAGCCCTATTCGCTCGTGCTCTCGAGTGATTATTTAGAAGAACTGCGTGAAGACGAGCTTTCGTTCGTCATCGGGCGTCAGCTCGGGCATATCGCCGCCGGCCACGTTCGCTACCAATCGTTGCTCAGCGTCAACGGCAACGAAAATGCGCTCGTCTCATTGATTTTTGGCCCCTGGCTGCGGCGCTGCGAATTAACCTGCGACAAGGTCGGCCTTATCTGTTGCGGCTCGCTCGATGCCGCATCGCGGGCGATCGCGATCCTCGCGTTGCGCGGTTTCGGGCGTCAAGTCGACCTGCGCAGTTTCGCGACGCAACAAGCCTCGATCGGCGACGATACCGTGCTGAAATGGGGGGAGTGGCTCGGCTCGGAGCCCTATGCAACGCGTCGCATCGCGGAGCTGACGAGCTTTGCCGCGAGCGCCCAGTACGCACGCTTCGAGGAGTGGTTTCTTCGTAGCGAGGCGGTGGCACCGATACCGTTGCCGCTTCCCGGAAGTCGTCAAATCGATCGCGGCGATCTCGCCGGGCGTGGACGGCGCATTCTCGCCGCCGCGATCGACGTCGTCGTGTTGCTTGCGGTCGGTTCGTATTTCGCACCGCAGCCGTCATCGCAACCGCCGAAGATTCCGCGCGCGGTCGTGGTGAACGGCCTTCCGAACGGCGCAAACGTTCACCTCGGTCCTCTGAGTGTGAATATTCCGGCTCAGAAAGCGGCGCCGGTCGCATCGAGCGCCCCGGCACCGACCGCGAGCCCGACACCAGCGCCACAAGGGGTGGTTTCGCGCATGCAACGCGCCTGGGATCAAACGGTCAGCACCTTGGTCGCGCGTACGCTTTCGTTTACGTTCATTACGTTTCTCTATTTCACGTTGCTCGTCGCGGTTGTCGGGCAGAGCTTCGGCATGATGATCGCCGGATTACGCGTCTCGGCGCTCGATCTCCGGCGGCCGAGTTTTTGGCAAGCATGCGCGCGCGGCGCGCTCATCGGCCTGTTTCACTGGCCGATCGCCTTCCTCTCGCCATTTACGACATGCTGGTTCCACGACTGGCTCACGAAGACGCGCGTCGTTGCGGGCGAACGCCTCATCGCCCGCGTCGCAAACGGCTAAGCGGTCGCCCCGCACCCGTTGTGCAAGCGCGTCAAGTAATTAAACAATCCGATCGTTGCGACGATCTCTTCAAAGCCTTCGCGGCCGGCTGCCCGCTCGATCGCCGAGCGTAGATGCTCGGGCAGCGCGCGCGGTTCTCGGGTCAGCGCAACCGCCGCGGCAAGCGCGGCACGCTCGAGATCCGAGAAGCGCGAACTCGTCGCGTAATTCGAGAGATCGTGAAGGGTTGCTTCGTCGACGCCGAGACGCTTTGCCAAAGCGCCGTGAACGTCCATTCAATACTCGCACGCATTGAGCCATGCGACCATCACGCCGACGAGATCCTTCACGCGTCGGTCGATTTGGCCGCGACCGAGCAGCGCTTCGACATGAGCATCGAGCGTCGCGCGCGCAGATTCATGGCCACGCAGCGGTGGGGCACTCACGAAGAGACGCGTGGGGCCGAACGATAGATTGGGAATCCCCGCAAGCTGTCGAAGCGCGGGTCCATCTCGAATGCAAGGTGCGTGGCGGCACCGGCATGTGCGAGCACCGCCAATGCCCGTCCGCGTTTCCCGAGTGCGGCGAACGCGAACGCTAAATCGTCACGCCCTACGTCGTGGACGTCGGCACGCGCGAGTGCGAGTTCGTGTTGCGCGAGCGCGCGCTTTCCTTCGCGCGCATAGAGATCGGCAAGCAGCGCGGCGCCTTCGTTGCGGCAACTCATACAACGCCCCGAGAACGCCTCAAACGTTTTGCTCGCCTGGCGATCTTTTCCGAGCGCCTCCTGCGCTAACCCGATCGTCGTCATCGTGTCGAAGCGCTGCGGATCGAGATCGAGCGCTTGGTGTGCGTACGCGATCGCCTGGTGAAAGTGACGGTCGAAATATGCGGCCTGAGCGAGCCACGCCGTCGTTGCCGTCGAGAGCGGATCGAGACGAGCGGCGAAGCGCAAATCGCGATACCCTGCGGCGGCATCACCGTTATTCAAGCGCAGGATGCCGAGCCATTCGCGCGCCGGCGCATCCTTCGGAGTCAATCGTACGGCTTTCTGGAGGAGACGGTTCGCGCTCGCAAAGTCGTGCCGGTCAAGCGCGATTGCGCCGAGCGCCGCATAGGCCTCACCGGCGTTGGGGTCGAGCGCGAGTGCCTGCTTCGCATAGAGCCCGGCGGCGGCGAAGTCACGGGCGGGCACGCCGTAGCCGTAATCGCCCATCATCGCCTCGGCCGAAGCCAGCGCCTCATAGCCGCGCGGATCCTGTGGCGCGAGCGCGACGACGCGGTGGAAATAGGCGAGGCTTCGCAGGAGGCTGGTCTGGCTCCGCTCGTTCCAGTAGTAACGCCCTAGCGCATAGAGGCGCTGCGCGCTCGGCGGAAGGGTACGGGTCTGCGCATCGCCGCGCAGCGCGACGAGCCGCAGGCCGAGCGCGCCGAACAGGAGGACGGCAGCAAGGGCGATGGCCGAGGGTAGCCAGCGGCGTTTCGCAGCCGGAGCGGCGAGGGTTGAAGCAGCGAGGACGGGCTGCTGCGGGAGAAACTGGGCAGCCGCGACGGCGGGAGCGGGCTCGATCGGAGCGACGAAGCGATAGCCCCGGCGCGGGAGCGTCTCGATAACCTCGCCGTCCCAGTGGGCGCGCATCGTCTTGCGCAGCACGTAGACGTTCTGCGAGAGGCTCGCCTCCTCGATAAAGCCCTCGGGCCAGATCCGGGCGAGCAGTTCGCTCTTCGCGAGAATCTCGCCGGGGCGCTCGGCGAGCGCGAGCAGCGTCTCTACTACCTTGGGGCCGAGGGCGAGCTGGGTGCCGTCCGCGCTGAGAACCAGCCGCTCCACGTCCAGCTCGAATGGGCCGAAAATGAGTCGTTCCACGAAAGTTACCTCACCTATAGTACGCTTGCTTCCACCTCAACGTTTCACTCCCCTCAGGCTTTTGCGGGGGCACTTCCTACCGGCAAGGCAAGGGGCAGGGCGCCGCCCCGGGCAGGGCGCCCGGATCCCTCGGCGCCGGCCCGGCCAATCCACGCGACGCATCGCCGACGTAGGTCGCGTTATGCTGCGCATATTTTCCCGTCTTTACGCATGAATGTCACACGTTATTCATCATTCATTCATCTGCAATAATTATTCTTTCGAGGTGAAACAAATATCGTAGAGTGCACGTAGTAGGGGATGTACGTTAGCGCTGCGATTCGCGCAGAGCGACGCGAAAACGAAAGGGATATTTATGAAAGCGACTTCGGAAACCACGACAACGGTAGTCGAAGCACAAGAGCCGGTGATCTCGATGACGCGCGTCATTGCAACGACGCAGTTCGGAACGGGATTCAGCGGCTGGGGCCCGCGCGTATCGGGCTTCTCCGCCGTACTCAAACGGCTCAATTAGCGACGTAACGTCGATAAAATTTCCCTCGGCAACGGCTTGCCTTTGACGAGGGGAAATGGGTGCGAGCGACCTCCACCGCGCGCACCCAAACCCTCCTTCAGGAGAGTGCAGCAGGTCATAGGGGAACGATCGAATGGTCGTTCCCCTATGATTTTCAGCTTCGGATCAGAAACTTCCGGCGCACATCCTCAGTAGGTAGCACCGAAATGGAGGGTTCGTATGCTTGTTGTTACAACGCCGACGGTCGCCGGATCGCGGATTCGCGAGATGAAGGGGCAAGTCTTCGGTATCGTCGTTCGCAGCCGCGGTCTCGGTGGGAATATCATGGCCGGCCTTCGTTCGCTCGGTGGCGGTGAGATTACCGAGTATACCGAGATGCTCGAAGAGGCTCGTCGCCACGCCCTCGACCGAATGGTGCAGAACGCGCAAAGCATGGGTGCAAACGCCGTGCTCTCGATGCGTTTCGATTCGTCTGAACTCGGACAGATGATGAGCGAGATCGTCGCCTACGGGACGGCGTGCGTTATCGAGCCGGAGGCGTAAGCGATGTTGAAGCGCATACTTCTCCTCGCTGCAGCGGTATTCGTACTCTCGGGAGCGACGCTCTTTTTCGGGAACTATTACCTGTGGCCGCTCGGCAGCGAGTGGTTTATTATCGGTGCCATCGTGCTCGTCGCCGTCATCTTCGAGGGCTCGCACTATCGCCCGAAGATCGATCGCAACGCCGCCGGTTGGGAGCCGACCGGGGAACGCTTCGTCGATCCGACCAGCGGCAAGCTCGTCGAAGTCCGTTACAACCCAACGAGCGGTGAGCGCGACTATATCGAGGTTCGCTAGCGCTCCACGCGAGCGCTTGTCGAGGTCAAACGATGGAGCTCTTCGACCTCCGCAAAGAGCTCCGTCGCCCCTGCACCGACGAGTTCGGCTTCGCTTCCGTATCCCCAAAGGACGCCGAAGACCGGCACCTCGTTCGCTTTCGCCGCGCGCAGATCGAGCGCACGGTCGCCGAGAAGATTCCGACGAGCGATATCGCGACGTCCGAGCCGTTCGAGCGCAAAGGCGATGCGGCTTCGACGAGGCGAGTCTTACAAGCGTCTTTCGTCGATGAGCGAACGAATATCGAGGTCTTTCAATTTCCCAGCCGCAGCAAGCCGCGAGCGCAGAGCCTCCAAGCGCGCAGCCGCGGTCTTTCCGCGTTCCGCATCGGTGCGTTTCGCCAGGCCGATCGAGGCCGAAAAGCGTTTCTGTCCCTCGAAACCCCCTACTGTTTTCATGTTCCTTGTCTTTCTGCTCGTGAACCCTTCGGCAACACGAGATTGGAAGCCGGCCGATTGGGGAACGGTGACCTCCATGAGGAGCCGAGGCGAACGACTGAAAGCGCCTCGTTCGAACGAGGCGTTCTGCCGCTTGGTGCCCAGGAAGGGACTCGAACCCCCACGGTGTTGCCACCACTGATACCTGAAACCAGCGCGTCTACCAATTCCGCCACCTGGGCACGGCCCGCCTTCATTCGCGCCCACGGGGCGCCGCCCTCCGTGAGGGCGCGGCCGGCGGCCCATACCCCATGAAGCCTTCCGCACTCTTCCCGTGTCCCTAACCGCAGGCCCTATGATTCGAAAACTCGCGCCGATCCTCGGTATCACGTTTATCGACATCCTCGGTTTCAGCATGCTGATTCCGATGCTACCGTATTTCGTGACGCATTTTGGGGCGGCGCCGGTCGTCGCCGGATTGCTCTTTACGACGTTTTCGCTCTGCCAGTTGATCGCCGCGCCGCTCTGGGGGAATGCCTCGGATCGACTCGGGCGCAAACACGTGCTCATCATCAGCCAGATCGGTGCGACGATCGGTTGGGCGATGTTGGCCTTTGCACCGAATCTCCTCATCGTCTTTATCGCGCGCATCATCGAGGGGCTCTCCGGCGGGAATATCAGCATCACGCAGGCGTACGTCGCCGATCTCGTTGCTCCGAACGAACGCGCGCGCGCCTTCGGGTATATCGGCGCGACCTTCGCCGGCGCGATGGTCTTCGGCCCGGTCGGCGGCGGCTTACTCTTCGCTCGTTTCGGCTTTCCCGCACCATTTCTCGCGGCGGCGGCATTGCAATTCATCACCCTGCTCGTCACCTATTTTATGCTTCCCGAATCGAAGCCCAAGCCCGAGGAACACGAAGCGCGTGTCGGCTTCGGCGACGTGCTCGCCACGTTACGCAATCCGCACCTCGCACGAATTCTGCGGCAAAAACTCGCGCTCTCGCTCGCGCTCTACGGCTATTACAGCGTTATCGCCCTCTATCTCCAAGGACAACTCGGTTTCACGCTCTTCCAGACCGATATCGCCTTTGCGGTCTACGCCGCTTTCACCGTGTTAGTAAATGCCGTGTTGATCGGGCGCGCGTCGGAACGCTTCGGGGACCGGCGCATGTCGACGATCGGGCTTGCGCTCCTCGTCGTCGCGCTCGCACTCTTGCCGTTCGTCCACAGTCTGCTCTTGCTCGCCGTTGCCTACATCAGCCTCACCATCGGCGTCGGCTTTGCAAACACCGGCATCACCGCATTGATCAGCGCGCTCGCCTCGGAGCGCGAACAGGGGACGGTCTTGGGCGTGAGTTCGTCGCTCGATTCCGTCGCCGGCGTCATCGCTCCGCCGATCTCGACCGGCATGCTAACGCGCTGGGGCAGCCCATTTGCCGGTATCGAATCGTTGCTGTTCGCCGCAATCGCGCTCGCGCTCGGGCTGCGCCTCGGCCAGCCGCCGCTTAACGCGCCCGCAGAGTCGTCATGATCGCGGCGAACGCTACGCACGCAACGACGATGGCGATCAGACCGAGAATGCTCGCAAGGCGCGCACGCCGCTGCAGTTCCCGTCGTTCTCCCTCGCTCTTTTCAGCCACAACGGCTCTGCGTTAGGCGCGGCGACGCATCGTGCCTTCCGTCGAC
>JBMFXH010000083.1:0-9034 GCA_049964475.1 Vulcanimicrobiaceae bacterium
CCAGCGCTTTCGGCGCGCTCTTTCTTCCCTTGACACTCGGGGCGATTCTCGCCGCCCTCTTCACGCCGGTGCTCGCGCGTCGCCGCGGCATGGTGGGCGTCCTGGGCCTCGGCGTCCTTGCGAACATCTTCGGCCTCATCGCGCTGGTGGCATCGGTCGCGGTGCGTGGACACGCAGCGTACCTCTTGCTGCTCGTCGACACGAGCGCGCTCGGGATCGGCTTCGGCCTCAACTTCTCGGCGGTGAACGAACTGGCATCGCAGCTAAGCGCGCGAGCGACGCGCGACGTGACCATCGCGAATGTGCTGACGGGCTTGGGCACCTCGCTCACGCCGCTCGTTATCGGTGCATTCGTCGCGCACGGCATCTGGCCGCTCTGGCCCGTGGTGCTTGCGCTCGCCTTCGCCGCGATCTTCGTGCTCTCGATCGGTTGGCGCACGGCGGCGCCGGCACGCGTCGCACGCACGAAAGCAACGCTTCCACCCGCACTCTTGCTCTTCGGCGGCGCGGCGCTGCTCTATGCGTTTTGCGAGGGCGCGTTTTCGAGTTGGGCGACCACCTTCGTCCACGTCGATCGTTCGTATTCGCTTGCTACCGGCGAGGCTGCGCTCGCCGGTTTTTGGCTCGCACTGACCCTTACGCGCGTGGTGCTCGCGTTCTCATCGCGTTTTATTCCGGCGCGCATCGCTTTTTCGGTGCTGCCGTTGGCGATTGCAGCGGCGTTCGTGCTGCTGCCGCTCTGGCGCACCTCGCTCTTGCTCGTCGGTGGCTTCGTGCTCGCAGGAATCGCATGCAGCGTGGTTTTCCCGTACGCGATGGCGCTGGCGTTCGCGGCGATGCCCGCCGACGAAGATCGTGTTGCCGGGGTGCTCGTCGGAGCCCTGATGACCGGGGAAGGCTTCGGAACCTTCGCAATCGGCCTGCTTCGCAGCGATGCGGGGATCGGGCTCGCGGCGATCTATCGCGCAGCGGCGGTCGTAGCGTTGGCCTTAGCGATCGTTGCGATACTCGCGGTAAGATCGTCGCCGCGCAAGGCGGTAAAAGCGAGTTCGTAACGGCGTTCTTCGCCGGGCTCGAGAAACGGCAGCAGCGCGTGAGCCGCGGCATAGGTACGCCCTTGAATGGCCGGCGTATTCGCCGGCTCGATCGCCATCACGTACGTGCCGGCGGCGAGTTGTCGCCAGCTAAAGAGTGCTGGCAGCGCGACTGGATCGTAGGCGATCTCGAAGCCGATACCGGTTCCCGCGCATGCCGCCGAGTTGACGATCGCAGCGCGCGCGCGCCCGTCGTCGCACGCGATCGGGCGGTGGATAAAGACTTGTTCGGCGAAATCCGCGACCGGTTCGCCGCCGAAATCCCAGCGGTCGATGCCCGCCTGCGCGGCGGCGTCGCGGGCCTGCGTCGCGGAGCGCGATGCGTAGACGCGTGTCGTTGCGTCGAGCAACGGGAAACCGGCGTTGCAATGATAGAGCAGCATATGCGGCGTGCGTTGACAGCCGGTATTGACGACCCTGTCCTCAAGGGAGAGCGTCGCGCTGCCGAGTTCGGTGCGCCATCGACGATGGAGCACGAGCTCGCTGGTAAGTGCTTTGCTTTCGTGCATCGACGCCGTCAATTCGAGAAAACAACGGTCGCCCTCCCAGGTCGTCCGCGCCGCATATTCATCGGCCGGGATATTGTCGATCCGCCCGTGTAGGCCGAACGATCCCCATTGGTCGCTCCCCGCCGGTCCGAAATTCGCGAGCCCACAGGTGGTGAGCCAGCCGCCGAAAAACGAGCGCAGCCACTCGTCGCCGCTCGGATCGTAATATGACGGCGCACAGATCTCATTTGCGCTGCGCCATGCGAAGGGAATACCGTCGATGGTTGCCCGGGTAATATCGAGTGCTCGATCGATCGCGAAGTCGACGCACAGGCGTCCGGTATCGAGGCGGACGGCACGAACGCCGCGCGCGCGTCCGGCGGCATAGGTATATTCGGTGATCCCGCCGATCGCCGCGAGCGTACCGATGCGCGCCTGAACCTCGGAGCGGGTCAGCGATGTGCCGAAAAGATTTGGCATAACGGCGAACGCCTTTAGTGTTGCTCGATCTCGAGCAGTGCGAAGCCGCCGGCATCGATAATTACCGGGATGCCGTCGAGGATCGCCTGTTTCTTGAGGTGCCCGAGGTCGCGCCAGGTATTCCAGATGGTGGAAAAGAGACGTACGGAATGCCGTGCTCCCTTGATTTCGCGCAACGATGCCGCCGTCGTGATCGCCTGTTCGCTGGAGTTGCCGATGAAGAGCAGCAGCGAATCATCTTTGGCGAATACGACCAGCGTCACGCGCGGGTCGGTGACGATGCCGATCTCGGTCAAGTCTTTTTCGTAGCGAACGATCGGCGACTCCGAACCGAGTGCGGAGGTGGTAAAGATCTGCAGCCCCTCGGGCATGCGCACCGCAACCCACGCAATATGCTCGCCGCGAAACGGTACGTTGACTGCAGTGAGCCAGCGCCACTCAGCTGCTAAGCAGGGGTCGATTGTCGCTTCTTGCCCGCGGACGTTGAGGCCGCCCGCGCCTTCGATCGCCGCCCACAGATAACGCGGTGCATCCCACGGCGAGAGCATCATCCCTTGATTGACGAGAATCTCTCCGTGCAGCCATTCGGAAAATTGTCCGGGAACGGTATTGTTGCGGCGTGGATCGCTCGAGAAGTGGCGAAAACTCGTTGCCAACGCCTTCGCCATGAATCCGGGATTATATTTCGCCGCCGCAAAGGCATACCAGTAAGTTACTGCAACCCAGACGCCGCCGAGCAATCCGTAGCCGTTGATCGGCCCGTAAATCAGATCGCTTCGAGGTACCGTGCGTATGCCGGCGTCGGTCCAAAACTCTGCATCGCTAAGCCGAGCGACGATGCGCGCAGCACGGTCGGGCGGCGCGACCCCGAAGAGCACCGGGAAGATGAGATCGGCCGTAACATCGCTGCGTTTTGCTCCATCGACATCGATGGTGAGATAATAGAGATCGTTCGCCGGGTTGACAAGGTGGGTGTTGATCGCTTTGGAAAGGTCGTCGGCTGCTTTCTTAAAGCGTTTGGCCGCCGGTGCGTCTTCGAGCAACGTCGCCATTTCGGCGAGTGCACCGAGCGCCGCAAAGCATTCGGAGTTTACTTCAGTAGATGCACCGCTAATCCGATAATCTTGGATGACGTTGCGCCAGCCGATAATTCCCCAATCCGAGGTGGCGGTTGCAGTACACCAAATGAGGCCGTCATCGTTCCGCTGCGAGAGCATATATTCCATCGCGCGGATTGCGTGTGGGTAGCACTCGCGCAAAAACTCCTTGTTGCCGGTAACTGCATAATGATGCCAGAGTGCGATGACCGCAAGCGGAGTGTTGTCGTTGACGTTGAGTGAGTAGTCCTCCCACTTATCGTTACGAACATCGTAGTACTCCACGATTTTTCCGTTGGGCTCTTGAAGCCGGAAGTACGCCTGGAGCGAGTCGTGGGCAAAATCGTGATTGAGATAGTCGGCGCCGAACGACATCCATGCCGTGTCGCGCCCTACGCTGTTGTTGCTACGGGTTGGATCGTTGACGAAGCACCAGCCCGTCGGTGCGTAGGTTTGAACGCGCAGCATGTTCGCTTTGGCCCAGAGAACGCCTTGGTTCACATCGTGGCTGGGTGTGCGTAGAACCGACTGCGAAAGATAGTTCCAGTAATAGGTTGAGGTCGCATGTAGAGCTGCTTTACCGGTTGGGCAGCGTTGCCTCGCTCCGGCAAGATCGGCAGCGGAGACGGGCGAAAGCACGCAGATGAATTCCACCCAGTGCTCCTCACCGGGCTGAAGATCGATTGCGGAATGAAGCGCGCCGACCGGGTCCGAGCCTATCGATTCCACGGAGTTGGAAAGCACGCCCGGTGATTCGTGCGCGACGAGCCTCCCGCGTTGGGAACTGACATCCCAACTTGTCGCCGGCGCGAGCGTCGCGAAGAGTCGCACGTGCGATGGGACACTTTGGTTCCATGCAACGATGCCGCCGAGTTCGGCGTCGAAGCGTACCTGGACGTCTTGTGAGGTATTGCCCCGCAATTCACAAAAACCATAGAGATCGAACGAGATCGGAGCCGCCGATTCGTTCTTGAGATGTACGCGATAATAAACGGCCGGCGGAGGTACGGAGCTCGCTTCGTGCCCCCCGTCGTTGTAGGCGAATACCTGTTCGTGAACGTGGGTGCCGTTCTCGAGTTGATAGACGTAATCTTGTCGCTCGGGGTGAATGTGAAAGGCCCCGTTGCCGCGGGTGAGTCGAATTTTGCTGCGCCGGTCCCAAAACGAAATGCCGAGTGCGCCAAAGTAGTCAAAACCGGCATCGGGGCTATATATCTTGGCGATCGCTCCCGTAGGCTTTAGCACCACCGTGCAGCGCGGCGCACCGAGCGTGCTGCCCTGTGCCATCTGATCGTCGTCGAGAATATATGCGAATCGAGGGCTCGCAGCGCTACCGCTCGTGGGATCGATCGCCATATCGACCATGTCGTAGCGTGCCATTATAGGGAGCCCGCTTGGCGCATCATGCCGCCATCGATGACCACGGTCGTTCCGGTGATATATGCGGCGGCATCGCTGCAGAGCCAGAGCACGAGGCCGGCGACCTCTTCGGGCGTTCCCCATCGGTGTAAGGGAATCTCGTCGAGGAGTTCATTGTCGAGTTTTTTATTCGCAATCGTCGCTGCGTCCATCGGCGTATCGATCGCTCCAGGCGCGACGTTGTTAACGGTGATGCCGTGCGGTGCGAGTTCGAGGGCGATCGTGCGCGCGAGCATGCGTACGCCTCCCTTCGAAGCGCAGTACGGTGCGTTCGTCGGGGCAGCGACATCTTCGTGGATCGATGAGATATTCACGATACGCCCGCCGCGTGCTTGTGCGATCATCTGCTTCGCTGCCGAACGGCTACAATAGAACGGGCCGCTCAGATTGACCGCAATCTCGCGTTGCCATACCTCGTCGGGTGTTTCGACGAAAGGATAGCGTGCTTCGATGCCGGCGTTGTTCACGAGAATGTCGAGCCCGCCGAAGCGCGCGACCGCCGCTTCGACGAGGCGCTGCGCGTCGCCGGGCAACGAGACGTTCGCTTCGCAGGCGGCGGCTTTGCCGCCGTGGCTCGCCAGCTCGGCGACCAGCGCGTTTGCCGGGCCGGGATCGCCGACGTAATCGACGATGATATTGGTGGCTGCGGCCGAGAGGGCGCGGGCGATCGCGGCACCGATTCCGGTCGCTCCGCCGGTAACGATAGCGGTACGGTTCTGTAATGGCATACCGGTCGCTGTGCCCCACCCGGCGAGCTTCTCCTTCACAAGCAAGCCCTTAACCGAATCACGGCTCGCCGTAAATCGACGAGCCGTGATTCTTGCACGGTCCTAAGCCGGTTGCGTTACGGGCGGCACTTCCGTCCGTGGCAGATCGGCGTCGGCGTCGGGGCCGGCGTCGGGCTGGAGGTGGGAACCGGGGTCGGCGTGGGGGCCGGCGTCGGGCTCGTCGTTGGAACCGGCGACGGTGTCGGCGTCGGGCCGACCGAGCCGTAGGTAATCACGCAGCTGCTGCTGGCGTTGCTCCAGAGCGGCTGAACCGGGTAGCTCTGCCCGTTCGGGAACGTGTAGTTCTGGAGGTTCGTCCAGGCGCACTTGTCGCCGATCTCCGAGCCGCTCGAATCGAGCCAGCCGTTGCCGGCGCCCGGGTCGGTCTGCGTCTCGGCTTCTTCATGGCCGCCGACGATGGAGACGCCGTCGAGCGTTCCCGGCGAATTCACCGAACCGACGCCGCAACCGGTTCCCGCATCGGGGGTGTAGGGCAGGTTGGTATATGCAAGCGGGTTGCCCGAAGGATCGGTCGTGGTGTTGTGATAGCCGCACCATTGCGAGCCGAAGCCGCTTTGCGTGTAGCCGGTCGGCGTTACCACGACGAAGTTCGCATTCGAGCTATAGGTGCCGAAATGCGCCGCTGCGGTGAGGGCTTCCGCCGCTACCTGCGCATCGGTGTAGGTTGTCGGAGGCAACGAGCTGTCGTACCACACGCCCGCGTACTGCGGGTTGGTGTTGGCAATGTAGGTCGTCGCGCCGCCGAGCGTCTGGTAATACTGCGTATCGGTATTTACCCAGAGGCTGCCGCCGATCGACTGCATGAAGCCGGTCAGGTACGCTGCCAATCCGTCAGGATCGGCAGTCGTGTCGTTCTGGCTCTGCCATCCCCAAAAAACAAGATAGACTTGCGGCGCAGTTTGCACCGGGCCGCCGTTGTAAAGAAGGTTCGAGGTCGTCGTGCGCAGTCTGCCCATCGTGGTGCGGGCGTTCGGGCCCCATTGGAAGCTCGGGTGCGAGGCTAAATAATTTTTCGAATAAAAAATCTGCGGTTTGCCGACGCGCACCGATTGCGCCGAAACGCGATTGGGAGCCGGATTCGATGCGGTGTTGTTGCTCTGCGGCAGCATCGAGCTACTATGCCCTCCGCTACAGGCAGCAAGAATAGACGATGCAGCAAGCATCGCCACAAGAATTCTGCCGGGTGTTCTCAAACGAGGATCCTCCACAGTAATAGAGTCGAGTGTAGCAAGCAGTGCAGCAGATACGGAGAGGAAGGGGTGCAGAAGGGTACCTGCTGCTCCGACGAATGTTGTATTCGGAGTCTGGGTTTCCTCTGAATTTCTAACAAAAGATTTACAATAGCGACGCTCTACAGATAGGTGTAATTCGTCACTCCCTCGTTCGGTGCGCGCCGCCGTGCTTTCGAGGACGCGCTGCGCGTGGGGCGAAGCCTAGCTCTCCACGGGAGCCCCTGCGCGGGCTGAGAGGGCGGAGTATCCGCCGACCGTCGCACCTGATCCGGGTCATGCCGGCGGAGGAAGAAAACCATGAAAGTTTATGCAACCGGCAGCGCGCCGTCGATTCGCGTCCCAATGCGCGCGATTGCCCTTACCGACGGAAGCACGCATACCGTCTACGATACCAGCGGCCCGTACAGCGACGAGCGCGTCGTCACCGATATTCGCCGCGGCCTTCCGTCGCTTCGCGCGGAATGGATTGCGGCTCGCGGCGACACCACCGAACTCGACGCCCCGACCTCGGTCTATCAACGCGGTCGCGAGGCGATGCGCGAACTCGACGAAATTCGCTTCACCCAGCCGCGCCGAATTCGACGAGCGAAGCCCGGAGCAAACGTGACGCAGATGCACTATGCGCGACGCGGCGAGATCACCCCGGAGATGGAGTTTATCGCGATTCGCGAAGGGCTCGCCCCCGAGTTCGTGCGCGACGAAGTCGCTCGCGGCCGGGCGATCGTTCCAAGCAATATCAACCACCCCGAGAGCGAACCGATGATTATCGGGCGCAATTTTTTGGTGAAGATTAACGCAAACATCGGCAACTCCGCGGTTGCATCGTCGATCGACGAAGAGGTCGAGAAGATGACCTGGGCGACGAAGTGGGGCGCCGACACGGTCATGGACCTTTCGACCGGCAAGAACATCCATGAAACGCGCGAGTGGATTCTGCGTAATTCGCCGGTGCCGATCGGCACCGTGCCCATCTATCAAGCGCTGGAAAAAGTGAACGGCAAGGCAGAAGAACTCACCTGGGAGCTCTACCGCGATACGCTCATCGAGCAAGCCGAACAGGGTGTCGATTACTTCACCATCCATGCAGGCGTGCTGTTGCGTTACATTCCGCTCACCGCAAACCGGGTGACCGGCATCGTTTCGCGAGGGGGATCGATTCTCGCGAAGTGGTGCCTCGCCCATCACCAGGAGAACTTTCTCTACACGCATTTCGAAGAGATCTGCGAAATCATGAAGGCGTACGACGTGGCGTTTTCACTGGGCGACGGATTGCGGCCGGGTTGCCTCGCCGATGCCAACGATGCCGCGCAGTTCGGCGAACTCGAAACCCTCGGCGAGCTCACGAAAATTGCGTGGAAGCACGACGTGCAGACGATGATCGAAGGGCCCGGGCACGTGCCGATGCACTTGATTAAAGAGAATATGGACAAGCAGCTCGAGCTCTGTCACGAAGCGCCGTTCTACACGTTGGGGCCGCTGGTGACCGATATCGCGCCCGGGTACGACCATATCACCAGCGCGATCGGTGCGGCGATGATCGGTTGGTTCGGGACGGCGATGCTCTGCTACGTGACGCCGAAAGAGCACCTCGGTTTACCCGATAAAAAAGACGTGAAGGACGGCGTTATCGCTTACAAAATCGCGGCGCACGCTGCCGATATCGCAAAAGGGCATCCGCGCGCCCGGCATTGGGACGACGTGCTTTCGAAGGCGCGCTTTGAATTTCGTTGGGAGGATCAGTTCGATCTCTCGCTCGATCCGGAGACCGCGCGCGAGTTTCACGACGAAACGTTACCCGCGCCGGGTGCGAAGATCGCCCACTTCTGCTCGATGTGTGGGCCGCATTTCTGTTCGATGAAAATCACGCAAGAGGTGCGCGAGTACGCGCAGGCGGGGATGGAGGAGAAGAGCCGCGAGTTTATCGAGCGCGGCGCCGACGTCTACATAGCGACGCCGTGATCGCAGCGGTGCTGCTCGACCGCGACGGCACGATCGTGCGCGACGAGCCGTATAACGGCGATCCGGCGCTGGTCGAAGCACTGCCCGGCGCGAAAGCTGCGCTCGATGAATTGCGCGCTCTCGGGCTCGGCATCGCGATCGTGAGCAACCAATCCGGTGTTGCACGAGGCATGATTTCGCGTGCCGACGTCGAGGCCGTCAACGCACGCGTCGTCGAATTGCTGGGCCCGTTCGATGTGGTGCTCTTTTGCGTGCACGGGCCCGAGGAGGGCTGTCCCTGTCGGAAACCGCAACCGGGAATGCTGCTCGAAGCGATGCGCGTGATGGGCGTCGATCCGCACGAATGCGTGATGGTCGGCGACAAGAACGACGACGTCGAAGCGGCGCAAGCGGCCGGCGTGCGCGCACTCAAAGTCGATGCGAAGATCGGGCTCGCGCATGCGATGCCGGCGTTGCGGTGCTTTTACGGCGATCCGG
>JBMFXH010000084.1:0-8898 GCA_049964475.1 Vulcanimicrobiaceae bacterium
GTCATCACCGAGATCCCCTACCAGGTCTATAAGAGCCGCATCGTCGAGGCGATCGCCGAAGCGCACGCGGAAAAGAAGATTCAAGGGATCGCGCGTCTCGACGATCTGAGCAACCGCAAAGGCATGCGCGTCGTCGTCGAGCTCCAGAAGAGCGCGACGCCGAAGGTCGTGCTCAACCAGCTCTTCAAGCATACGCCGCTGCAATCGAGCTTCGGCTTCAACATGCTCGCGCTGGTGCCGGCGGGCGCGCCGAAAGCCGATGGAACGACGCCGTTGGAACCGCAGGTACTCAACCTACGCCAACTGCTCGATCATTACATCACGCACCGCAAAGACGTCATCCTCAAGCGGACCGCCTACGATCTTCGCAAAGCGCAAGAACGCGCACATTTGCTCGAAGGCTATCGTATCGCGCTCGATAACATCGACGAAATCATCGCGCTGATTCGCAGCAGCGATTCGACCGACGAAGCGAAGGCCAAACTCGTCGCCCGCTTCTCGCTCTCGGAGATCCAAGCGCAAGCGATCGTCGACATGCGTCTGCGTACCCTTACCGGCCTCGAACGCAAAAAGATCGAGGACGAATATCTCGAACTCATCAAGACCATCGCCGACCTAGAAGATATTCTCCGCAGCCCGCGCCGCGTCGCCGCAATCGTCAAAGAAGACGCGCTCGATCTGAAGAAGCGCCATGGCGACGAGCGCCGCACCCTCGTGCTTCCCGCCGAGGACGAGATCTCCGTCGAGCAACTCATCCCTAACACCGATGTCGTGGTCACCTACACCGACGGCGGCTACATCAAGCGCGTATCGGTCGACACCTTCCGCACGCAGAACCGCGGCGGGCGCGGCGTCACCGGTATCTCCAACCTCAAGCGTGAAGATGTCGTTCGCAACTTCTTTGCGACCAAGACGCACGATCACGTGCTCTTCTTCACCAACAAAGGACGCGTCTATCGTCTGCGCGCCTACGAGATTCCCGATACCACGCGACAAGCGCGCGGAACCGCGTTGGTCAATCTGCTCACCCTTCCGCCGGGCGAACAGGTGACCGCGTGCTTCCCGATCGACACCTTCGAGGGCGATAAATCGCTGGTCATGGTGACGACGCACGGCGTCATTAAAAAGACGAAACTCGAAGAGTTTTCCAACGTGCGCCGGAACGGCCTCAACGCGATCAATCTCGACGAGGGCGACGAGCTGCTCGCCGTCGATCTCGCGACGGGGACGCGCGATATCATTCTCTGTACGCGGGCCGGCATGGCGGTCCACTTCAACGAGCAGAACGTCCGCGCGATGGGGCGTAACGCGCGCGGCGTGAAAGCGATGACGCTGGAGAGCGGCGACGAAATTATCGCTATGGATGTCATCGAAGACGAGCGCAAAGAGGTCTTGCTCGTCACTTCGCAGGCGTTCGGAAAACGCACCCCGATCGACGATTATCGCCACACCTCGCGCGGCGGCAAAGGCGTGAAGGCCTTCGCCAAGGAGCGCGAGGATATCGGCCGCGTCGTCGACCAGATCATGGTCGCTCCCGAGGACCAACTGCTCATGATCACCTCGGGGAACCAAGTGATTCGCATCAACGTCAAGGATATCCGGAAGGCCGGGCGGGCGACCAAGGGCGTTCGTCTGCAACGCCTCGGCGACGGCGACGAAGTGATCGCGATCACCAACCTCGGCAAACAGGCCGAACTCATCACCGGCATCACCGGGGAACCGACTCAGACCGAACTTGCCTAGCTGCAACCAGGTACCGCGAACGTGCGGTTGAAGCATCGTAGAAAAAGGAGTCCATCGTGAGCGCAATCGCTGAAGTCAGCCAAGCAAATTTTCAGAGCGAGGTCCTGGGGAACAACCAGCCGGTCCTCGTCGATTTCTGGGCACCCTGGTGCGGCCCGTGCCGCATGCTCTCCCCAGTTGTCGAAAAAGTCGCCGCCAGCCATGAAGGCAAGGCGAAATTCGTCAAACTCAATACCGACGAAAATCCATCGTTGAGCGGACAGTACGGAGTCTCGGGCATTCCCTGCCTGATTCTCTTCAAGGGCGGCCAGGCCGTCGACCGCATCGTTGGTTACGTGCCCGAGGCACAGATCAACTCGATGCTCGCTCGGCACCTCAACTAAGCGCTCATCGCAGCGATGAACGAGAACGCGATGCGCGGCCTCCCGGCCGTGCATCGTTTGCTTTCCGATCCGGCGGTCGCCGGCTACGAAGCCTCGTTGGGACGCGACGCGCTCAAGGCGATCGCGCAGGAAGCGCTCGACCGTGCGCGCGCTGCCCTCGTTGCCGGGCAACCCTACGATCTCGAACGTGCGCTGCTCGCCGAACTTGAGGCCGCCGCAACGGCGCAGCTCCAACCGGTCATCAACGCGACCGGGATTCTCGTGCATACCAATCTCGGCCGCGCACCGCTCGCGCGCGCCGCACTCGATGCCGCCGCCACGATCGGCGCCGGCTACTCCAACCTCGAATACGATCTCGGGCCGGGGCAACGCGGCTCGCGCTACGAGCGCGTGAGCGCACGACTCGCACGGCTCTTCGGCGCGCAAGACGCGCTCGTCGTCAACAACTGCGCGGCAGCGGTGCTGTTGTTGCTCGACACCTTTGCGCGCGGCCGCGAGTGCATCGTCGCGCGCAGCGAACTGGTGGAGATCGGTGGTGGATTCCGCATTCCCGACGTCCTCGAACGCAGCGGCGCGCGCTTGGTCGAGATCGGAACGACGAATAAAGCGCGGCTCGCCGACGTCGAACGCGCGCTCTCTCCGCAGACATCGTTACTGCTGCGCACGCACCGCTCGAATTTTTCGCTCGAGGGTTTCGTGGAAGATCTCGATTCGCGGGAGCTTGCCGCTTTGGCGAAGCGCAGCGGCGTGCTCCTCGTCGAGGATTTAGGGAGCGGCGCGATCGTCGATATGGCCGCGTTCGGGCTGCCGCGCGAACGCACGGTCGGCGAAGCGCTCGCCGACGGCACCGCCGTCGTCGCGATCTCCGGCGACAAACTCTTCGGCGGCCCGCAGTGCGGAATGCTCTTGGGAAGCGCGCTCGCGCTCGGGCGCATGCGCGGCAACCCGTTGTTGCGAGCGCTGCGCGTCGATAAGACGACGCTGGCGATGCTCGATGCGACGGCACGCCTGCACGAAAGCGAACGGACGCGGCTCGAGATACCGCTCTACGCGATGCTCTCGGCATCGACCGACGATGTACGGCGGCGCGGTGAAGCGATCGTCGCGCGCACCGGGCACGGGCGTCTCGTGCCGACGCGGGCAGCAATCGGCGGCGGCGCGCTCCCCGGCGCGACGATGGAGTCGGTGGCGATCGCGATCGCCGCAAACGACGCCGATCTCTTTGCGCGCCGCCTTCGCAACGCTCGGCCGCCTACGATCGCGCGCATCGAGGAGCGCACCGTGCTGCTCGATCTCCGCAGCGTTCTGCCGCACGAAGATGCCGCGCTCGCCGACGCGATCGCCGCAAGCATCTAGTCTCCCGAGGATTTCGACGCATGCACATTATCGGCACCGCCGGACATGTCGATCACGGAAAATCGACGCTCGTCGAACGATTGACCGGGACGAACCCCGACCGCTGGGCGCAGGAGCGCGAACGCGGCATGACGCTCGATCTCGGCTTCGCGCTTTTCGAAGAGGGCGCTCTCGTCGCGGGTATCGTCGACGTTCCCGGGCACGAGCGTTTTCTCCATAACATGCTCGCGGGCGCAAGCGGCATGGAGGTGCTACTGCTCGTCGTTGCCGCGACCGAAGGCGTGATGCCGCAGACGCGCGAGCACTTGGCGATCCTCCGTTTTCTCAACGTGCGCAGCGTCGTCATCGCCATCACGAAATGCGATCTTCTCGACGCGACCGAACGCGACGCGGCGTTCGCGCAGATCCGCCGCGATCTCTCCGGAACGATCGCCGCCGACGCGCCGCTGCAAGCGCTCTCCTCGGTGACCGGCGAGGGAATTCCCGCGTTGCGCGCGCTGCTTGCCGCGCAACTCGCCGCACTCGCGCCGCGCAATAGCGAGGCGCCTCTCTACCTTCCCGTCGATCGGGCGTTCACGCTGCCCGGGCACGGAACGATCGCGACCGGAACGCTGATGCAAGGGAGCTTGCGCGTCGGCGAAAGCGTGACGCTGCAGCCCGACGGGTTGCGTGCGCGCGTGCGTAGCCTGCACGTCTTCGGCAAATCGGTGCAACGCGCCGACGCGGGCGCGCGCGTCGCCGTTAACATTCCCGGCGTTGCGCGCGAGCGGCTCGCGCGCGGTAGCGTGCTCGCCGGGCCGGAGCTCGTACCCGGCACGCAGTTCGCCGTGCAGTTTACCCCACTCGCCGACGCACTGCCGCTTTTGCGGCGGCGCAATCCCGTGCGCGCATCGATCGGTGCCGCGGAGATGCTCGGAACGCTGATCTTCGAGCGCGTACCGGAGCGCGAGGAGAGCCTTCCCGCGCGTTTGCTGCTGCGTGCGCCGACGACGGCGTTCGGCGGCGTCCGCTTCGTGCTGCGCCGTCTCTCGCCGAAAACCGTTCTCGGCGGCGGCGAGATCGCGGGAATCGAATCGGTCGCGCTCGTCGGCGAAGACGCGCATGCGGCGGCGCTGCGCGCGGCGCTCGCCGAGGCGGGGCTCGCCGGGCTCGGGCGCGAGGGGCTCGCTGCAAAACTCAACGTTCGCGCCGACGCGATTGACGAGATCGTCGAAGCCGCGCTCGCTGCGGGCGAGGTGCGAGCGCTCGCCAAGCCCGAAGCGTTCGTCGCAGCGTCACTCTCCGATGCGTTGCTCGAACGGATCGTCACGCAGCTCGCCCGTCGGCACGAAGAAGCGCCGTGGGCGATGGGTCGCACCCTGCAGGCGCTGGCGAAAGAGCTCGCCTTCGACGAAGCGCTGCTCTATCGCTATCTCACCGCGTTCGTCGGCGAAGAGCGCCTCGAGATGCACGCGGGATTCTACGCCCTTCCCGGGCACGAGGTTCGCCGCACTCCCGAGCAAGAGCGCTTCTTCTCCCCGCTGCTCCACCGCGACGATCCCTCCGCGTTCACCCCGGTTCACGCTGCGGAGTTCGAGAACGAGATTCGCAACGCGCATATCGCCGGAATCGCCGATGCCTATGCCGCGCTGCTCGCGCTCGGCACGCTCGTGCGCGTCGGCGAAGATCTCTATAGCTCGGCACAGCTCGCCGCAATCCGCATGCGCCTCGAGCATTTCTTACGCGAGCGGCGACAGATGACGGTCGCCGAATTTCGCACGCTCATCGGCACCTCGCGCAAGTTTGCCGTGCCGCTGTTGGAGTGGTTCGACGCCCGTGGGATCACGATTCGAACCGGCGATATCCGCGCCTTACGCGCCGGTGAAAGGAATCCAAGCGCTCGGTAGCGCACGGCGCGAGGATGAATAAAGAACGGCTGCTCTCGCTCGCTCTTCTCCTCGCCGTCGCCTCCGCGGCTCCGGCGAGCGCCGCCGGCACCTTCGCCGCGGCCGGCCGACCGCACACGATTACCGTCGCCGCCACCGCGCAGGTTACCCCCACCGATCTCGTCGCCGATCTTCCCGTCGAGCGCGTGCTCGTGAGCCGACTCGGCAAGAGCGCGAACGCCGCGCTCGGGGCCGAGGCGAGCGCATCGCTGCGCGCTATGCTGCCCTCGCTCGGACTCAACTCCTCGGCGATTGCGAGCATGGTGCCGCTCGAATCACTCAGCAAGAGCGGGCACACCGCCTACGCAACCTACGCGATTCTTCGCGTCCCCCCGAATCGGGTCGTCGCGGTCAGCGCGGCACTCACGAAAGCCGGCTGGGATGCCAAACGCGTGACGCTCTTCGAGGCCGCCGATCCCGATGCAGCTCGGACGCAGGCCCTCGTCGCCGCCGAACGGGTCGCAGAGATCCGCGCCGCAGCGATCGCCCGCGCCGGGGGCGTCCACCTCGGAGCGCTCCTCGCGGTCAAGCCGATTATCCTCGACGATTTCATCGGTGGCGAGAGCTTTAAATTGCCGAGTTTCCCGTTCGCCTCGACGCCGGCGACGATCTTGCCGCAACCGTTGGAAGTGAAGGCCGCCGCTCTTTTCACGTTCGCGATTCGATAGTGTCCTGAGCCGCAAGTCTCACCACAGCCCGCCGGGTCTTTCCCGGCGGGTGCAGCGTTGCTCATCGGTCACAATGCTACGGCATTGCTCCCTCTTCGCGCCTCGCCCCGCCGAAAAATCCCTCGTCGAACCATGTTGCGCGACTTGCGGCTCAGGACACTAGGAAGAAATCGGGAAGGTTCTTCCTGGAACCGTTCGCATCGGCGGCGGTATTATAGGAGTGTATGAACGTTGATCGCTTGACCGAGCGCGTCTCGGATGCTTTGAATGCGGCATATAGCCGCGCGCTCGCCGAGCGCAACACCCAGACGACGCCCGAACATCTTCTCGCCGCGCTGATCGAACAAGAGCGCGGCATTGCCTCCGATATTCTCGCGAAAGCGGGTAGTGACCCCGCGGCGATCGCACGCGCGACCGATGCCGCGATCGGGCGTCTACCGCGCTTGAGCGGGCCGAACGCCGAGAGCGCGCAGGTCTCGCTCGCGCCGGAGCTCTCCCGACTCATGGACGGGGCCGAGGCGCAAGCAAAGAAACTCGGCGACGACTATATCTCGGTCGAACACGTGCTGCTCGCGATGGCGCAAGCGGGCGGCGCGGTCGGCACGATCTTTCGCGAAGCGCACTTAACCGAGGACGCAATCCTGCGCGCGCTCCGCGAGGTTCGCGGCAACCAACGCGTTACCAGCAAAGATCCCGAAGGTACCTATAAATCGCTCGAGCGGTACGGTCGCGATCTCACGCTCGACGCCGAACGAGGGAAACTCGACCCGGTGATCGGCCGCGACGAAGAGATTCGCCGCGTCGTGCAAGTGCTCTCGCGACGGACGAAAAACAATCCCGTTCTCGTCGGCGAGCCCGGCGTTGGGAAGACCGCGATCGTCGAAGGGCTCGCCCAGCGTATCGTGCGCGGCGATGTTCCCGAGAGCCTAAAAGAGCGCCGCCTCGTCTCGCTCGATATGGGCGCACTCATCGCCGGTGCAAAATATCGCGGCGAATTCGAAGAGCGCTTGAAAGCCGTCCTCAAGGACGTTGCGAAATCCGAAGGGCGCATCGTGCTCTTCATCGATGAATTGCATACCGTCGTCGGAGCGGGGAAGACCGAAGGCTCGATGGACGCCGGCAACCTGCTCAAACCGATGCTCGCGCGCGGCGAGCTCCACCTCATCGGCGCGACGACGCTCGATGAATACCGGCAGTATATCGAAAAGGATGCCGCCTTCGAGCGCCGTTTCCAACCCGTCATCGTCGACCAGCCCAGCGTCGAAGATACGATCTCCATCCTCCGCGGTCTGAAAGAAAAATACGAGGCCCATCACGGCGTTCGGATTAAGGACAGTGCGCTCGTCGCCGCCGCCACGCTGAGCGATCGGTACATCAGCGACCGTTTCCTCCCCGATAAAGCGATCGATCTCGTCGACGAAGCCGCAGCGAAACTCCGTACCGAGATCGACTCGATGCCGCAGGAACTCGATGAGGTGTCGCGTCGCACGATGCAACTCGAGATCGAACGCGAGGCACTCAAACGCGAGAGCGACACGGGCAGCAAAGAGCGGCTCGACGCACTGGAGCGTGAACTCGCAACGTTGCAACAAGAGCGCACGCGCCTGCGCACGCAGTGGGATATCGAAAAGCACGGAGCGACCGCGCTGCGCGACCTTCGCGAGCGCATCGATGCCACCAAGACGGAGATCGAACGCGCCGAACGACAATACGATCTCAATCGCGTCGCCGAGCTGCGCTACGGGCAGCTCGCCACATTGGAGCGGCAACTCGCCGACGAAGAGGCGCGCCTCGATACCGCCGAGGGTGGCCGCCTGGCGAAAGAAGAGGTGGATGAAGAGGATATCGCCGAGGTGATCGCGCGATGGACGAAGATTCCGGTGAGCAAACTGCTCGAAGGCGAGAAGCAGAAACTGCTCCACCTCGACGACGAGCTCCATCGCCGCGTCGTCGGGCAGGATGAGGCGGTCGATAGCGTCGCCGAGGCGGTGCTCCGTTCTCGCAGCGGTCTCGGCGATCCCAATCGCCCGATCGGTTCGTTTATCTTCCTCGGCCCAACCGGCGTCGGAAAGACCGAGCTCGCACGCGCGCTTGCGGAGTATCTCTTCGACGACGAGCGTGCGTTGGTGCGCGTCGATATGTCGGAGTACCAGGAGAAACATACGGTCGCGCGCCTCATCGGCGCACCGCCGGGATATATCGGGTACGACGAAGGCGGGCAATTAACCGAAGCCGTGCGTCGACGCCCCTACTGCGTCGTTCTTTTCGACGAGATCGAGAAGGCGCATCCCGACGTCTTCAACGTCTTCTTGCAGATTCTCGATGACGGACGGCTCACCGACGGCCAAGGGCGCACGATCGATTTTAAAAATACGATTCTCGTGATGACCTCGAATATCGGCAGCCATCGCATCCTCGATTACCAGGGAAGCGGGAGCGATGCCGATTACACCGTCATGCGCGCGACGGTTCTCGACGAACTGCGCGCGCATTTTCGCCCCGAATTCCTCAATCGCGTCGACGAGATCGTCGTCTTTCATGCCCTCGATCGCGCCCAACTCGCCGAGATCGTCGAGATTCAACTCGCGCGACTCCGCGAACGGCTGGCGCAACGGCACATCGAGATCCTCCTCGACGAGGCGGCAACGCAGCATATCGTCAGCGTCGGCTACGAGCCGGCGTATGGTGCGCGTCCGCTCAAGCGAACGATTCAGCGCGAGCTCGAGACGCCGCTCAGCCGGAAGATTCTCGCCGGCGAGATCCACGACGGCGACAGCGTCCGCGTGGGGTACGACGCGCCCGCCGAGCAACTGACCTTCGGGG
>JBMFXH010000085.1:0-8788 GCA_049964475.1 Vulcanimicrobiaceae bacterium
CGAAGGGCTCGGCGCTTGACGGCTCCGGTTCCGATGAGGAAACGGCTTCGAATCAGCCGCGGAAACGCGTCATTTTCGGCGTCCTTGGGACGATTCTCGCAATCGTGTTGCTCGTTTACGGTGGGCGCTGGTATGCCTACGCGCGCGTTCATGCGGGAACCGAAGACGCGATGATCGATTCCGACGTCGTCGCGATCACGAGCAAGATCGGTGAAAAAATCAACTCGATCCCGGTTCAGACCAACCAGTACGTCCGCAAGGGACAGCTCTTAGTCATCCTCGATAATCGCGACGAGCGGCACCGCCTCGCGCAAGCTCAGGCGGCATACGATCAAGCGCTTTCCACGGAGACGACGTTGGTGCAGCAGAGCCAAGGCGGCGTCGCACAGGCGCAGGCCGGCGTTGCGAGTGCGCTGGCGTCGGTACCTCAGGCCGAAGCGGCATTAGCGCAAGCGCGGGCCCAACTCGCCGCCGCGATCGCCGAAGTACCCGCCGCGCGCGCGAACTACGCGAAGGCCACCGCCGATCTCGCTCGCGCGCGTTCGCTCGTTCGCACCGGCGACGTCGCCCGTCAAGAGCTCGACTCCGCGCTCGCCGAAGAGGGAGCCGCTGCGGCGCAACTCGCGAGCGCTCAGGCCGACGTTGGGGCGGCGCGCGACGGCGTGCGGGCAGCGCGCGATCGCGTCGTCGCCGCGAAAGCCGGCATCGCCGGCGCGCAAGGCGGCGTTACGACCGCTCGAGGAAAGCTCGCGCAATCGAGCGATTCGAGCCAAGTCGTCGCGGCGCAAGCCGCACTCGATCTCGCAAAACTCAATCTGCAGTACACACGGATATACTCGCCGATCGACGGCTATGTCGGCGAGAAGAGCGCCCAGATCGGTCAAACGGTCGGCGCGGGGATGAACCTCATGACGGTCATTCCGTCGAAAGATATCTTCGTAACGGCGAACTATAAAGAGACGGCGGTCGGCGCCATCCACGTCGGGCAAGAAGCGGATATCTTCGTGGATGCCTATCCCGGGCACACCTTCCACGGCCACGTGATTTCGATCAACCCGGCGTCACAGAATACCTACGCGCTGATTCCCTCGCAAAATGCGACCGGCAACTTCGTCAAGGTAACGCAGCGCATTCCGGTGCGCATCTCGATCGACGATTTCAATCCGAAAATGCCCCTGCGTCCGGGCATGAGCGTTGAAGCGGACGTAAAGGTTCGCTAATGTCGGCTTCGCCGCGAAGTAGCGATTCGCCGCTGGTCGAGCACGGCTGGCGGCTTGCGGTGATCACGGTAGCCGTCATCACCGCAACGCTCTTGGAGATCGTCGACACGACGATCGTCAACGTCGCTCTGCCGAATATTCAGGGGAATTTCGGCGTTGCCGTCGATCAGGGTGCCTGGATCGTCACCGGCTACATCATCGCCAACGTCATCGTGATTCCGATTACACCGTGGTTACAGGGGCGCTTCGGAAGGCGTCAATATTTCACCGCATCGATCGTCATTTTCACGCTTGCATCGCTTATGTGCGGGCTCGCCCCCTCATTTCATTCGCTGGTCTTTTGGCGCATCGTGCAGGGCCTCGGCGGCGGTGGGCTGATCTCTACCTCGCAGGCAATCCTTCGCGATGTCTTCGGCGTGCGGCGACAGGGGCGCGCGCAGGGCATCTTTGCGATGGGAGTGATCGTGGGCCCCGCTCTTGGCCCGGTACTCGGGGGCTTTATCACCGATAACTTTACCTGGCGCTGGGCATTCTTTATCAACCTGCCCGTCGGTATCGTCGCCGCGACGTTGACGCTTCTCTATATGCGCAATCCCGCAAAGCCGCGTGCGATGGCACTCGATTGGATCGGGTTGGCATTCCTGGCGATGGGGCTGGGTTCGATGCAATACGTCCTCGATCAAGGGCAGCAATACGACTGGCTGAGTAACGCGGCGATACGTACCTTTACCGGGCTCGCAATTCTCGGCATCATCTCGTTCGTGCTCTGGACCTTACGGTCGCGGCGCCCGGTGGTCGATCTCCACGTTCTCAAGATTCGCCAGGTCGCCGTCGGGAGCATACTGGGAGCGGTACTCGGCATTAGTTTGTATGGATCGATTCTCGTGCTTCCACAATATCTGCAAAACTCGCTCGGCTTTACCGCGACGCTCTCCGGGTTAACGATTCTGGTCCGAGCGCTCTCGGTCATGCTCTTCACACCGCTGACTGCCGCTCTCGCCGGGCGAGGAATCGTCGACGTACGTATTTCGACGGGGATTGGGTTTGTGTTGCTCGGCATATCGAATTGGTTGCTCGCCGGGGTAACCACTCCGGAGTCGCAGTTTGGAACCTTGGTGCTCTCGCTCGTCATTAGCGGGATCGGGCTTTCGCAGATATTCGTGCCGCTCTCGATCGCGGTCATCGGCGGCGTCGCCGATAAAGACGTTGCCGCAACCTCGGCATTCTTTAATCTTTCGCGCCAGGTCGGCGGCAGCGTCGCGACGGCGATCCTGGTGACAATTTTGGTGCGCGGGGTCACCTACCATCAAGCGGCGCTCGCGGGTGTGGAGACGCTGGGGCGCCCCGCAACCGCGCTCTATCTGCAGCGCGAAGGCGGAGAACGCTCCACGAAAGCGTTGATAAAACTTGAAAATATGGTAGGCGCTCAAGCACAGGTGCTCTCGTATGCGGATACCTCGCGCTGGGTGGCGATCATGACGATCGGCCTCGCACCGCTCGTCCTTTTACTTCGAAAGCCGCGGACTGCCGCGGTAGCAGTGGAATAGGAGTTATCGTGAAACATCAATCTCTGCGCCGTGCGACATTAGCGGCTATCGCTCTCACGAGTGTGCTCGGCCCTTCCCTCGCGCTCGGCGCGCCGACCGGATCCACGGCGATTCCGGTTGTCGCGCGCGGCTATCGTGCGCCGGCTCTTCCGGCAGCCGCGCCGGAGATCGTCGGAATAACCGCGCAACCTTTCGTCGGAATTCGCCTCCACGATGCGATCGCGATGGCCCTTCGTAAGAACCCCGATCTGGCAATCGCCGGAGAGAACGTGAAGATCGCTCGCTATGCGGTGGTCGCCGCCAAGGGCAATTTCGACCTTCGCTTTCAGATCGCACCGTCGGTCGCTCACCTCACCGAAGCTCCGACGAATGCGTTTTTCGCCGGTCCGAACTTTAGCCCGATCGTTCAAAACCAGCAGAAGGTAGCGGGAACGCTCAGCGCGTTATTGCCCGACGGTCAGAGCGTGAGCGTCGGCCTATCGCAGAGCAAGACGATCGATAATACCTTCATCAATGCCTTTAATCCCAGCTATGCAACGTCCCTCAATGTGGGGCTCGATCAACCGCTGCTTCGCGGTGCCGGAATGAACCCCGCACGGGAACAACTTCAACTCGCCGTCGCCGGCTCGCGCGCCGCGCGCGCGCAAGCGCGCGCCCAAGCGGCAGCGACGATTGCTGCCGTGGAATCGACCTATTGGCAGCTCGTTGCCGCATGGCGAAGCGTGGCGATCGCTCAGAGCGCTCTCCACGAGGCGATGCTCCAGGAGGGCAGCGTCAATCGGCTCGTCGCGCGCGGCGCGGCCGCGCCGATCGAGCGAACCGAGGCACACTCGCAAGTGGAGAGTTTCCGCGCGACGCTCGATAGCGCTCTGCAGCAGGTCGCCGAACTACAGAATTCCCTGAAGTCGCAAATTCTCAGCGAGAGCAACGACCCCATCTGGCTTGCCAATCTCGTTCCGACCTCTCCCGCGCGGGCTCTGCCGAAAATTGCGAACCTGAACGCCCTCGTCGAGCGCGCATTTCGGGATCGTCCGGAGATCGCGCAGAGCGCGGCGACGCAAGAAGAAGCGGCCATCGCGTTGGCGAGTGCGAAGAACGGCGTCTTGCCGAAGATCGACCTGACGCTGGGGTATGAAAGCAACGGTTTCGCCGGTATCCCTACCAACGTGAACCCTTTGGGATCGGGGCCGGTAACACCCGTCCCCGGCTATCTTGCGGGATCGATGGCGCAGTCGTATCACAACCTCTGGGGCGGTCGTTTTCCGGTCTATAACGCGCAGGTGACCTATACGACGACGTTCGGGCATCACAGCTCGCATGCGGCCCTCGCAACGGCTCGGGCCAAAGCACGTATTGCAGCATTGCAGTCGAAGAGCCTCGTCGACCAAATCGTTATTCAAAATCGCAATGCTTTGCAGGCATATCGCTCGGCGCTCGCGCGCTTAGCGGCGACGCGCGCCGCGCGTATCGCCGCGAATGCCGTTTATGACTCCGAGGTACGAAAATATAAAAACGGTGCCTCGACGACTTTTCTGGTGCTACAACGGCAAGTGCAACTCGAGCAGGCACGTGGCGCCGAATTACAGGCCCAGACCGACCTCAATATCGCCGTCGTCCAGATCGATGAGGCGAGCGGCGCGCTTCTTGCCAAGAATCACGTCAAGCTCGCCGCGCTCGGTTCGGGAATAGCGCCGTGATCGCGACGAACTCGGTACGCAGGCGTATGAGTTCGGCGATGCAACGCAGCATCTCCGAGCGCGTCGCCGTCCTCTACGGCCGTGAATTAGAGCAGTGGAACCGGCGTCGCCCGGTCGAACTCGATCAGCCCAGGACGCTGCGTTCTACCAACCAGGTCAACTGACCGTCGGTCGGCGCGATCGCTTCGATCGGGTAGAGCGTTGGCCCGCCATCGCCGCGCGAAACTGCACGGTAGGCGGCGGCTTTTTCTCCACCGGAGAGAGCGATGGCGATCGAGCGAGCGCCGTTGATCGCCGAAGGCGTCATCGTGAGGCGCCATTGCTGCTTGCTCTCCGAGTAGATCGCCCGCACGAGCGCGTCGTCATCGACAAAGGGGTCGCTGCCGGGAAAGAGCGAGGCGGTGTGGCCATCGGGGCCCATGCCGAGGAGGACGAGATCGAAGCGCGGCGAGGCTCCAAAACGTTCGCGAATGCGCGCCGCGTACTCGGCCGCCGCAACGAGCGGCGGCGCCTCGCCGCGCATGCGCAGAATAGCCGAAGCCGGGAGCGGAACGTGCGCGAGCAGCGCCTCGCGCGCCATGCGATAATTGCTCTCTCCGTCCGTCGGGGGGACGCAGCGTTCGTCTCCGAAGAGCAGCGTTACGCGCGTCCAATCGATGGCATTGCGGCGCGGTGCCTTCGCGAGCAGCATGTATGCAGCGCGCGGCGTCGTCCCACCCGCGAGCACGAGGGACGCCTCGCCATGTCGGCTCTGAGCTTCCGCGAGGCCGGCGACCACGAAATCCGCGAGCCGTTCGGCGAGCGCCTCGGAGGTCGGAAACACCTCGCGATGCACGTTGCTCATGGCGCGCCGACCGAGATTTGTGCGGTCACGATCGCGAGTATTTCGCGATAGTGCGGCGCGATACGTCCGGAAAGCAACGCCTTTTCGACCAACGACATCGTGTCGAGCGGCACGAAGGGGAGCGATGCCGAGTGCCTCTGCCGACCGATCGACGCAGTGACATGCGCGCAATGCGTTGGCTCGTCGAAAAGAAACTCGTAGGTGCAGTCGGCGCTTGCAAGCAGGCAGCGAGCGACCCGACGGACTTGTCCTTTGCGCGTAAGTGCAGATGCGCCGCCCTCGAACGGACGTTCCAACACGCGACCGAGCCAAGCCCGCAGGTAGATCGCCTCTGCGAGGGAGCCGGCGTCGATCTCGAGGCGGTCGATCGAGGCAAGTTGTGCACGGTGCGTTGGGTCGTCGAAGAATCCGGCAAGGACCTCTTGGACGGGTCGAATGCGAAGGTAGGCTAAGTCGATGGGTGGGCGCGATCCGAGCGCCTCGGCGAGATCGATCAATTCGCGAAGATTATCGACATCGTTCGAACTGCCCGACGAGTCGATGATTGCCGGCGCGGCGAAGCGCGCGAGCTCCTCGAAAAGCTGCTCGACGCCAATCGTCGATCCGTTCCACCAAAGCACTTCCGGAACGTCGGGGATCGTCAGTGCATCGAGCAAGGAGCGGACGGTCTGTGGGGCACAATCTTCGATTCCGAAGCGGACGATCTCCGATTGCGCCCCACCGCCGATCTGCGGTTGAACCGACGCGGTCATCGGATCGCCGAGCGAGGTTCCATCGAGCAGGATGATTCGCGCCGGATATTTCTTTGCAATCCCCTCAACGCGCTCTGCGACCCACTCCTCACGCTCCGGTTCGTTGGTGTAGACGATAAGATTCATCATCGTCGTTCGCGCGAGCCCGCCGCCGCACCGCGCTTCATCGAGCGACCGCTTGATCTCCGAAACGTTGACGATCGCGCCCGTCTGGTCCATGGTTAATGTGCCGCGCCGTACGTCCCACGACATAATCCGGCGAGCGATTTTTCGTCGGTGCTAGGCGTGAAGAGGGAGCAACGCCGTCGCGTTGTAACCGATGAACAACGACGCATCCGGCGGAAAAGATCCGACGGGAATGTTGCGGGACGTACGGCGCAGCACATCAGATTCTACGCCACGTATTTCCGTCGTCTTGGGTGAGGAGATCGGCTTGCTGCGGACCCTCCGAGCCGGCGGGATAGTTCGGAAAACTCCGATCCTTCGTGCTGCTCCAGCGATCGAGAACCGGGGTGACGATCTCCCAAGCGAGCTCGACGGCATCCCAACGGGTAAAGAGCGTTTGATCGCCACGCACCGCATCGGCGATTAAACGCTCGTAAGCAGGTGCGGAAGCGACGCCGAATCCAGTGCCGTAATTGAAATCCATCGTCACGGCACGAATGTGGTTCTTGGGGCCGGGAACCTTCGCGTTAAAACGCAGCGAGAGCCCCTCGTCGGGCTGAATTTTCATCACGAGAACGTTGGCTTCGATAGCGTCGCTTGCTTCACCGAAGAGCCGGTGCGGAATCGGGGCGAAGGTGACGGCGATCTCGGTCGATTTTCGTGCGAGTCGTTTTCCGCTGCGGAGATAGAACGGAACACCCGACCAACGCCAGTTGTCGATATGCAGTTTCAGCGCGGCGAACGTCTCGGTGTTCGATGCGGGGTTGACGTCGGCCTCATCGCGATAGCCCGGAACGCTCTGCCCTTCGATCGTTCCCGGACCATATTGTCCGCGCGCGGCCGAGCGATCGAGGCGACCCGGATCGAGGGGTCGCATCGCCGAGAGCACTTTGAATTTTTCATTGCGAATTGCGTCGGCGCTCGATGTTGCCGGCGGCTCCATCGCCACGAGTGCCAGGAGATTCATGACGTGGTTCTGCAGCATATCGCGAAGCGCGCCCGAGCTCTCGTAATAGCCGCCGCGCTGCTCTACCCCGAGGGTCTCCGAGGCGGTGATCTGTACCGAACGGACGAATTGCCGGTTCCAGATCGGTTCGAAAATGGTATTGGCGAAACGAAGCGCCATGATATCTTGAACCGTCTCTTTGCCGAGATAGTGGTCGATGCGGTAGATATGACGTTCGTCGAAGACGCTGTTGATCTCGCGCTGTAACGCACGCGCCGTCGCGAGATCGGTCCCGAACGGTTTCTCGACGATGATACGCGTCCAGCCGGTCGTATTCGATTTCGGATCGAGCTTCGCCGTCGCGAGGCGTTCGACGATCGTCGGGAAGACCGATGGTGGGGTAGAGAGATAGAAGAGGCGATTGCCGGCGGTGCCGAGCTCTTTGTCGTTTCGTTCGAGCATCGTGCGGAGATCGTGAAAATGCGCGTCGTCGTCGAAATCGGCGGTGATATACGAGATGCGACGGGCAAACTCGGCCCACATCGACTCCTTCGCCGGACCGGAACGAGAGAACGCGTCGATACTCTCCTTGCAGTACGCCCGGAAGCTCTCGTCGTTGAAGGGCGAGCGGGAGAAGCCGATGACGGAGAAATTTGCCGGGAGTATTCCTTCGAGGCGCAGATTGTAGACCGCCGGCAAGAGCATGCGTTTGAAAAGATCGCCGCTCGCACCGAAGAAAACGATGCTGCAGGGATCTTCGATACGATCGCTCTCCAACAACGAACGCAGCGGATTCTCCAGCTGCGGCGAGGGCTCGACGGAGACGGTGGCCTCAGGCATGCTTCTCCTCGTGTTGGACGGCATGCCCGCCGAACTGATTGCGCAGCGCGGCGATGACCTTGGCACTAAACGATTCATCCTGCCGTGACGCGAATCGAGCGAGCAAGGAGAGGGTTATCACCGGTGCCGGGACGTTTTCATCGAGCGCGGCTTGAACCGTCCACCGCCCCTCGCCGGTGTCGTCGACGTAGCCGCGAATGCTTTCTAACTTCGCATCTTGATCGAAGGCGAGGACCGCAAGCTCTAAGAGCCATGAGCGTACGACGCTTCCATGGCCCCAGATCGACGCGAGTTGTTTGAGATCGAATGCGAACGGCGATTTCTCGAGGATTTCAAAGCCCTCGCCATATGCTTGCAACATGCCGTATTCGATGCCGTTGTGAACCATCTTTGAGAAATGTCCGGCGCCGGCCGGGCCGACATGCGCGTAGCCGTCGGTCGGCGCGAGGCTCGTGAAGATCGGCTCGCAACGGTGGACCGCGGCGTCGTCGCCGCCGACCATCAGGCAGTATCCCTCTCGAAGCCCCCATACCCCGCCGCTGGTTCCGGCATCGATCAAGGAAACGCCGCGGGCTTTCGCGCGTTCGTATGCGGCGAGACCGTCTTTGTAATTGGTGTTGCCGCCGTCGATAATGATATCGCCGCGGTCGAGCAGGGCGAGGAGTTCGTCGATCGTTTGGTCGGTCGGCGCACCCGAGGGAACCATGATCCAGATCGCTCGCGGTCGATCGGTAACCTTTGCTACGAGGTCGGCGAGCGAGTTTGCCGCGGTTGCCC
>JBMFXH010000086.1:0-8630 GCA_049964475.1 Vulcanimicrobiaceae bacterium
GGTGCTCGACGCACGCGTCCAAGCGCTCCGCGAGCGCGGCGAGGATCCTTTCGCGCGGCTCCAAATCCCGGCTGCGACGATGTTGCTCAAGCAAGGCTTCGGTCGACTGATTCGCGCGCGAAGCGATCGCGGCGCGGTGCTCGTCCTCGACGGACGATTGCAGGGAAAAGGATACGGCAAGCGCATGATCGCAGCGTTGCCGCCGGCGACGCGCATCGCTCATCTCGATGAATTACGGGAGTTTTTCCAAACGTGACACGATCGACGACGCTCTACCGCACCCTCGGGTTGCTCTTACTCCTCGTTTTCGGCCTCGCCCCGTTGCGGGTATCTGCCTGGGGAGAGAAGGGGCACGAGATGATTAACGATCTCGCGGCGGCAAATCTTCCCGCCGAATTGCCGGCGTTTACGCGCACGCAGGCCGCGCGCCGCGAATTACGCTACCTCGGCCCCGAGATGGATCGCCTAAAAGGTTCGGGGAAGTCGTGGGACGCCGATCGCGACCCCGGGCACTATCTCGATATCGACGATAGCGGGAAGATCGCCGGCATCATCGCGCTCTCGCATCTGCCGCCGAGCATGGCGGCATACGAAACTGCGCTGCTTGCAGCGCACACGACTCCCTATCGCGTCGGCTATTTACCCTACAGCATCGCCGACGGGTGGGAGCAACTCCGAACCGACTTTGCGCTCTGGCGCGTCGACCGTTATGAAGCGCAACACGCGACGACGGCCGCAGCGCGCTTGCGTGCCGCCGCACATGCGCGCTTGCGGGCGACGCTCACCTTACGCGATATCGGGGTCTGGGGGCATTTTGTCGCCGACGGTTCGCAGCCGCTCCACGTCACCACCCATTTTAACGGTTGGGGAAGCGGCCCCAACCCGGAGCATTTTCCGCCGCTTCGCGGCATTCACTCGCAGTTTGAGAGCGCATTCGTCGACCGCTTCGAAAACGAGGCGCTCGTACAGCGCGATATCCCCGCATACCGTGCGCTCGATCCGCAGCACCGCATCTCGCAAAGCCGGCTCCTGTCGATCGTCGGCCGCTATTTACGCGGAACCAATGCCGCGGTCGTGCCGCTCTATCGTATCGCCGCTCGCGGCGGTTTCTCCAGCGGCAGCTCCCAAGCGCGCGCATTTACCGCACTCCAACTCGCCCGCGGTGCGACGATGCTGCGAAATCTTATCGCGTATGCGTGGGAGGATAGTCTCAATGAAAAGATCGGCTATCCTGCGGTCTCGGTCCGTGCCGTGCTCTCCGGGCGCGCGCGCATGCCGCATTAGTCTCTCTTAAGAAAGTCATGAACTCCGTTAAGTAACGAATCACCGCCCCTTAAGATCGACGCGATAGCGTGAAGCGGGAATGGAGCATGCATTCCGCTCCACGCTATTTTGTCATAATAGGGGTAATCATTTGTGAAGAGACTACTCGTCCTCGCGTTGGCTGTTTGGGTATTCGTTTCCAACGGCGCAACGCTGAGCGCGGCGCCGCTCGGTTCCATTCACGGTCGCATCGTCGCATCGCGCGCCGACCGTAACCTGGCCGGGGCGATCGTCAAGGCTCGTTTGCGGGGTTCAGCCGCCGCGACCGTAACGACGACCGGCGAAGACGGGTCGTTCCATCTGCGCAGACTTCAGCCGGGAACCTACGTGTTAACGGTCGACGGGCGTTTCGAGGAGCTCGCGCCGTACACCGTCGCCGTTCTCAGCGGCGTCACGAAACGCGTGCGCCTGAAAGTGTTGGCGGTCGTCTCGCACATTATCATCAAGGGGCATTCGGTTCGTCCGTTGCCGACCTATTCGAAGGTCTTCCGTACCGCGCAAACACAGGTGCTCTTAAGCAAGACGCAGATCGCTTCGCAAGGTGCCCTCGCCGGGTCGGCGCAACTGCTACAGACCGCGCCGGGCGTCTTGGTTTCGAGCTACGGCTCGACCGGAGCTGCAAAATCGATGATCACCGTTCGCGGCTTCAAGCAAGGCTGGGCGAATCAGGCGGGTATCGTCGATAACGGCATGATCGGCGTGACGCTCAACGGCGTCTTTCTCAATAATCCACAGACCGGTCAATGGCAGGCCGACGAAATTCCCGATCTTTCGATTCTCGATGGTATGGCGGTGGAATATGGGCCCGGCAGCCCGGTGACGCGCACCTTCGACAGCATCGGCGGGACGCTCAATTTCTATACCCAACTTCCCGAGAACGCCCCCCACCTGCACCTCTCGGGATCGAATGGAAACGACGGCGGCAGCGCATTCCACGTCGATTACAGCGCGCCGCTCTCCAAGCACCTTGGGTTCATCATCTCCCACGGGCGTACGTTCACGCAGGGATATCGCAATATTATCGGCAGCGGCACCACCGCGCCGGGTTCTACGTATGCGACCTTCGGCGAGCTCGTCGACAAATTCGCGCACGGCTCGCTCGACGTTTTCGGCTACAGCGCCTCGGGAACGGAGATGCGCCCGAATCTTATCCCACTCTCGCCGTTGCAAAACTACGACGGGAACGGTAACCCGATCGCCGGGTCGTACGTCACCGCGAACGGGTTCGACCTCAACGGTAATCCCATCCCGGGTGCGACCTATAGCCAGCAGACATCGGGTTTCTATTCCGCACTCCCGCTGGGCGTCTGGCAGAAGACCGATTCGAACAGCACGCGTTTGCTTGCGGCCGATTTGGAATACGGTTTGAAGAGCGGCTGGTCGCTCTCCAACATCCTCGCCTATCGGCACGGCGACCGACTTCACGTCAAGAACTTCAATTTCGACCAAGCGAACAATACCGGGCGCTTCGAATACAACAACCCCTTCTCGAATGCGCTTTCGGAAAAATTGACGTTCCATCACGTCAACGAACGGAACGGCGATGCACTCGATATCGGCAGCGAGCTCTTCGGTTCGCTCTATAACACCCGGAATGCTTTCTACAACAGCGATCCGACGCAATCGGCGCCGAGCGCCCCGTCGACCATCGCGCAACCCTCGATCTATCGAAATAACTATTTCCAGCAGAAGAACTTCACGCTCTTCGGCCAATATCTCATGCGCTTCGGAAAGCGTTGGAAATTCACGCCGGGATTCCGCTACGTCTCGCTTGCTACGAATTTCTTGAATTCCGGCACCGAAGGGTTTCCCCAGTGTCAGGGCGTCCCGTCGGCAAGCGGTATCTGCGCGAATAAAACCAAGCTCGGCGATTCGGGAACGGTGTTCACCGGCGTCGAGCCCTCGGCGGAGTTGCAGTTTCTCGCCGATCCCAACCTCGCACTTTACGCGAACTTCGGGCGCGCCTTACGTAGCCCGCAGACCTCGCCCGGCGGCCCGTATCAGGGCATTCCGGTCGCGGGATTGTCGCCGGAGACGGGCACGAATCAAGAAGTCGGCGTGAAGTATTTTCGCCGCTTCGCCGGGCGCATGCTCGACGGTTCGCCGCGCGAGGCGTTTCTCACGGCGAGCTTCTTCGACGAACGCGTTCGCGACCAATATATTCCCATCGTCATCGGCGTGGGCGTGAAAGTCGCATCGGCCTCGGGCAGTTCGCGCTACTCCGGGCTCACGCTCGCCTTCGATCGCACCTTCGGGCGCAGCGTCGAACTCTTCGGCGGGCTCTCGACCACGCATGCCTACTTCGATTCCTACGACTATCTCGGAACCAATTACAGCGGACTCCCGGTAACGCAGGTGCCGAAATTCGCCTACAACATCGGTATCGCCGGTGAAGAGAAGGCCGGCAGCGGCATTCTCACCGGGCGCCTCTGGGATAACTTCACCGGCCCGCAGGCGATGTGGAACAACCTCCTCGGGCAGCCCGATCCCAACGGACTCCTCATACCGAGCTACGGTCTCGTCAACGCTTCGATCGGTTACGCAACCTCAAGTGTCGGTAAGCCGATCGGCTTCACGCTCTCGGTGAACAACCTCTTCGACAAGCAGTACAACTCGTTCGAATACGTTACCAGCGGCGCGTATTTCGGCGGCGGTATCGGCCAGAGCAACCTCGCCGGCCCCGGTGCGATTCTCGCCGAGCCCGGCGCACCCCGCGAGGTGCAATTCACGGTCAGCGTTCGTAGCTAATCGCTGCGACTCGGACCTGGAATCGAACGGCGCCGCGAAAAGGTTCGCGGTGCCGTTCTCGCGGCTCGGCACAGTGAGTGAACGCCGTCACCGATAGAACCAGGCAGGAGGGTCCGGTGACGGTGCGAATCGGTGGGCGAAATTCGGGTTCCTACTGATGTAAGGAGGGTCTCTATCGTGAAACTACTTCGCGTGTTCGCAGTTCTCGTCATCGCGGCGTTTGCTGCGTCCGCTCCCTGCGACGCATCCATCAACCTGCACAACGGCTACATCAGCCTCGAAAATAGCGGCACCCTTCCGGTGCACGTGATTATTACCAGAGGGGCAATTACCATGTTTGATGGTGTCATCCCCCCGCATTCAGTCTATCATGCGAATAATTGTTGCTACGTGGCGGGGACGTTCTACAACGTGCACGCGTACTACGCGGACTACGTTCATCACTACTTCGAGCGCTCGATCCGCCCGCGCTTATGTAACACACGTGGAATTCCCTTTGGATACGCGAGCCTCTTATTCGGCAGTCATCCGGACAGCAAAAAGAGTATCTTTATGATTCAATTGGATCACGGCTGTCCGTAGTTGTCGGCGTCGCTACTCTTCCTTCGCCGCGTCGGTCGCCGCGCGCTGCTGTAACTCGCTAACGACGCCGGAATCGGCGAGCGTCGTGGTATCGCCGAGGGTGCGTCCTTCGGCGATATCGCGTAACAATCGGCGCATGATCTTTCCGCTCCGCGTCTTGGGAAGCTCCGGCGTGAACGTCACGTATTTCGGTCGCGTAAATTTTCCGAGCTTGCCCATCACGTGGTCGCGCAGTGCATCGGCGAGCATCGGCGTCCCGTCGAAGCCGCCGCGAAGGGTGACGAACGCGTAGATCGCCTGACCGGTCACGTCGTCGTTTTTCGCACAGACCGCGGCCTCGGCGACAGCCGGATGATCGACGAACGCGCTCTCGACCTCGGCGGTCGAGATGCGGTGCCCGCTGACGTTCATCACGTCGTCGATGCGCCCCATGAACCAGTAGTTCCCATGCTCGTCGCGGTGGCAGCCGTCGCCGGCGAGATAGAGGTGCGGGAATTTCGACCAATAGGTTTCGCGATAGCGCTCGTCGTCGCCGTAGATCCCGCGCGTCATTCCGGGCCACGGTTTGCTCATGACGATATATCCGCCGCCGCCGAGCGGCACGCTCTTGCCGGCTTCGTCGACGATATCGGCGGAGATGCCCGGTAGCGGTTTGGTCGCGCTGCCCGGGAGCGTGGTGGTGAGACCGGGGAGCGGCGAGATCATGATGCCGCCGGTCTCGGTCTGCCACCACGTATCGACGATCGGGCACCGCCCACCGCCGACATGTTCGCGATACCAGATCCAGGCTTCGGGATTGATCGGCTCGCCGACCGAACCGAGAAGTCGGAGCGAGGAGAGATCGTGCCGCTCCAAGTGTTGCGTTCCCCACTTCATAAACGTGCGAATCGCGGTCGGTGCGGTGTAGAGGATCGTGACGCCGTAGCGTTCGACGATCTCCCAGAGGCGGTCGCGTTCGGGATAGTCGGGCGTCCCTTCATAGATAACGCTCGTCGCGCCGTTACAGAGCGGTCCGTAGACGATGTACGAGTGTCCCGTCACCCAACCGATATCGGCGGCGCACCAATAGATATCGCGATCGGCTTTTAGATCGAAGACGAGATGATGCGTTGCACTGACGTGGGTGAGATAACCGCCGGTGGTATGTTTGATGCCCTTGGGTTTCGCCGTCGTGCCGCTGGTATAGAGCAGAAAGAGCAGATCCTCGGCCATCGTCTGCGCGGGTTCGCAGGTCGTCGGTTCGTCGGCGATGAGTTCGTCCCACCAAAGATCGCGCCCCGGAAGCATCGTCACCGGGTCGCCGACACGTTTTGCGACGACGCAATGGCGGATCGATGGCGTCTTCGCCATCGCCTCATCGCAGTTCGCTTTCAACGGAACTTTATTACCGCGTCGCCAGCCTTGGTCGGCGGTAATGAGCGCGACGCAGCGCGCGTCGTTGACGCGATCGACGATCGCATCGGGTGAAAAGCCGCCAAAGATTACCGAGTGCGCCGCACCGATACGCGCGCATGCCAACATCGCGACGGGAAGCTCGGGAATCATCGGCATGTAGATCGCGACGCGGTCGCCGTGGCGAATGCCGAGCTTTCGGAGCGCGTTTGCGAAGCGACAGACGTCGTCGAGCAGTTCGCGGTAGGTGATCCTCCGGCGATCCCCCGGTTCGCCCTCGTAGAAATAGGCGACCCGGTCGCCGAGCCCGGCCTCGACATGACGATCCAGGCAGTTCACCGACGCGTTGATCGCCCCATCGGCGAACCACTGCGCGAAAGGCTCTTCCCAGTCGAGGACGCGCGTGAAGGGGCGCGACCACTGGAGCCTCCGGGCCCAGCCGGCCCAGAAGGCGAGCGGGTCGGCCTCGGCCTCGGCGTAGATGTTCGGAGCGGCGTTGGAGGCGGCGGCGAAGGCCGGCGGAGGCGGGAAGGCCCGCCGTTCGTCGAGGAGCGATTCGATGGCGTTCGGTTCCATGCCGCGGTGATTGGCGCTCGACCTTTGTCGCCCTGGCTGGGAGACTTCGCACTCGCTTGCCCGGAGTGCTAAACTAGCGGTGATGGAGAACGAGGTCGACGGTCTCGACAAGCGCAAAGCCTATATCCTCGCAACGGTCGTTTACGAATATATCGCGACCGGCGAGCCTGTGGGCTCGCAGGCGCTCACCCAGAAATATAATCTCGGCGTCAGCTCGGCCACGGTGCGCAACGAGATGGCCGACCTCGAGGCGGGCGGTTACCTCGAACAGCCGCATACCTCCGCCGGGCGGGTTCCCTCCGATGCCGGCTATCGCACCTACGTCGATGCGCTGATGTCGCCCGAGGAGCTCGGCGTCGACGAGCGCCGTCGCATTCGCGACGAAATGCGCGACGCGCGCGCGCAGCTCGACGAGATCGTCGAACAGAGCAGCCGACTTTTGGGGCGCCTCGCGGGGAACCTTGCCTTCGTTACCAAGCCGCAGAGCGAGACGCAGAGTTTTCGGTACGCGCAGCTTATTTGGATCGGCGAGCGTTCCGGCATCGCGATCATCGTCACGTCGTTCGGCGTCGCATCGCAATCGCTCTTCGAACTGCGGAACGATGTTACGCCCGACGATCTGACGCGCCTCTCCAACGCGCTCAACGCCACCTTTGCCGGGCGGCTCCTCCGCGATTGCGATGACCGTTCGCTGGCGGCGGTGACGATGCAGTGCGGCTTCGGTGAAGATATGGTCGGCGCGGTGCGCACCGCGTTTACCGGTGCGCGCACGCAAGAGCAGCCCGGCATCGCCGCCTCCGGCGCGCAGCATCTGCTCGATCAACCGGAGTTTCGCGACGTGCGAAAATTGCGTTCGATTCTGCGCATTCTCGAGGAGCAGCGGACGCTCTACGATCTCGTTGCCGATGCGTTCGATAGCCCGACGGCCAGCGTCAAGATCGGGCACGAGTTGGGAAGTGAAGAACTCGCAGATCTCTCGCTGGTCACCGTTCCCTATCGTTTCGGCGAGCGTGCGGTCGGGATGCTTTCGATCCTCGGCCCGCGCCGCATGCCCTATGCCCGTCTCCTCGCGTTGGCATCGGGAACCGCCGAGACGCTCTCCGAACGCCTCCACGATGTCGAAGTAAAATAAGGAACGTACAGCAACACACCCATGCCCAGCGTAGATTATTACGAAGTTTTAGGCGTTGCCCGCGATGCGGCACCCGAAGCGATCAAACGTGCGTATCGCCAATTGGCGCGACAGCATCATCCCGATGTTGCCGCCGATAAAGCGAATGCCGAGACGCGCTTCAAGGAGATCAACGAAGCCTACGAAGTGCTCTCGAACCCCGAAAAACGAGCGCGCTACGACCGCTTCGGCACCGCCGACGGGAATGACGGTTTCACCGGGTCGCCCTTCGGCGGCGGCGGGTTCGGCGACATCTTCGACATGTTCTTTAGCGAGATGCGCAACGGCGGGCAGCAACAGCGCTCCGGGCCGCAACGCGGCAGCGACTTGCGCTACGATCTCGATATTTCGCTGGAAGAAGCATTTACCGGGACGACGCGCGAGCTGACGTTCACGCACCTCGGACAATGCGAAACCTGCTCCGGCAGCGGTGCCGCCGAAGGCAGTACCGTTGCGCCGTGCGTGCAGTGCGCGGGGACCGGCGTCGTGCGAGTGGCGCGCCAGACACCGCTCGGGCAATTCGTCACGCAGAGTACGTGTCCGCGCTGCGGCGGTGATGGGCGCATGGTGGCGCGCCCGTGCGAGAGCTGCGGCGGCCGCGGGCGCCGCGAAAGCGAACGAAAACTCACGGTGAAGATTCCCGCCGGCGTCGACGACGGCGCGCGCATCCGCATCGCCGGCAGCGGCGAGGGTGGTATTCGCGGCGGAGCGGCCGGCGATCTTTTCGTGTACCTCAGCGTACGGCGCCACGAGCGTTTCCGTCGCGAGGGGATGGACACCGCGGTCGATATTCCGATCGCGTTCACGCATGCCGCGCTCGGCGCGACGGTGCGTGTCC
>JBMFXH010000087.1:0-8589 GCA_049964475.1 Vulcanimicrobiaceae bacterium
CTCGCGCCGACGGGCATGCGTTTCTCGCCGACGCCATTTCGCGCGGCGCCGCCGCGGTGGTCATCGAAGCGCGCGCCGAGATCGGCGGCCTCGGAGTTCCGACGATTCTCGTGCACGATGCACTACAGGCGCTCTCGCCGGTCTCCGCGGCCTTCTTCGGCGATCCATCGCACGCGCTCTCGGTGATCGGCATTACCGGCACCAACGGAAAGACGACCTCGACGCGCATGCTCGCGGCGATCTGCGCCGCTGCCGAGATCCCCTGCGGCGTTATCGGCACCGTCGGCGCGGAGTTCGGCACGAAAACGTGGACGCTCGCAAATACGACGCCGCTTCCGCACGAACTGCACGCATTGCTCGCTGCGATGCGCGACGACGGCGCGCGCGCGGTTGCCATCGAAGTGAGTTCGCACGCGCTCGCGCTCGGGCGCGTCGACGATGTCCGCTTCGCCGCGGCGGGCTTGAGCAACATCACGCAGGATCATCTCGATTTCCACGGCAGCATCGAGGCTTACGCCGCCGCAAAGCACCGCCTCTTCGAACTCGCACCGGCATGCGCGTTCGGGCTCGACGACCGCTGGGGCGCGCAGTGGTTCGCCGAGTTCGCGGCAGCGCGCCAATGTATCGGCTACGCGCTTGAAGGCCCCGCCGAAATTCGCCCGGAGGATCTCCACCTCAGCCCGACCGGGGCGCGCTTTACCCTCGACGGCGTCGCGTTCGAACAGCATCTCCCCGGGCGTTTCAACGTCGAAAACGCACTGCTCGCCGTCGCGCTCGCTCGCTTGCTCGCAATCGATACCGCGACGGCGGCGCGCGGTATCGCCGCGCTGCAGGGGGTGCCGGGGCGTATGCAGCGCGTCGGCGAGAGCGATATCAACGTCGTCGTCGATTACGCGCACACGCCAAATGCGCTCGAAAACGCCCTGCTCGCGCTCCGCGAGAACCTGCAGGGGCGGCTGGTGCTCGTTTTCGGCTGCGGCGGCGACCGCGACCGCAGCAAACGCCGCGCGATGGGCGAGGTCGCCGCGCGGCTCGCCGACCAGGTCTATCTCACCAACGATAATCCGCGCAGCGAGGAGCCCCAGGCGATCGTCGAGGAGATTCTCGCCGGCATGCACCACCCGCCCGCCGCGATCGAACTCGACCGCCGCCGCGCCATCGAGCGCGCGGTTCTTCACGCCGCCGCCGGGGATACGGTGCTCGTCGCTGGAAAAGGGCACGAGAACTATCAAGTCGTCGGCGATCGGGTGCTGCCCTTCGACGACGTCGCCACGGCGGCCGATGCCTTGGCGCGAAGGAGGGTCGGCGCGTGAGGCGCTTTACAATCGAAGAGATCGTACGCGCCACCGCCGCACATCGCGTTCATAATAACGCGACGCTCGCGCCGATGCGGATCGTGACCGATACGCGCAGCATCGAGGCCGGCGATGCATTTTTAGCGCTGCGCGGCGAGCGCTTCGACGGCCACGATTTCGTCGCCGACGCTTTCGCGAAAGGGGCGGCGCTCGCGATCGTCGATCGCGCGGTCGTTTCGATGGCGGATCGCCCGGTCGTCGAAGTCACGGACACGCTGGTGGCCTACATGGCGCTTGCGAGTGCGGCGCGCGCGCGTTTCGACGGGCACGTCATCGCGATCACCGGCAGCAGCGGAAAGACCACCACCAAACATCTGCTCGCGCAGCTGCTGCGCGCGCGGTACGGCGCGCGTCTGCACGTTACCAGCGCCAACGAAAATAACGAGATCGGCGTCAGCAAGCTGCTGCTCGAATCGCACGACGATCACGACGTCATCGTCGTCGAGATGGGCGCGCGCAAGTATCGCGATATCCACACGCTGGTCGAGATCGCGCAGCCGCACTTCGGGCTGCTCACCAACGTCGGCGAAGCGCACCTGGAGATCGTCGGTTCGCGCGAACGGCTCGCCGAAACGAAGTGGGGGCTCTTCTCGACCGGCGCCTCGCCGCTGCTCAATGCGCGCGACCGCGTCTCGCAGCACCGCGCCGCGACGCTGGGGCAGATTCCCCATTGGTACGATGCGATGGATGAGGATCGCGACGATATCGTGCGCGCGCCGTTCACCGCGCTCATTCGCGACGAGATCGTCGTGCATCGCGAACTCAACGGACGCCCGCGACGCGCGCGCACCGAGCTCTTCCTTCCCGGCCATCACAATCGCGTCAACGCCGCCGGAGCCGCCGCTGCGGCGATCGAACTCGGCTTCCGGCTCGACGAACTCGCCGAGCTCATGCCGACGCTCACGCTGCCCGAGGGGCGCTATCAACGCCACGAGATTCCCGATTTCATTACCATCGTGTACGATGCGTATAATGCCAACGCGAGTTCGATGCGCGCCGCGATCGATGCATTCGGCAACGAAAATGCTGCCCGCCATATCGCGGTGCTTGCGAGCATGGCCGAACTCGGCGACGAATCCGAGCGACTGCACGAACTCGTCGGCGAACATTTACAGCCCGGAAAGATCGACGAAGTGCTCGTCGGCGGCGAGTTCGCCGAAGCGTTGCAGCGCGGTGCGTTGCGCGCGGGTTTCTCGCCCGATCGCGTCTGGCGCTTCGACGACAATCATGGCGCCGCGCTCTGGTTGCTCGAGCGCGCGAAGCGCGGCGATATCGTCCTGCTGAAGGGCTCGCGGCGCTACCATATGGAGGAGATTCTCGAAGAGGTCCTCACGGCGTGCGGAGTCTAGCGGTCGCAAACGCGGCGCTGCCGACGGGATTGGTCGCGATCCCGGTGCGCACGCGTCTCCTCAAAGAAGGCGACGATCTCGTCGCGGTGGTGCGCGAAGCGGTGCGCGGCATCGCCGCACCCGGCGACGTGCTCGCCATTTCGGAGACCGCCGTCGCAATCGCGCAGGGCGCCTTCGTCGCCGCCGAAGCGATTCGCCCATCGAAACTCGCCTTCGCGCTCGCGCGCCGCGCGCATCCGCTCGCGACGGTGAACCAGCCGGAATCGATGCAGTTGGTGATCGACGATGTCGGCGTTCCGCGCGTGCTGCAGGCGGTCGCCGCGCAAATGCTGGGATTGCTGGTTGGGAAACGCGGGCGCTTTTACGAGATGCTCGGCGAGGCCATTACCGCGATCGACGGGTACACCGGAACGATGCCGCCCTACGAACGCGCGATCGTGCTCGCACCGCGCGAACCCGATGCCGTTGCCGCGAAGATCGCCGCCGCGCTGCATTGCGGCTGCGCGATCGTCGATGTGAACGATCTGCACCGCGCGAAAGTGCTCGGCGCCTCGGCGGGCATCGCCCGCGATGCGACGGCGACCGCGTTGTTGGAGAATCCGCACGGCAACGGCGACGAGCAGACGCCGATCGTGGTGCTGAAATGGCGCGGCAGGGGCGCGCACCCGCTCTATCTGCACGAAGCCGCCGCATGCTGATCTGGTTCACCACGCCGCCGCAGGGGCTCGATCTCGCCAAGGTCGCGCTCTGGCCCGCGCTGATCGGCTTTTTGCTCGCGGCGGTCGCCGGAGCGATCGCTCTGCCGTTGCTGCGTCGCCTCAAAGTCCGCCAACACGTCTACGAAGATGCACCGGCGAGCCATCAAGTGAAGGGCGGCACGCCGACGATGGGCGGCATCGTCTTCGCCGTCGCGGTGCTCCCGCTCGCGCTCGATCTGCAGGTGCCGATGCTCGGGGAATTTCTCATCCTCGTTCTCGGCTGCGCGGCGATCGGCGCGATCGACGATCTGCTGGGGATCTTTCGCGGCAAGAACGCCGGCTTAAAAGCGCGCACGAAATTGCTGCTCACCGCCGTCATCGCGCTGCTCTTTCTCACGCGGCTCGATAGTTCGTACGCGGAGTTTCCGCGGCAGACGCTGCTGGCCATCGGCACCTGGCACCTGACGGTGCCGTATCTCTGGTGGTTGCTGCTCGGCATGCTCGCGGTGACCGGAACGATTCACGCCGTCAACCTGACCGATGGGCTCGACGGGCTCGCTGCCGGCTCGATGATTCCGCCGCTTGCAGCGTTTGCCGCGCTCGGTTTCGCGCACGTGCTGCCGCAACCGACGATGGTCGCGCTCTTGGGGCTGGGCGCCTGCGCAGCATTCTTGCTCTACAACCGGCACCCCGCGAAGATGTTTATGGGCGACACGGGTTCGCTTGCGCTTGGAGCCCTGCTCGCGGGCGTCGCGATCGCCGAAGGCGAGATGCTCTTGCTGCTGCTCGTCGGCGGCATCTTCGCCGCCGAAGCGCTCTCGGTGATCGTGCAAGTGACCTACTTCAAAGCGACGCGCGGCAAACGCATCTTTCGCATGAGTCCGCTGCACCATCATTTCGAACTCAGCGGCATGAACGAACTCGAAGTGACGACGCGTTTTTGGGGCATCTCGACGGTGCTCTCGGCGCTCGGCTGGTGGATCGCAAAATGAGCGGTACCGGCGAACGCGCGCTCGTGATCGGCCTGGGGAAAAGTGGCATCGCCGTCTGCGAAGTGCTGCGCGAACGCAATTGGGAGGTGCTCGCGACCGACGAATTTCCCGACCGCGCTTCGGCCGCGCTCGCGCACGTCGCATCGCTCGGGGTCACCTTCGTTCCGATCGAAAAGCTGCAGCAGAGCTTGCGCGGCGGCGAACTCGCCGTGCTCTCACCCGGAGTACCGCCGAGTGCACGCCCGGTCGCGATCGCCTGGGCGATGGGCTGCACGGTGATCGGCGAGGCCGAACTCGCCTGGCGCTTCGCGCGCGCGCCCTTCCTCGCCGTGACCGGAACGAAGGGAAAATCGACGACCAGCGCCTTGCTCGCGCACCTCTTGCGCGCGGCGGGAAAGAAGACGGCGCTCGGCGGGAACATCGGCGATCCGCTGATCCGCGAAGTGCTTCCCGACGGGCTCGAGGCGATCGTCGCCGAGCTCTCCTCGTTCCAGCTCGAAAGCATCGATCGGTTGCACGCACGCGTCGCCGTGCTGCTCAATATCTCGCCCGATCATCTCGATCGCTACGGCTCGATGGATGAATACGCGTCGGCGAAATTCCGCATCGTGGAGAATTCGGTCGCCGGCGATACCCTCGTCGCCAATCGCGACGACGAACGCGTGTGGTGTTTTGCGCGCAGTAGCGCCGCGACAATCTCGGTGATCGATTATTCGCTCGTCGATCCTTCGGCGCGCATCGCCGTCATCGGCGACCGTATCGTCGATACGCGCGCGAGCGTGGAGCTCGCCGCGGTCGCCGACGTCCCGCTGATCGGGCGTCACAATCTCGCCAACGCGATGGCGGCACTCGGCGCCGCACTCGCCTTCGGCGTCGATCCGACGCACTTCCCGGCTGCTCTGCGGAGCTTCACCGGCATGTCGCATCGCTTGCAACACGTCGCCGAGATCGGCGGGGTGCGCTACGTCGACGATTCGAAGGCGACCAATCCGGAGGCGGCGATCGCCGCGCTCGAAAGCTTCGCGCAACCGGTCGTTGCCATCGTCGGCGGGCGCGCGAAAGGCACCGCATTCGATGCCCTCGGTGATGCGCTCGCGCGCCACGCACGTGCGGTCCTTGCGATCGGCGAGGCGGCGGCGGAGATCGACGGCGCGCTTGCCGGGCGCGTTCCGAGCGAACGCCCGGCCACGATGGCGCAAGCGGTGCAACGTGCGAGCGAACTCGCGCGCGCGGGGGACGTCGTACTGCTCTCGCCGGCCTGCGCGTCGTTCGATATGTTCCGCTCCGCCGAACACCGTGGCGAAGAATTCATCGCTGCGGTCCACGTGCTCGAAGGAGGCGCTCGTGCGTAACGCCGCTCGCATCGCACCGCCGCCGCGCCTTTCGCGCAAGCCGGAGCGCCGCGTTCCGCGCGCCTATGAGAGCGCGCCGCCCGATGCGATCCTTTTTATCAGTGTTGCTTGCCTCGTCGCAATCGGCATGGTGATGGTCTTCTCGGCGTCGAGCACGACCGCGTATGCCGTCCATCACGATGTCGCCTATTTCTTCAAGCGACAGTTGATGTGGTTGGGCGTCGGTTCGCTCGCTGCGTGGGGCGCCTTCCGTATCGACTACACCAAGTTGCGCGCCTACGCCCCCGCGCTCTTCATCGTTACCACGCTGGCCCTGGTTGCGGTGCTGGTGCCGCATCTCGGCGCGAGCGTGAACGGCTCGCGCCGTTGGTTGGGTATCTCGTCGTTGAGCATCCAGCCCTCGGAGTTTGCCAAACTGACACTGGTCTTTTATCTCGCGGTGCGATTGGCGGATATGGGCGAGCGCATTCTCTCGTTCCCACGCGGCGTGGCGCCGTTGTTGGGTGCAACATTTTTCGTCGCCTTGCTCATTCAACGCGAACCCGATATGGGCACGGCGAGCATCATCGTGGCGATCGGTTTCGCGATGCTCTTCGTCGCCGGCGCGCGGATACCGCATCTCCTCGGCGGCATTCTCGTCACCGCGCCGGTGGTCGTCTACTCGATCTTCGCGCACTCTTACCAGCGCGAACGGATTCTCGCGTTTTTGGACCCCTGGAAGGACCCGCTCAATTACGGCTTCCACATCGTGCAATCGCTCTACGCATTGGGCTCGGGGGGTTGGTGGGGCGTCGGTTTGGGTGCGTCGCGCGAGAAATTCTTCTACCTCCCCGAGCAATATACCGATTTTATTTTCTCGATCGTCGGTGAGGAGCTCGGCTTGATCGGAACGCTGACGGTCGTCGCGCTCTTTATCGTCTTCGCAACGCGGGCGGTGAAGATCGCGATGCGCGCCGAAGATCGTTTCGGCTATTTCCTCGCGTTGGGTTGCACCGCGCTCATCGTCGTGCAAGCCTTCATCAATATCGGCGTCGTCACTTCGTCGTGGCCGGTTACCGGCGTTCCCCTGCCGTTCATCTCGTTCGGCGGCAGTGCGCTCGTCGTCGATCTCGTCGCCGTCGCGTTGATCGCCAACGTCGGGCGCCGTCGCCGCATAGGAAGTTAGCGCATGCGCATCCTCTTCGCCGGAGGAGGCACGGGCGGACACATCTATCCGGCGATCGCGATCGCCGATGCGTTGCGCGAACGCGACGGAGCCGATGCGCAGATCGCTTTCGTCGGCACCGCCGACCGGCTCGAAGCGCGCCTGGTTCCGCAAGCGGGATATCGCCTCCATCGCATCACCGCACGGCCGCTGCGCCGCGAGCATCTTTTCGCGCTTTTCGGAACGGCGCTCGCCAACGGATGGGGCGTGTTGCAATCGTTGGCGGTGTTGCTGCGCGAACGCCCCGAGGCGATCGTCGCGACCGGTGGTTACGTCTGCTTTCCGCTCGTCGTCGCCGCGCGCGGCTTGCGCGCACTGCGGCTCTCGCGAACGAAGATCGCGTTGCTGGAGCCCAATGCGCGCCCGGGGCTCACCAATCGCCTTCTCGCGCCGTTCGTCGACGAGATCTGGGGCGCGTTGCCGCAGGGCGACCCGCGCTTTGGCGATCGTTACGTCCGCACCGGGGTGCCGATTCGCGGCACGCTGCGCGCGCTTCCGCCGCGCGCTGCGGCGACGGCGCGGCTCGGGCTCGATCCGCAGTGCCGCACGCTGCTCGCGATGGGCGGAAGCCAGGGTGCGCGTTCGCTCAACGACGCGCTGGTCGGAGCGATCGCGGCGGGGAAGCTCCCCGCCGGCTGGCAGGTGCTGCACCTCACCGGCGAGCGGGAGTACGAGCGCGTGCGTGCGCGGTTGCCCGGAGCGCAGGGCGGCGGCATCCGCCCCTATCTCGACGACCCTGCCGACGCCTTCGCCGCCGCCGATCTGGTGCTCGCGCGCGCGGGCGCCTCGACGCTCGCCGAGCTCGTCGCGCTCGGGCTGCCGGCAATTCTCGTGCCCTACCCCCACGCCGCCGAGGATCACCAGAGCGAGAATGCCCGCGCGCTTGAGGCCGCTGGTGCTGCGGTGGCGATCGCCGACGACCGGCTCGACGCCGACTCGCTCGGTACGCTCCTCGCGCAGCTCTGCGAGCCTGCAGCGCTGGCGCGGCTGCGCGCCGCAATTGCGACTTTTCGCACCCCCGACCCAACGGCGTTGATTCTTGCACGGATAGCAGCGCTCGTGGGGCGAAATACCCCAACGTGACTCGCAGCGTGCGCCGACACTTTATCGGCATCGGGGGAATCGGAATGAGCGCACTCGCGCGCATTCTGCTCGCGCGCGGCGAGAGCGTCGCCGGCTCCGACGTCAACGACAGCGAACTGCTCGAAGAACTCCGCGCGGAGGGCGCGCGCGTCTATGTCGGTCACGATGCCGATTCGCTCGGCGATGCTGAAGAAGTGATCGTGAGCTCGGCGATCGATCGCGATAATCCCGAGTTCTGCGAGGCGCGCCGCCGGAAGCTTCCCGTGGTGCATCGCGGCGAATTGCTTGCTCGTTTGACCGGCGCTCGCGACGGCATCGCGATCTGCGGAACGCACGGGAAGACGACGACGACGGCGATGCTGCATGCGATTTTGCGCGCTGCCGGAATCGACGCCGGGTTAGTGCTCGGTGGCATCGATCCGCAGTTGGGGCGCAATGCGGTTGACGGAACCTCGCCGTGGTTCGTCTGCGAAGCCGACGAATCGGATGGTTCGTTTGCGCTCTTACAGCCGCGCATCGCTGCAATCAACAATATCGAGAACGACCATCTCAACTC
>JBMFXH010000088.1:0-8517 GCA_049964475.1 Vulcanimicrobiaceae bacterium
AGCATTGTGACCGATGAGCAACGCTGCACCCGGCGGAAAAGACCCGGCGGGCATGTGGTGCGACCTGCGGCTCAGGACACTAGGCGGGCATCTCTTTCTGGCGGTCGCCGTAGACCAGCGTCGGCTGTTCGCGTTTCTCGACGACATCCTTATTCACGACGCACTTCTTCACCCCGACCAACGAGGGCAGATCGTACATCACGTCGAGCATGATTTCTTCAAGGATCGAGCGTAGTCCGCGCGCCCCGGTCTTGCGGCCCTGCGCCTTCGCGGCGATCGATACGAGAGCATCCTTGGTAAACTGCAGATCGACGCCGTCCATCGCGAGGATGCGTTGGAATTGTTTGACGAGGGCGTTGCGCGGCTCGGTGAGGATACGTCGGAGGGTGAGATCGTCAAGCGCGTCGAGCGTTACGACGATCGGCAGGCGCCCAATGAACTCGGGGATCAAACCGAACTTTAGCAAATCTTCCGGCAACAATTGGCCGAGCATCTTACTTGCACGCGCGACGCGCTTGCTTTCCGGGTTCGCTCGGAAGCCCATGTTGTTCGCCGCAACGCGCGATTCCACAATGCGTTCTAAGCCGTCGAAGGCTCCCCCGCAGATGAACAGCACGTTGGTGGTGTCGATCTGGATGAACTCCTGATGCGGATGCTTGCGCCCGCCCTGCGGCGGCACGTTCGCGGTCGTACCTTCGAGAATTTTTAGCAGCGCCTGTTGCACGCCTTCGCCGGAGACGTCGCGCGTAATCGACGGGTTCTCGCTCTTGCGCGCAATCTTGTCGATTTCATCGATATAAATGATTCCGCGCTCCGCGCGTTTGACGTCGTAATCGGCGGCTTGAATGAGTTTGAGCAGAATGTTCTCGACATCTTCGCCGACGTAGCCGGCTTCGGTGAGCGAGGTAGCATCGGCCATCGCTAACGGAACGTCGAGAATTTTCGCGAGCGTCTGCGCGAGGTAGGTCTTCCCCGAGCCGGTCGGGCCGACGAGCAGAATGTTCGACTTCTGGAGCTCGACCTCTTCGGCACCCGTGCCGACGGGGCCGGCATTGATCCGTTTGTAGTGGTTGTAGACCGCCACTGCGAGCGCTTTTTTTGCGCGATCCTGTCCGATCACGTAGGTATCGAGGATTTGATTGATCTCGCGCGGTTTCGGCAGGGTACGAAGGCGAGCGCTATCGTCGGCAGCCTTGTAGAGCTCCTCTTCGATAATCTCGTTGCAGAGCTCGATGCATTCGTCGCAGATATAGACGCCGGGCCCGGCGATCAATTTCCGCACGTTCTCCTGCGATTTGCCGCAGAAGCTGCACTTGAGTTGCCCCTTTTCATCCCCGAATCGAAACATGACGGCGGGCGCCTCCTTGGGCTACGGTGCCGGAGCCGGCATCGAGCTACGGTCTTCGATGATGCTATCGATTATCCCGTACTCTTTGGCGTCCTGGGCGGTCATATAGTAATCCCGGTCGATATCCTTGAGGACATCGTCGAGGGGCTTCTTACAGGTCGCTTCGTAGATCTTCGCGACGGTCAGACGCGTCGCGATGAGGTCGCGCGCCGCAATCTCGACGTCGGTCGCCTGCCCGCCGAGCTGAGAGACCCAGGGCTGGTGGATGAGAATCTTCGCATGGGGAAGCGCGAAGCGCTTTCCCTGGGCACCGCCGGTGAGCAGAATCGAGCCCATCGAGGCAGCCATTCCCATGCAGATCGTTGCGACGTCGGGTTTGATAAAGCGCATCGCGTCGTAGATCGCGAGGCCCGCAGTGACGCTGCCTCCCGGGCTATTGACGTACATGTCGATATCTTTATCGGGATCTTCTTTCTCGAGAAAGAGCAACTGCGCGATCGTAAGACTCGCAATCGAATCGTCGATCGGCCCACCGACAAAGACGATACGATCCTTCAGTAGCCGCGAATAGATGTCGTACGCGCGCTCTCCGCGCGACGACTGTTCGACGACCATCGGTACCAAATGCCCCATCGGAGAACGACCTATCCCTTCTTCACCGGCGACCCGTTGCCGAGCGCCATGCCAAACGTACGTGGAAGGTCTCTACGGCGCCGCAACGCGCTGCGCCTTGTCGATGAGAAACTCGAGCGTCTTATTTCGGATAATGCCGTCGTAGACCGACTGCATATTCTCCGCGAGCGCCGCTCGCACGCGGTCGATCGGCTGCCCGTATCGACGGGCGAGGAGAGCGAGTTCGCCCTGAATCTCTGCCGGGCTCGCTTCGATCCCCTCGGCATCGGCGATCGCCTCGATAAGGAGCGTTCCCTTCACCCGGCGCTCGGCATCGCCGGTCAACTCGTCCCGCAGTTCTTCCTCGGTTTTGCCGATCGAAGCGAGATATTCGGGATACTCGACGCCTTGCTCCTGAGCCATCCGCCGCGCCTCTTCTAGCAGTTGCTCGCGCTCGGCGAGCAACAAGCTCGGCGGAACGGGGATATCATGAGCGTTGACGAGTTGCTCCATCAACGCGTTCCCGATCTCGCGGCGCTCTCGAGCCGCGGCGATCCCCTCCAGGCGCTTGCGGACCTCCGCCCGGAGCTCGTCGATCGTTGCAAAATCGCTGACTTCGGCGGCAAAGGCATCGTCGAGCGTCGGCATCTCGAGTTGCTTGACATCGTGGAGGACGACCTCGAAGACCGCGCTCTTCCCGGCGAGTTCGCTCGCATGATAGGCCTCGGGAAACTGGGTCTCGATCTCGCGGCGTTCGCCGGCCTTCATCCCCGCGATGCCGGTGGCAAAGCCGGGAATAAAGCGATCCTCGAGCAGTTCGGCAACCTGCCCTTCGGCGGAGCCGCCCTCGAACGGCGTTCCGTCGATCCGCCCGATAAAATCGATCGTGACGATGTCGCCGAGCGCGGCGGGCCGGTCGACCGGGACGAGGGTGCCTCGGTCACGCGCGAGCCCTTCGAGGGTTCGCGCCACTTCCTCATCGCTCACCGTGCGCTGCGGAACCGAGACCGAGAGGCCTGCATAGGTGCCGAGTTCGAGCGTCGGCCGCACCTCGACGCGCGCCTTGACGCGCATCGGCTCGTTTTCGAGACCGGGAAGCATCTCCAACTTCGGGCGCGCGACCGGCGCCAACGCGTGTTCGCGTAGCGCGCTGCCGTACAACTCGGGAACGAGCTCTTCCATCGCCTCCGATTCGATTCCGGCGGTGCCGTACGTCTGCTCGAAGACGCGGCGCGGAATATGCCCCTTGCGAAAACCCGGTATGCGCGCGTTCTTGCTCAACCGCCGAAAGGCGACCTCGCGAGCACGCTCGAGTGCATCGGGCAGCACGGGGATAACGATTTCAACGCTGGTCGCGTCGAGTCGGGTGAGGGTTGAGGTCGTCACGGGATCCTTACTTCTTGGGTGGGGGGCCGGCGCGCCGCGATGGAGCGGAAGACGAGATTCGAACTCGCGACCCTCGCCTTGGCAAGGCGATGCTCTACCACTGAGCTACTTCCGCATCGAACGGCCCGCCACGCGCGGGATGGTGGGCAAGCAGAGACTCGAACTCTGACGGGTCTCCCCACTGGAACCTAAATCCAGCGCGTCTACCAGTTTCGCCACTTGCCCTCAGGCGAACGCCCCATACTATAACGGGAACCGACCAAATCCTGCGCTGCCGAGCACAAAGCGAGAGAAAATTTTGGTGCACCGCGAGGGACTTGAACCCCCAACCAAGTGATTAAGAGTCACCTGCTCTACCAATTGAGCTAGCGGTGCAAGATGTGCGCCCTCTGGGACTCGAACCCAGGACCAACGGATTAAAAGTCCGCTGCTCTACCGACTGAGCTAAAGGCGCAGAGGCGCGTATCAGTGTAAACGGCCGCTCGGGCTTTTGCAAGTGAAAAAGGTGCGCCTTTCGTCGACGGAGGCTAGGAGCCCGTCGCCGCCATCGACGAGAGTGTCTCCGACTGGGCGACGAGCCGCTCGCGAAACTCCGCGGCGGTCAACGGCTCGGCGAAGAGAAAGCCTTGCGCATCGATACACCCCGCGGCGATCAGCACCTCGCGCTGCCGTTCCGTCTCCACGCCTTCGGCGACGACGCGTACGCCGAACGCCTCGGAGAGGCGCACGAGCGTGTGGACGATCGGCTCGCTGGCGATCTCGCCGTTCGCGCCGGCGACGAAGCCCTTGTCGATCTTGATCGCATCGATTTTAAAGTGCTGCATGTAGCGCATCGAGGAATAGCCCGTTCCGAAATCGTCGATGCAGACCGCGAAACCACGCTCGCGAACCCGCTCGATTCGCTCCATGGCCAGTTCGGTATCGTCGAGCATCGAGTTCTCGGTAATTTCGATGGCCAGGTTGCTGGGCTTTAACGCATACTCGTCGATCGCCGCGCTGAGCGTACGGTCGAAGCCCGGTTCAAGCAGTTCGGTCGGCGTCGCGTTGAAGTGCAGCGTGAAATTTCCGATGTCGATTCCGGCGCGACGCCAAGCGGCGAGTTGCGAGCAGCCGGTGTCGAGAACGAATGCGCCGATACTTCGCGCAAAACCGCCACGCTCGGCGAGCGGAATGAACAGCATCGGCGAGATCACGCCGCGCGTCGGATGGTCCCAGCGGAGCAACGCTTCCGCTCCCTTGATCGCGCCGGTGCGAAGATCGACGACCGGCTGATAGAGGACGCGGAACTCGCGCCGCTCGACGGCAAAGCGGAGGTCGGCGGCCAATGCGACCCGTTCCGCCGCAGCGGTCTGCATCTCGGCATCGAAAACGGCGAAACGCTCGCGCCCGACGGTCTTCGCGTACTGCATGGCGATCTCCGCATCGCGTAAGACCTCGTCCCCGCCGTCGTACTTCTCCGGACCGATGGCGATACCGATACTCGCGCCGAGGAAGATCGGGCGCCCTTCGACGAGGAAAGGCTTCGAGAGATTTTCGAGGAGGCGGCGTGCGAGCGATTCGACGTGGATCACATCGCCGAGCGTCCCGACGAGAATGGCAAATTCGTCGCTTCCCAAGCGTGCGACGATATCATCGGCGTTGAGCGAGCCCCGCAGGCGCGTCGAGATCTGCCGCAGCACTGCGTCGCCACCGGAGTGTCCGAGGCTTTCGTTGACGTCTTTGAAATGCTCGAGGTCGACGAAAATCACCGAGAAGAGCGCGCCGGCCTCACTGCGCGCGCGATCGAAGCGGGCCGCGAGTTGCTCTTCGAAGGCCTGGCGATTCGGCAACCCGGTGAGCGCGTCGTGAAGACGTTGGAAGTTGAGGCGACGTTCCTGTTGTTTGATCGTGGTCTTATCGGCGAAGGTACACATCGCAAACGGGTGCTCGCCGGCTGCATCGGTCACCCCGGAGATCGTGACGTCGACCCACATCTCCTCGCTTAAACCGGAGATGCGGCGTTCGACGGTAAAGGCATCGCGCGTGCCGGTCATGACCTCGGCGAATTCTTGCTCGTGACCGTCGAGCAGGTGATGCTGCACGTCGATCACGCTGCGATAGACGGCGTTCGCATCGATCGCTTTTCCATTGCGATCGAGAATCGCGATACCCATCGTCGAGCCGTCGAAGACGGCGCGGAACTGCGCTTCACTGAGATGGAGTGCGCGCTCGGCATCCTGCCGCGCGAGTTCGCTGGCCAGGCGCTCGCGCTCGCGTCGTGCTTCGTCGAGGGCACGCCGACTCCGGGCGGTAGCGAACGAGAACGCCAAGAGCAGCGCGCCGGCGAGGAGAAACAGGATCCCCAGCACCGTCAAGGCACGTGCGCGCTGCGCGGCGACATAGCTCGCCTCGCGGTTGTAGAGATCGGCGACGAGCACCGACGCGGTCGCGCCGTAGAGTGCATCGGCGCTCCGCTCGGCGGCGAGACTCAGTGCGGCGAGCTTCCGCGCCGATACGGGATCCATGCGCGGCAGCAGCGCCGCTTTTCCAAGCGCCGTGGAGAGTGCGTTCCCGGCGGCGACGTAGGCCTTCGCCCGTGCAAGGAAGCGCGCCACCGCCGGAAGATCGCTGCGCGGCAACGAGGAGCGCAGCGCGGCCGAGGTCCGCGTGAGGTGATCCTGCGTCAGGCTAAACGAATCGCCGACCGCGGTGGAGAGGTTATTAAAACCGAGGCGTACGGCCAACGACATATTCGTCGCCTCGAGAAGGTGACGGATGACGATCTCGGCGTGGCGCGGAAACATGAGCGCGCCCGGTAGATCGTTGAAGGCGATGTCGGCGAGATTCTGCGTGACCTGCGAGCGCTCGTAGCTGAAGCTCGAAGCGTCGCCGATATTTTCAATGAGGACGGTGAGCGGATAGAGCGGCGCGCTCACCGCGGTGAAGCCTTTCCACCCCATCGGCGCGCGCTGCGCCTTCGACCAACCTTTATCGACGACGGCAAGTTCGCTGCCGGCATCGATAACGCGCGCATTCGGAGCGAGCAGCAACCGCTTCATCGCGGCGAGTTCTCGTTTGACGGCGACTGCGGCTTTCGCGCGCTCCGCCGGGTGGCCGAAGACGGCCGCATCGCGATAATCGAGCAGCGCGTTTGCCAGCGGCTGCGAGCGTTGAAACGCAGCGATGGCGATCCGCTCGCGCGAAGAGATCGACGGCGAAGTTCCCAACCTCGTGTAACGCGCAAAAGCAAGCGTCTGTGAAACCGCCATTGCGGCCCCGACCAGAAGCAGCACGATAGCGAGGATGCTGGGAACCTGGTGTGCCCATCGCGTACGCTCGGCCATGAAGCGAGCATACGACGGCGAGCCGAGAATAACTCCTGCCGATGCACGCGGGGGCCCTACTTTTTCAAGCGAGCCCCCGTCGCGAGCCAGAATGGGGTGACTGACCGGGTTCGAACCGGCGACCTCCTGAGTCACAGTCAGGCGCTCTAACCAGCTGAGCTACAATCACCACGCATGCGCGTCGGTACGCGCCCGGAGGGACTCGAACCCCCATCTTCGAGTTTAGAAGACTCGTGCCTTATCCTGTTAGACCACGGGCGCGCGAGCCCTTCGGCATGCAAAACCCTATCGGGACGACAGGATTTGAACCTGCGACTTCTTGCTCCCAAAGCAAGCGCTCTACCAAGCTGAGCTACGTCCCGCCGACTCCCCGCGGAGCATACCACAACGAGGCAAGCGGACCGCACGCCCTTGCAACGGCTCGCCCACCGCGACCGCAAGATCGACGATGCTCCCCCCGCAACGTCGCAGGAGCTGCGCGAGCCGGGGGTTTGCGAGCGGTATGCGCACGCGCGCCAGATCCCGCCCGATACCGCGAAGGCGCGAGAGCGCGAAGAGGATCGCATCGCCCAGCAGCGCCGAGCCCGCGGCGGCACCGGGCCCGATCTCGCCGTCGGGAAAGACGTAGAGGTACGCGGCGATCTCGCCGTCGGGGCGTGCAAAGAGTAACCCTTGCGCGAGCGTTCCCAGTGCTTCATGGAGCGCTCGGTCGCAGGGATTGCCGGCGAGTCGATCGAGCTCGAAGAGATCGCGAAGGTCGCTCTCGATCTGGATCGGCCGCACCGCAAGCGAGGCGCTGCCGGAGAGCTCCGTCGCCAAGCGGTCGGCGACCGGAACGGCGACTGAATATCCGGCGAAGACCTCGAGCGGTCCGCCCAACGCGGCGAACATCGGGGCGACGGCGGCACCCTCGGCGGGAAGCAGCGCTCGAACGCTCCGCCCCTCCGGCCCGCGCAGAAACGCGATCGTACTTTTGCCGATGCCGCCTCCGCGAAGCGCCGGTGCGACGACGATCGCCTCGATCTCGACGACGAGCTCGTCGCCGGTGAAGAACGCCAATGCACCGGGCTCGCCGTCGACGTTGACGAGCAGCGCACGCTCCCGCGCGGCCAACGCCGCGAGCGTCGGCGTGAACTTCCCGGCGCCGAGTAAGCGTTCGGCTTCGTGCGGAGCGGCGATACGGAACTCGAGTGTCGGAGCGTTCATCGGCGCAGCGCCGCGACGAAGGCATCCAACGCACGCGCGCGGTGGCTCGTACGCGCTTTCTCCGCCGCACTCATCTCGGCAAAGGACCTGCGCTCACCCTCGGGGAGAAAGAGCGGATCGTAACCGAACCCGCCGTCGCCGCGCTCCTGCGCGAGGATGTGGCCCCGCGTTTCGCCGATTCCATCATAGCGATTACCGTCGGCATCGATGCCGACGAGCGCGCACTGGAAACGCGCGCTTCGGAATGGATCGGGAACCGCAGCAAGTTCGGCAAGCATCAGTGCGCGCCGCTGCGGCCACGTCAACTCGGGGCCGCCGTACCGCGCCGACCGAATCCCGGGCGCGCCGCCGAGCGCATCGATCTCCAATCCGCTATCGTCGGCGAACACCAGCGCCGCATCCCCGCGGCGACGGAGTTCGTCGTGAAGCGCCTCAGCTTTCAACGCTGCATTTCCAAGATAATCGGCGGCGTTTTCCTCGACCTCGGGATATTCGATCGCCGGCGCAAGTTCCAGGCCGTGCGCGGCGAGCAGCGCAGCGAACTCCGCACGCTTTCCGGCGTTCGTACTCGCGAGAAAGATCCGCTCGCTCACGACTCGAGCTGGAGCACCGCCATGAACGCCTCCTGCGGCAACTCCACGC
>JBMFXH010000089.1:0-8501 GCA_049964475.1 Vulcanimicrobiaceae bacterium
CTCAATAACATTATCCGCTCCGCGGTTTTCTCCATTGTTGCACTAGCCATGGTCGGCGCGCTCTGCGCCCCGGCGCTAGTCAAGTCCCGGTTCTGCTGTAATTTGATTTTCGGCTGAAGTCATCGGCTAGCTCGCGACCGACAGCAGCGCGTCCGATCCGGAGTCTTTCGGTCGGTCGCTCTGCCACTCGTGGAAATCTTGCATGTCGAGGTAGAGGCGTTCTTGCCAGGTCTCAGCGGTTTCCGCGAGAAGCGCACCGATCAATCGTAGGGCTGATTCCTCGTTCGGGAATACGCGTACGACGCGTTCTCGACGTCGTATCTCCTCGTTGAGTCGTTCCTGCATATTCGTCGAGCGTAAGCGCTTGCGGTACTTCTCCGGGAGGCATAGCACCGCCGTCGCATCGTCGAAGGCATCCTCAAGACATGCCGCTGCCTTCGGAGCTGTCTTTGCAAACAACTCTACGAAGCGATCGCGTTCCCGTCGCGCCTCGTTCATGTCGGGCGCGTGAAACACACGTTTTGCAGCTTCCGCAACCGCTTTACGTTCGCGCATCGGACTATGCCCGAGCAGGTTGCGCTGCAGATGCACTTGGCAGCGTTGCCATGTGGCACCAGCGAAGTGTTTACGCAGTGCTTCCACGAGCCCCGCATGCTCATCAGATACTACGAAAACGACGCCCTTGAGGCCACGCTTCTGCAGCCGCGCAAAGAGCGCTTCCCAGGTCGTGTAGCTTTCGGAATCGCCGATGGCCACGCCCAACGGCTCGCGGATCCCCGCCGCGTTCACGCCGCTGGCGATCAATGCCGCTTTGCTGGCAATACGATCATTATCCCGACATTTGATGAACATCGCATCAACGTAGACGAACGGATAGGTCGTCTCGTCGAAGCGTCGTTCGTTGAACGCAGCGACCCGGAGGTCGAGCTGCGCGATCAGCCGGCTTACGGCCGATTTCGAGATGGAGGTTCCGCAGAGCGATTCCGTGATGGCGCTCACTTTCCGCGTCGACACCCCGTTGACGTACATTTCTAAAATCGCCAGCACAAGGGCTTGTTCACTGCGTTGGTAACGTTGGAATATCTCGGTCGAGAAGCCACCATCGCGCGCCTGCGGTACACGCAGCGTGACGGGCCCGACGCGGGTGTAGAGCAGACGCTCGCGCGTGCCGTTGCGGTATCCGCGTGCCTCGCCGGTGCGCTCGTAGCGATCGGCGCCAAGATGGTCGCGCATCTGCTCCTCAAGCAGATTGTTCAAATAGCTCTCGACGACCCGTGCGACGAGATTTTCGGCGACCTCTGGAAATGCGCTCTCGGATAGGGTAGACTGAAATTCGGCCACTGCTGGTTCCTTTCGGTGAAGGTTTTTGTGTCTGAAAAACTCTTCCGGAAATCGGCGGTGGTCTCCGCCTTTTTACAGCAGTATAGGGGCGCGACCGCCAATGCGCTGCTCTTGGCGCTCGGGGTTTCACCTAGCGATATTGCGACAATGGAGTTACAAGGTGCAAATGGGCAGTCTCTCCCTAGTGGCATGCTACAGGGATTAGGGGTTGCATCAGGTGGAACAACTACCTCTGGAGGGGACTCGCTCCTGCTCGCCACATTGCTCACCTCGGGAACGGGAATATCGATAAACGGTTCGACTGTTTCTGGAATGCTGAACGTTGGCGGCCAATGGATCAAGGTTATTGTACAGGTCAAGGCTAACTCATCGTCAGCATCGTCATTGCAAAATCTCCAGAACGAATTGCAGTTTCAAAATCAGATGATATCGCAAACAAATGAATGGAATTCAAGTATTATGGGTGGCTCCGATCAATTCCTCAATATTTTTGGGAACGGCCTGAATCCAAAAGGTCAAGGGGGCAATACAGGTATGGCTGGTGCGGCGCTTTCGGCGGCGGGCATCGATAGCTCGTGGCTATCCGCAATATTTTCGGTCGTGCCATGCTAGGTATGCTCCGTATAGGGCGCATTCCCACAATATGCTTACTTGCGCTCACCCTGGTTGGTTGTTCTAAACCTCGAGCGGCGGTTTCCCACGAAGCATCTCAGCCTAATCTCGTTATCCGGCACGTACAACCGGGTCAGTCGATTCCCGGTTTGGAGTATTGGTCAAATACGAAGTTTAGTCACGTTCGTGGAGCTATCGTCGGACGATCATCGATACTTATTCCGGGAATCCCGATCCAAAACGTCGATGCGCCGGTTGTCGTATTGTCATGTAGTATGACGCTTGCAAAACCGTTTGGATCGCAAAATAATTCAACAATCGACCATATAATGGTGTTAAACCGAACAAAAAAGCTGCTTTCACTTGTTCGCGTTCTTAGTGTGTATCGCGGCTCAGGTCTCGGAGAGTTTTTCGTACAAAACTTGAAACCAAACGAAATGAGGTCGTTGACATTAGTCGATGACGTTGGACCAGGCTCTTTACCTGTGCGTGCTATCCGAACTTTTCATATGCAAAAGCCGTCGTTTATGCTTTGTGGAGCTGGCCCGGCGCTAGCATCGGATGGAACGGCGTATGAATTTGAGCCTCCGTTCCCGCGCGTTCTTGGGAAAGGTTTAGAAAATCCGTTCTAACAAACGGAGGTTGAAGAGCGTCACGAACCTAAGAGCGACTGGAAACGGCAGCGAGGATTTGAACCCTTTACGGCGCCGAGGATTTGAACCCCAGTGCCGTTACCGTTTCGCTGCGACGGCTGATTTTCCGTCTCGTGATCGGAGCCGATGGCTTGTCCCGCTGAACTCGAAGATGGTGCCGTGATGAATGAGCCGATCGATGACGGCCGACGCGGCCATCGCATCGGGAAAGACTTGTGTCCATTGCTCGAAGGCCAGGTTTGTCGTTAGCGCAAGGCTCGCGGCCTCGTAGCGCTGCGAGATCACTTGGAAGAGTAGATCGGTGGCCTCGCGTTCGAACGGGATGTAGCCTAACTCGTCGATGAGCAGCAATCGGTACCGTTCGAGCGAACGAAGTTTGCGGGTTAGCGCTCCGTTCCGCTTGGCGTCGATGAGCGATGTCAACAGGCCAGCCGCTGTCGTGAAAAGCGTGCGGTATCCGTGCATGCACGCTGCTACGCCAGTGGCGATGAGACAATGCGTTTTACCGGTTCCCGGCGGCCCGTAAAGTACGAGGTTACGGTGTTCTTCGACGAAGCGCGCATCGGCAAACTCGAGCAGTTTGTGCTGGGGAACGTTGGGTTGCAAGGTGAAATCAAACGTGTCGAAGGTCTTGAGCGTTGGGAAATGCGCCGCGGCGATGCGTGCCTTAACGACATTTTCGTGACGCTGTTGGATTTCGAGACTTACCAGATCGCCCAGGTATAACATCGGGTCGGTTGCGGTTTGTGCCAAGCGGCGGTGATGCGCACGCATTGCCGGCAATTTGAGCGTGCGCAGATGGGCATCAAGGAGGGCGTCGTTGCTCATGATGCACGCTCGGCCAGTGCCTCGGTGCTATACACCGCGAGGTCGACGATTTGCGCGGTTCGCGCTGGCGCCGCGTGCTTGATGTGGAGAATCGCGGGTTTTTCTCCGCGCTGATGTAGCAACAGTGCGACAGCGTGCGGATCGAGTGTTCCGCGCGCGAGGGCAATCTCGACTGCATTGGCAAGGGCGTCTAATGAGCTTCCTAAAGCCAAACGCAAAATTGCCGTCCATCGCTTCGTCGCCGCCGATCCATACTCGTCGAGGAGCCGATCGCGTAAGCGTATGAGCACGGCGGGAAGGCGCTGCTCGGCAAAAGCCAGTGCCCGTGTTGCGGAGCGGTGCTTGTGCGAAATAAGCTCGATGTAGTGAAGCGGGTTAATGACGGTTTGTTGCTTGCCCGAAGCGCGAGTATGTTCGGCGACGCGTTCGCCGTCGACCCAGACTTCCAAGTGACGCTCGTACATCGCGATCGTGGCATCGCGATATGCAAAACGCGTTGGAACTGAATAGCGATTGCTCTGAACGGTGATCTCGGCGAATTTGTTGATGCGCGCGTAGTGATGCACGCACGGTTCAGGAAGCATATCGGGCAACGGCCGAAGTGTCTCGCGTGCGAAGCGTTGTGCGATGAGTTCGCGAGACGCGCCGTGCCGACGTTCGAGGTTCTTGCGGGAAAACTGTAGCAAGGCTTCGTTGAGTTCGTCGAGGTCGACAAATGACGGCAACGGGCGGAACACGTTATCTTCGATGAATCCATGCAACCCTTCGACGCCGCCCTTCTCGTTGCCCCGGCGTGGCGCTGCGAACTCCACCTGGAGAGCAAGCGCACCGCAGAAGGCGCGAAACTCCGGGTTCTGCTCGCGCGAACTCCCGCGCAAAACGCGCTGAACCGCCGTCTTCGCATTGTCGAACACCGCGGTGCGCGGCAGGCCGCCGAAAAACGTGATTGCTTCCCGTAGGCCTGTGAAGAGTGCTGGACGATCTTCGTGAAGAAACGCACGGGCAAAAAAGTGCCCGCTATAACTCAGACGCATGGCGAACACGTGCACCACGGTCGGCGTGCCGGCGACGATGGCTTGCATGGGCGAAAAATCAAACTGCGCCTGGTCGCCGGGCTGATAGTCAGCTCGCACAAACGCTTCTTTGGGGTGCACCCGCACGCGCCGATCTGCAATGAATTCGCGCAACGCGCGCTCACTGAACGCGATCGTGCAACCGTGCCGTTCTTGAAGTAGCGTACCGATGCGTTTGGCAGTAATCTTCGGCGTTGCCCGAAGATACTCGTCAACGACGGCGCCATAGCCGTCGAGTCGGCGCGGGCGACGCAATTGTACCCTCTGCGGGGCGATGAGACTGCGCACGTACTTGCGCACCGTATTGGGCGCGAGCCCGAGTTCCCGGGCCACGCGCTTGATGGGTTCGTCGTCGCGCACACAGCGCAGGCGAATGAGCTCCCATTGATCCATCGAAACCACTCCTTGGGCGTCCTCCTCTGGCGTTGGTAAACAAACACCAGTTCGACAGGGCGCCCCTCGTTTTTGCGGAGGGGTTCAATTTCTGGATGCCGCTAGGGGTTCAAATCCTCGGCGCCGTTCCCATTCCGGTTCGATACAGCGTTCTCCAATGGCTCAGGCTGGTGGGATGGAGGCCTTGCTCCTGCGCGATCGCCTGAATCGACGCGCCGGGACGCAACGTCAGTTCAACGATACGTCGCTTCTCAGCGAGCGGCCAACGGCGACCCGGCGCGCGTGGACTCGGTACTTTGGTTGATGCCATGAAGACCTCACGATGGAAGACGCGTTCCCTCCATCATCGTGAACGACGACCCGCAGCGCAATACGGTCCTCAACAGACGGTTACTGGGAACGGCACCCTGGATTTGACCCCTTTCCGGCATCGGGCTTTTGACCCCCCAAGCAAAAAAGCGGAGCCTCCTCTCGAATCGGTGGGTTAACAAAGCACCGCCGACCGAGAGGGGCCAAGGGGAGTTGATTCCATTGAGTATCTGGTTAGACATTCGTAAACGCCGCGGCGACGGGGAGGGGATCAAGGCGATCGCCCGTGCGACGGGCACGTCGAAGAACACCGTCAAGAAGTATCTCGAGTCCGACGCGCCGCCGCGAGAGCGGCCCCGCGCCGATCGCGAGCCGCTGATGGCCCGCTTTCAAGCCGAAGTCGACAGCTTGCTACGCGAGTCGCCAAGGATTCGGGCACCGCGCATCGTGGGTATTCTACGCAAACGCGTTGACGGGAACTTTCGCGTAGGCGAGCGCGCCGCACGCAACTACGTTGCTTCGCGGCGCGCACTCATCGTTCCAAAAGAGGTCTTCGTGCGATTGGCGTACGCGCCCGGCGATCAAATGCAATTCGACTTCAAAGACGTTACCGCGCGTATCGGCGGCGTCGAGACGCGTTTACATATGTTCGTCGCTCGGTTGAGCTACAGCACGAAATGGTTTGCACGGTGCTATCGCACCGAGGACCGTCCGGCGCTCTGCGACGGCCTGCTCCAATCGTGCAAGGCCTTTGGAGGCGTGCCCCGTGAAAGCGTCTTCGACAACGCCAGCACCGCCGTCGATCGCATCTTGCGCGGCCGGGCGCGCGTTCGAAACGGCGAGTTCGCGGAGTTTTGCGCCAGTCTCATGTTGCGCGTAGAGTTCGCCGCACCAGCCAAGGGCAATGAGAAAGGCGGGGTCGAGGGACTCCACGGCTTCATCGAGGACAACCTTTTTCTGCCGATGCCCGACGTGGACACGCTCGATGAGATCAACAAGCTCTTGATCTCGTTCTGCGATGACGATGCCACGCGCATCGTCACCGTCGGTGAGACCGTTCAATCGCGATTCGAAATCGAGACTCTCGAGCTGCGACCCCTCCCAACCGTTCTCCCGAAGCCGTGCGTTCGCGAATACGCACGTATCAACAAGTTCTCTGAAGCGACGCATAAAACCAATCGATATTCCGTTCCTACGGAATACGCGCATCGAGATGCAGTCGTCGAACGTTACGCAACTCACGTTCGTGTCGTCGTTGACGACATCGTTGTTGCCGAGCATCAACGTTGCTTCGGAAAGCATCAATCGATCCTCGATCCGCTGCACTTTATCGATTTGCTTTCGCTCAAACACCGAGCAGTCGAACACGCGGCGGTATTTAGGCACGAGGGATTCCCGGTGGAACTCAAAGCGCTCTTAGGCGTCTATGTTGAGAACGATCCCGGCAACGCCGGCAAGAAGTTCATGCGCGTTATGAGCTTGCTTAAGACGTTTACCGTCGGCCAAGTCGTCGAGACGGTCGAGCTTGCGCGGATACGTGGAACATCAGACCCCGACGCCATCGCACTTATGCTCGATCAGGCATCGTCTCCGCGATATTCGGATACTCCACTCATCATTAACGCATCGATAGCCGGAACCACGCGCCCGACCGTCGATATGACGCGCTACGCGACCGAAGAACTCGCGGAGCGTGCTGCATGAACGCGCCGTTACTTGAAGAACACTTGCGATCGCTTCGACTACCGGCGATGCTCGCGAATTATCGGCGTATATCCAAAGACGACGATGCGCTCATTGCCTACCTCGGCGAGCTCGCCGCATTGGAAGTCGGCAAGCGCCACGAAAACGGCGTTCGAGGGCGCATCGCGCTCGCCAAGTTTCCCGTAATCAAGACGATCGAAGCTTTCGATTTCTCACTGCAGCCAACGTTCCCAAAAGTCAAGCTTCTCGAACTGCTAAGTTGCGAGTTCATCAAGCAGCGACGCAATCTTGTTTTCATCGGCCCAACGGGCGTCGGGAAAACACATCTACTTTCGGCAATTGGTTTCGCCGCATGCACGCACGGCTACCGTGTTCTGTTTAGCACGGCGGCCGAGCTCCTCATGTCGCTCATCAGGGCGAAACGCGAAGATCGGTTGCGTCAACGGCTCGAAACAATCGATCGATACGATTTCTTACTTGTCGACGAATTAGGGTACATTCCGTTCGAGCGTGAAGCAACGGATCTGCTCTTTCAAGTAATCACACGAAGATACGAACGCAAGAGCATCGGCATCACCACCAACTTGGCGTTCCCGGATTGGGTCCAAGTGTTCCCCAGTGAGAACGCGACCGGCGCCGTTGTCGATCGTCTGATTCATCACGGAACCGTCTTCGAACTCGACGGCGAAAGCCACCGGCTACGGTCCCGCAAGAAGGCGGCGGGCACGTCGTAGCGCAATGGACCGCCCCAGGCGGGGTCAAAGGCTCGATGCCGCTACGGGGTCAAAAGCCCGGTGCCGTTCCCACCTGCCGGCGTGAGAGCGGAATAGACTAAAGAAGTCCTATTCGGAGTCAGCGAAAAAACGACGCCGGAAGACAGGATCTCTTCCGCTTTTGAAGAACGATAGTGGCGTATGACTGCCTTGAAACGACGCTTACCATCCAACACGCGCACGCCGAAGGCGCAGCGGAGACAGCCATTGGCCGAATTCCAAGGTCTCAGAATCCGCAGGCGCTATTCCGTTGAAAATGATGTCACTTTATTTCCGGGTGACTGTCAGGCGTTACTTTCCAAAATACGTGCTTCTGGTGAACGTGCTCGTCTTGTTCTAACGTCGCCGCCATACAATATTGGAAAAGTATACGAACGCGCGACCAAAACCGGATTTGACGCGTATATCGAGGCCCAGCGAACCATCATACGTGCTTGCGCCCAAGTACTTCAGGACGACGGGAGCCTTTGCTGGCAAGTCGGAAACCACGTGATCGATGGGCATATTCAACCGCTGGACATTTTTTTGTACCCGGCTTTCATCGAGGCTGGCTTCGTCCTGCGAAATCGCATCGTTTGGCATTTTGAACATGGCCTAAATCGGAGTCGCAGCCTATCAGGCCGCTACGAAACTCTATTGTGGTTTACGCGGAAGACAGCCAACTATACGTTCAATCTCGACTCGATTCGCGTGCCTCAAAAGTACCCCGCAAAGAAAGCCTACCGGGGGCCGCGTAAGGGCCAATACCTGAGCAACCCGAAAGGCAAGAATCCGGGCGACGTCTGGATATTTCCGAACGTTAAACAAAATCATCC
>JBMFXH010000090.1:0-8475 GCA_049964475.1 Vulcanimicrobiaceae bacterium
GGTCGGCGTCGCCGTCGGTTGCGCGGTCGGCGTTACCGTCGGCTGCGGGCTCGGTCCAGTCGTCGGCGTCGCGGTCGGCTGCGGGCTCGGCGATGGGCTCGGGCTCACACCGCCTGCGGTGAGGCTGACGTCGTCGAGATACTGGTAGATGTACCCGCTGTTCCATCCGTTGCCGTAGACGCCGAAGAAGAGCCAGTAGCTCTGCCCCGCGTATTGGCTGAGATTGTAACTGCGTTCTACCCAGCCGTTCGTCGAGGCCGCTTCGTTGAAGATGCTATCGACGACGTTGCCGGAGGAATCGAGAAGATCGACCTCTTGGTCGGCGTAGGTGACGCTGTCGTTGGTGCCTTCGTTCACCCAGAACGTCAGCACGCCGTTACTAGGAATCGTGACCTGCTGGCAAACACCGGCATAGCCATTGACCTCCGGCGAGCCGGTCGAACCGCTGAGTTCGCTGTAGCTGCCGCTGTGGACGGGGCTCGTGACGATGGTGGCGTTCACGCTGCCGCATTGTTGCCAGACCGAGAAACCGCCGCTCTCGAAGCCGCCGTCGGCGACGGCGTTCGTCGCCCCGGTCGAGCTGATCTTTCGCACGGCCTTCGCCGCCGGGAGAGCGATCCGTCGCGCGGTCGTTGGGCGAACGACCCGCGACGATGTGGCCGGAAGCGAGGATGAGGCCGAGCCGCCTCCGCCGCACGCCGCTAAAGAGAGCGCCATCAAAAGACCGATAGCGCTGAAACGTTTCTGCAACATATATCTCCTAGGTGATAGAAATGGTGGGTTGCGCGGGCCCCCCGCCTCGCGCCGATACCATTCTACCGCTAGGTTGTTAAATACATGTAAACTTGCTTGATATTCGAGCCTCGAACCGCGTTAACTGCATTAAGGCATCACACCGTGCGGAGTGCGTTGGCGAAGAGATAGAGGCCGAGCATGCTCAGGTGCGGATCCACGATATCGATCGCCGGGCAGGAGCGTGCGACGACGGAGGCAAGGCCGCCGGTCGCGATGACGCGCGTGCGCCCGCCCAACTCCTCGCTGAAGCGCTCGATGACCAGCCGCGTCGCTCCGACGACCCCGAGCATGATCCCCGCTTGCAGCGCTTCGACGGTGTTGCGGCCGATCGCGCGTTGCGGCGGGTCGAGCGCGATCTGCGGCAGTTTCGCCGTGCGGCCGACGAGCGCATCGATCGAGACGTTGATCCCCGGTGCGATCGCCGCGCCGAGAAATGCGCCGGCGCGCGAGATCGCGGTAAAGACCGTCGCCGTCCCGTACGACGCGATGATGAGCGGGGAACCGTAGCGCGCGACGCCGCCGATCGCCGCGGCGACGAGGTCGGCCCCCACTTCCGATGCACGCTCGCTTTCGATCGGCATCAGCGGCTGTTTGTCGGGCGCGAAGATTGTCGGCGCGAGGTTGAAGAAGCGCTTGCAAGCCCCGACCAACGCAAAATCGAGTTTCGGAACGACGCTCGCCATCACGATGCGATCGATCGAGCGAACGTCGATTTTCGCGGTCGCAAAGAGCTGCGTGATAAAGACGCCGAGCTCGTCGGGAGTGCGGTTGGGACGCGTGCGCACGCGCCACATTTGCAGAACCGATCCATCTTCGTCGATGATCCCGAATTTCGTCTCGGTATTCCCCACGTCGATCGCAAGCAACACTACGATTTCCCTTTCAACAATGGTTCGAGCGCATCGAGGAGGCGCCCGGCAAGCGCGCGTTTTTCCGCGCGCCCGAGATCGATCCGCGCGCCGGAGCGTTCGAGCAGCACCAGGCCGTTCTCTTGCAAGCCGAAACCTGCGCCGTCGCGGACATCATTCACGACGATCGCGTCGAGATTTTTGCGATGCATTTTTTCGCGCGCGTGAGCTTCGTGGTCGCTCGTTTCGGCGGCGAAGCCCACGATATAGCGCGCGCCTCCCGCAGCCGAGAGCGCGGCGAGCACGTCGGGGGTGCGCACCAGATCGACCTGCAGCGCTTCGTCGCTCTTCTTCCGTTTCTCCGCAGATATCTCTCGCGGGCGCCAATCGGCAACGGCGGCGGCGGCGATAACGAGATCGATATTCCGGGCTTCGCGCAACGCCAGTACGAGCAAGTCCTCCGCCGTTGCGAAGCGTTCGGTGCGAACGCCGTGCGGCGGTGCGAGCAACGTCGGGCCGAGCAAGAGCGTCACGTCCGCACCGCGACGCGCCGCTTCTTCTGCAAGTGCGATCCCCGTAGCGCCGGTCGATGCATTGCCGACAAAACGAACCGGATCGAAGGGTTCGTGCGTCGGCCCGGCGGTGATCAGCACGCGTTTGCCCAGCAGCGAACGGCCGCGCGTACGCGCGCGCTCGATCGATTCGAGCAGTCGCTCTTCGCTTGCGAGCCGCCCGACCCCATGCTCGCGCTCGGCGAGAAAACCGGTCTCGGGCTCGACGATCTCGTAACCACGCGCCCGTAACGTCGCGATGTTCTCGGCGGTCGTCTCGTTCTCGTACATCGCCGCGTTCATCGCCGGTGCGAGCAGCACCGGAATGCGCGCCGCCAGCAACGCCGTCGTCGCCAGATCGTCGGCGATGCCCGCCCGCAATTTTGCGATGAAATTCGCCGTCGCCGGCGCAACGATCGCGACCTCGGCCTCGCGCACGAGACGAATGTGCGGGATGCGTTCGGGAGCATCCCAAAGCGAGGTGTAGACCGGGCGTGCGGTGAGCGCGGCGAAGGTGAGCGGCGCGATAAAACGTTCGGCATCGGCGGTGAGCACGACGTCGACGATCGCACCGCGTTGCACCAAGGTGCTCGTCAGCGCCGCTGCTTTATAGGCGGCGATGCCGCCGCTTACCACCAACAGCACGCGCGCGCCCTTCATTGCGGGAACCACACGTTATCGAGCAGTCGCGTATTGCCGAAGCGCGCGGCGGCGATGACGAAGCAATTCTCGCGCAGCGCGGAGAGCGGAGCGAAGCTCTCGGCATCGACGCATGCGAGATAATCGAGCGTCCCGGGCGATTCTAGAACGGCCGCAGCTTCGGTGCGCGCGATCTCGAACGGCGTGCCTGCTTTTAAGAGCTCGACGCAGCGGCGCAGCATGCGATGCAACGAGGGTGCGGCGCGGCGCTCGCGCGCATCGAGATAAAGATTTCGCGATGACATCGCCAGGCCGTCGCTCTCGCGCACGGTCGGCACGATCGTCACGCCGCAATCGTAGGCGAGATCGCGAACGAGTTTGCGCAGCACCGCGCTCTGCTGGGCGTCTTTCTGCCCGATGTAGAGACGTTGCGGGGCGACCAGGTGCAGCAACTTCCCGACCACCGTTGCAACGCCGCGAAAATGCCCGGGGCGCAGAGCGCCCTCGAAACTCTCGCCGACCGCGCCGACATCGATCGTCGTGGTGAAACCCTGCGGATAGATCTCGTCGACCGCCGGAGCGAAGAGCAGGTCGACACCGTTTGCGGCGAGCTTTTCGCGGTCCCCGGCGAGATCGCGCGGATAGCGCGCGAGATCCTCCCCGGCGCCGAATTGCAGCGGATTCACGAAGACCGATGCAACGACGGCGGCGTTCTGCGAGCGCGCGAAACGCACGAGATCGAGGTGCCCTTCGTGTAAGGCCCCCATCGTCGGCACGAAGCCGAGCGTCGGCGGCGCCTCGCGCCGCCAAGCGCGCAGCTCCTCGACCGTCGTTACCAGGCGCACGCTAGGGATGCACGAGAACGCGCAGCGCGGTCCGCCCGACGATGAAGGGGGTCCCGGGCTCGATCCGCACGCTCCCCACGATCTTCGCCCCCTCCACGCGGGTGCCGTTGCGGCTCTCGAGATCGGAGAGCAGCAGCGCCCCTTCGGCGACCCGGACCCGGGCATGAGCGCGCGAGACGTAGCGGTCGAGCGCAAGACAGGCCTGAGCCGCCGCGTCGTCCCGACCGATCGTGATCTCCGATTCGAATTCCCAGCGTTGGCCGTCGAGCGGCCCGCTTACAACTTCAAGCACCAACATCGTTCTTGCCGAAGGCGCTTCTCGCTCGGGGCCGCGCGCTCCCCGTGCCCGGGTTGACGCTAGCCTAACATATCCGGCCAGCGGGCCGATGATTGGAGAAGAGTGACGATGAGCGACCGTATCGACGAGCTGATGCAGCTGGTCGACGTAGAGCCCGACGCCCTGCGCGAAGCCGAATTCGCTCAGGCGCAGGCCATATTAGAGAATCTGGTCGGCAAGACGATCGCCGATATCGAGGTGGAGGAGACGCGGATCGTGCTCACCACCGCCGAAGGCAATCGCTTCTTTTTCTATGGCTTTCTCGGCGGCTCCGAAGAAGCCGACGCAACGTAGCGCGCAATCTCCGTTCCGTCTTGCGCGGAGTACTGCGTGAAGGCGACGCCGTGAGCGTAGAGTTTCGCGGTCGCATCGTAGAACGAGAGCACCACGCGGCCGCGCACGAGCAGTTGCCGCTCTTCATTCCCCGGTAGCGAAAAGCGCAACACGACATGTTGACCGGCCGGCAGGTCGGCGCGCGTCGAGACGCGCATGCCGCCGCCCCCTAAATCGAGCGAACGTGCAGGCACGACCAGTTCCAGCCCCGGCACGATCAACGTCACCGGTAATGCAATCTCGACGCGGGCGTGGCGCCGCTGCTGAGCGTGACTGCCTTGTATGTTCACGGAGACTCGTTCGCTTCTGCGTCGGGCGCGACGAGCCTCTAGGTTAAGGCGATGTTGCCGACTATTCTCGGAGCGCGCGCGCCGCGGCGAGCGCACCGAGATAGCCGTGGATCGCATTCACACCACCCTGTAAGTAGAGTTCGTAGGGCTCGCGAAGCGGTGCATCGCACGAGAGTTCGATCGTTGCGCCGGAGACGAACGCGCCGCCCGACATGACGACCGGGTCGCGATAGCCGGGCACCGCGCCCGGTTCGGGACGAAAGCGCGCGTCGATCGGCAGAACGCTCTGGAGGCCCCGTGCGAATCGGAGCACGCGTTCGCGGCTCCCCAGCGAGATCGCCTGCACGATATCGGTACGTCGAGCGCCGGGTGCGGGATCGACGCGATAGCCCAATTCCGCAAAGAGCGCGGCGGCAAAATCAAGAGTTCGTAAAGACGCCTCGACGATGCTCGGTGCCTGGAAAAGCCCTTGAATAAAGGCTTTCCCAAAGCCCAGCGTGGGCCCGAGTGCATCGTTGAGCCCAGGCGCGTACAGCATCGCGGCAACGCGATCGACGAGATCGGCGCGACCGATGCAATAACCGCCGGTCGGCGCGAGCGCACCGCCGAGATTTTTAATCAGCGATCCCATGACGAGATCGGCGCCGACGTGCGTGGGCTCGCGCTCCTCGACGAGTTCGCCGTAGCAATTATCGACAAGAATCGGCAGGTCGCTGCGGATCGCGCGCACGGCTGCGAAAGTCCGTTCGAGCTCCGCAATCGGCAGGCTCGGCCGCGTCGCGTAGCCGCGCGAGCGCTGCACGAAGATCGCGCCACGATCGATCGCGCGCGCTTCGCGTGCGAGCGCTTCTCCGTCGACGGTCCCGTCGGGAAGCAGCGCGATCTCACGATATTCAAAGCCGCCGAGCGCGGCGAGCGAATCGGGCGCATCGCAGATCGCATTGCGTAACGTGTCGTAGGGGCGCCCGGAGATCGCCAACAGCGTTCCGCCGCGCGGCACGCATGCACGCAGCGCAAGCGCGATCGCGTGCGTTCCGCTCGCGATAGTCAGCCGCGCGAGCGCGCGTTCGGCGCCGAAGAGGCGTCGTAGTAACGATTCGTACGCCGCGCGCGCGGCATCGTCGTAACCGTAGCCGCTACTGCCCGCGAGATCGCTCTGGCCGATGCCTTCTTCGAGAAAAGCTTCGAGAACGTTCATCGTCACGGCGCGCTGCGCCGGGTATTCCAGCGCCTCGACGCGCTGCCACGCGCGCTCCGCGGCATGCGCGAGCTCCCCGGTAAAGCCGAAACGCTTGCAGAGTTCGACGATCATGCGAGACCGACTTCGTGACGTTCGTATGCGCGTACTGCCGGCAGCCACAAGAACGTCGCCACCAGCAGATTGACGAGCAACAAGAGCGGCGCACGCCAATCGAGCGTTGCCAGATAGACCGAGAGCGGCGCCGGAATCGACGACGGCACGTAAAAGGCGGCGCGAGCGACCCATCCGGCGGCGACGGCAGCATAACTGATGCTCGCCAAAAGCATCGGAATACCGATAAAGGGCGCCACGAGAAAGGGATTTGCAACGATCGGTAACGTGAAGAGCAACGGTTCGTTCGCGTTGATGAGCGCGAACGGTAGCGTCGCGCGGCCGATGCGATGCAGCCGCGGAATCTTCGATAGCGCCAACAACGCCGCGAGCGGCAACGTCGCCCCGGCACCGCCGGGAAAGACGAAGAGAAAGAGCGAGACGACGACGATATGCGGGAGCGGTTGATGGGCGGCAAAAGCGTGGGTGTTCTCGGCTTGCAGCGAGAGATAGACCGGCGTTACGACCCCGGCGAGCAGAGCCGGGCCGTGAATGCCGACGCACCAGAGCGCGGTCTCCACAAAAACGATCGCCAGCAATGCCGGATAAGTATCGCCGAGATGGGCGAGCGGCGCGAGCGCGGCGGCCACCAACGCCCCGGCATCGATGCCCAACGCGTGCAATGCGAGAAACGGCAGCAACGCGAGCGGTGCACCGAGATACCTCGCTGCGGGCAAGAAACGCGCCGTTGTGCTTGCAATCCATGCGCAGAGCATGCCGACCAGAATCGCCAGCAGTAATCCGCTCGCACCGACGCCGCGCAGATAGAGCAACGGTGTGCTGCCCGGCTGCCAATGCGGCAACGCGAGCGCGAACGCAAGCGCGGTCACGACGATCTGCGGGACGAGCGGCAACGCGAGCCGCCGCGCGAGTTGCACCGCGAGAGCGATGGCGGTGACGCACGACATCGCGCCGAAGGCGGGCAACATTGCGCCCGCGATTGCGGCGAGCGAGAACGCGGGATGCGGCGCGAAACGCCAGCCGCCGGGTTCCAGGAAGAGGATCGTCAAGAGCGCCGCGACGAGTGCGCCGAACCCGATCGGCAACGCCGTGTTGAGCGCGCGCATCGCCGGCGACGCGGCGAAGCCGGTGAGGGCGCGCGAGACTTTAGAGCCGACGGATAACGGCTTCGACGCGCCCGACGATAACGACATCGTCGGCATAGATTGGCTGCATGCGCGCGTTCTCCGGCTGTAAGCGCACGCGCCCCGCCTCACGATAGAAGCGTTTCACCGTCGCATCGCCCTCGAGCATCGCCACGACGATCTCGCCGTTGCGCGCGTCATTTTGCGGACGCACCACCACCAGGTCGCCGTCGAGAATCGCTGCATCGATCATCGAATCGCCCTTCACGCGCAGCACGAACGCATCGGAGCCCTTCGGGAGAAAATCCGCTGCCACGAGGAACTCGCCCTCGCGCTCTTCCTGTGCGGCGATCGGCACGCCGGCGGCGACGCGGCCGAGAATCGGCAGCAGCATCCCTTCGGGCATCCCCGAGCGCTCGGAGCGCATCGCCCGCGGCTTGGTCGCATCGCGCGTGAGCAGCCCCCGCTTTTCCAGCGTCTTGAGGTGAGCGTGGATCGTGGAGGAGGATGAAAGGCCGACGATCTCGCCGATCTCGCGGACCGAGGGCGGGTAGCCGTGTTCGGCCGCAAAGCGCTCGATGGCGGTGAGTATCTCCCGCTGCCGCTCGCTCGGAGGGCGTTCGCGCATGCCTGAATCCTTTCTCTTTCTCGCGGAGGGCGCTGACTGCCATGCGTATGGCAGTGCCATTCGGTAGAAACGTACCATAGAGTTCGAAAAATCGCAAACATACGTTCGAGACTCTTGACACCGCCCGGAGCGGGCATGCTAGAATCTAGTGGACGAACAGCCGTTCGGCCCAAGATATGGAGGGTTATCCACAATGAGGTCCCGGAAACGAATGAGCCTGATGCCTGCGGTGGCGCTGGCTGCGCTGAGCGCGCTCGTCGCCGTTCCGACCCTCTCGATGGGACGCCTCCACGCTGCTCCGGTCACCCGGTATGCCAGCGTCACCGTCCACTCAGGGGATACGCTCTGGTCGATCGCCGCGAACCATATGGCCGGCGGCAGCATCCAGGAGCGCATCGACGAGATCGTCCGCGTCAATCACCTTCGCGGCGCCTCTCTGCTCCCGGGCGAACAGATCCGCGTCCCCCAATAACCCCCGAGCCTCCCTGTCACCCCGAGTAGGGCGCTTTCTCTGTCACCCCGAGTGGGGCACTCCCCTTGTCACCCCGAGTAGATGGCGAAGCCATCGTATCGAGATTCCGTGTTGAGCGTCAAGCCATTTTGGCCTCGAAAGGGCGTTGAGACTTAAGGACCCCGTAGGCGATGACCAGGAGCTTATGCATGACCGCGACGACGATTTGTATCGGCCGCTTCCCGCGTTCCCGAAGCCGCTGGGCAAAAGCGATGATGGTGGGATTGTGGCGCATGGCCGAGAGCGCCGGCATGAAGAAAAT
>JBMFXH010000091.1:0-8468 GCA_049964475.1 Vulcanimicrobiaceae bacterium
CGGGCCGCTCGATTCCTACCGTTCTTCCGCGTTTGCGATCTTCGTACGTCAGCGTTCCGCGTAACGCTGCAGCAACGTTGCGATGCCCGAGGAGCAGGTGCTCCCACTCGTTGACCATCGAATCTTCGAGATCGAGCATAATCCCGGGTGCGCCGGAGTTAATCATCTTGACAACGAGCTCGGCGTCGTCGGCAGGGCCGGTCATTTGATTTCGTTGGTCGCTCGCCCATGCGGGAAGATCGATCTGCCAATCCGTGCTCGTAGCGGCCGAGGGCGGCAGATAGTCGGGGAGATCCCCCGCGTGGGCGCGCGCGAGCCGTTCGGCGCGCACGCGAACCAGACGTTGTTGTTCGGGGGTGAAGCGTCGATGGAGCGGGAGAAAGAAGTCGGCAAAACCCTCGGCGAGATCGGCCTTTAAGTCGAACCCGGATGCGGCGACGTTCACGCGCCGACGGCGATCTGCACGGCGGAGTCGTAGAACTGCTCGCTCTCGGTCGAGCCGTGGAGTGCGGTGGTCGAAGATTGCCCTTCGCTGACGACCGAGGCAACCTCATCGAAATATCCGGTTCCGACTTCACGCTGATGGCGCGTCGCCGTGTATCCGAATGCTTCCGCAGCGAACTCCGCCTGTTGGAACTCGGCGTACGCGCTCATGCCGCGCTCTTTGAAATCGTGCGCGAGCGTAAAGAAGCTGTGATTGAGGGCGTGGAAGCCTGCAAGCGTGATGAACTGGAATTTGTATCCCATCGCATTGAGGCGGTCGCGGAACTCCGCGATCGTCGTATCGTCGAGTTTGCGTTTCCAGTTAAATGACGGCGAGCAGTTATAGGCGAGCAGCTTCCCGGGATAACGCGCGTGAATTGCATCGGCGAACTGCTTGGCTTCCTCGAGATTCGGCTCTGAGGTTTCGACCCAGAGCAGGTCGGCATGCGGTGCGTAGGCGAGTCCGCGCGCGATGGAGGCCTCGATGCCGTTGCGGACGCGGAAGAATCCCTCGCTCGTGCGCTCGCCCGTGCAGAACGCTTTGTCGCGCGGATCGATATCGCTCGTCACCATCTGTGCGGCCATCGCATCGGTGCGAGCGATGATAATCGTCGGCACGTCTAAGACGTCGGCGGCCAATCGCGCCGAGATGAGGTGGCGTACCGCCTGTTGCGTTGGAATGAGGACTTTGCCGCCGAGGTGGCCGCATTTTTTCTCGCTGCTGAGTTGGTCCTCGAAATGGACGCCGGCGGCACCGGCCTCGATCATCGCTTTCATGAGTTCGAACACGTTGAGCGCACCGCCGAAGCCCGCTTCGGCATCGGCGACGATCGGCAGGTAGGATTCGGGGCCGCCCTTGCCCTCGAGCGACTCGATTTGATCGTGCCGGGCAAGCGCGCTGTTCAGGCGCTTCACCAGGGTTGGAACGCTGTTGACGGGGTAAAGCGACTGGTCGGGATAGACCTGTCCGCTGACGTTCGCATCCGCGGCAACCTGCCAGCCGCTGCAGTAGAGCGCCTTGAGCCCGGCTTTGGCAGCCTGAATCGCTTGACCGCCCGTCATCGTGCCGAGCGCGGCGACCGGCTCGGATTCGTGCAGGCTTGCCCAGAGGCGGGAGGCGCCCAGGCGCGCCAGGGTCTGTTCGACGACCACGCTGCCTTGGAGGCGAACCACCTCTTCAGGACGATAACGGCGCTCGACGCCCTTCCAGCGGGTGGCGGTGGCCCAGTCGGCGGCGATGGCGGCGGCTCTACGATCGATGCTCACGGTGCGGTTCAATCCTCCCTGTTCCCATATTGGATGAAAGCAAACATCCATTTGGATCGATCTATTGGATGACAGCAAATGAATCGTTGGATGTATGCCAACGTTATACAAAAGTCGAGGCGCTATGTCAATATAGCGCCTCGACAATTTCCCAAGCGATTCGATGGTGCGCTCGAACGCGCGCCGGTCTCTTAGCTTTCGGGGAGCCGGAGTGAGGGACGGGCGGTGAGATCCGGACGAATCTCGACGTGAGCGGCGAGACTGCGATCCATTAACTCCAGCGCGCGGTCGAGTTGCGGATCGCGTTCGTTGCGGTAATCCTGTGGTGCGATATCGACATCGTAATCGGGATCGGTGCCGTAGTTTTCGACGTTCCAACCGACATCGACGAACCAGAAGGAGTACTCCGGCTGCGTCGTTACCGTTCCGTCGACGAGGTGGTGGTACGGATTGATGCCGATCACGCCGCCCCACGTGCGTTTCCCGACGAGCGGGCCGAGCTTGTAGAGTTTGAATGCGTGGCTGAAGATATCGCCGTCGGAGCCGGCAAACTGATTGGTAATGCCGACGATCGGTCCGCCGACCGATTCGGGCGGATAGGGCTCCACCGGCCCATAGCGCGAGACGTCGAAGCCGATACGTTTGCGATTGAGTTTTTCCAACAGGAGCGGCGAGACGTGGCCGCCGCGATTGTAGCGAATATCGACGATGAGCCCGCGCTTATCGAACTCACTGAGATAACCGCGATGGAACTCCGCAAAGCCCCACGGCCCCATATCGGGAACGTGCAGATAGCCGACCGCTCCGCCGCTCTTCTCGGCGACGTACCGACGGTTCCGTTCGACCCATGCGCGATAGCGCAACGACGCTTCGCCGGCTAAGGTTTTTACGACGATCGTGCGTTCGTCGCCCCGCTTATTCATAATACCGAGCGCGATCTCGGTACCTGCGGTATTGACCAGCAAGCGATCGGGGGTAAGCTCGGCGGTGAGCCGCGTCCCGGCGATCGAGAGTAAGAGATCGCCTTCGCGTACGTCGAGCCCCGGCTCCGCGAGCGGCGAATCGGCGCTGCGATCCCATGAATCGCCGCGATAGATGCGTTCGATGCGGTAACCTTTCCGCTCGTCGTCCCACCGGTAATCGGCGCCGAGAAAACCACGGCGATACTGCGGCGGAACGCGCACGTCCCCACCCATTTCGTACGCGTGCGAGGTGCCGAGTTCTCCGTGCATCTCCCAAATGAGATCGGAGAGTTCGCTGCGCGTGCGCACGCGCGGGAGCACCGCTTTGTAACGGTCGTAAACGCGATCCCAATCGACATCGCTCAAGTCGGCGACCCAGAACTGTTCGGTCTGCAGTCGCCACGCTTCGCGATACATCTGTGCCCACTCATCTTGCGGTCGCACTTCGACGCTCGCACGGTCGCAATCGATGAAACCACTCTTGCGTCCGGGTTCGGGGGGGGCTTTCCCGTCGTCTTCCTCGTCGGGAAGATCTCCGAGCGCATCGATCGCTCGCAAGCGCGTCCCGGAAGAATAGAGCAGCGTGCGGCCGTCGGGGCCAAGGCGCGTCTCGTCAACGTCGCGAGCGATCGTCGCGCACCGCTGCAGTTCGAAATCGTATGCGAGGAGGACGCCGCCACCGTGCTCGTCGTCATCGCCGCCCTGCGGAGCGATACCGCGAATCGCGTGGCGCGTGAAGAGCACGCGGCCTTTTACCGCGAGCAGATCGCCGTAATTGCCTTCATCGACCGGGAACGCCAGCATTCGCCCGGAGATACCGTCGAAATCGATCTCGATATCGGGTTGCTTTTCGTCCTTTTTATCGCGTTCGTCTTCGTGATGGTCGTGATGGTCGCGATGGACCGGTTTCGGCTTCGGGACGAACGGCGAGGGTACGTCGCTGCGCAGAGCGATCGCGTACGGGCGCTCCGCTTGCGGAAACCCAAGATCGAATTGCAACGCATCGTAGAGCGGTCGAAAATCGCGCGATGCGATGCAGTAGAGATATTTTCCGTCAGGATCCCAACGCGGCGATCGATCCACGCGCAGCGCCGTCGTGACGTCGTGAATTTTGCCGGATTTTACTTTCACGATGCGTACGATCGATGAATTTGAGTTCGGCGACCACGAATAGGCGATATAGCGCCCATCGGGCGAGTAGGTTATTCCCGATATCGGACGCCCCAGGCTACGGTCGAGCGTGCGGATCGTATTCTCGGAGAGATCGAGCACGCAGAGCTCGTGGCGATGATTTGAAAATGCCAACGATTCGCCGTTGGGAGAGAGTTCGAGCTCGATCGGGCGCCCGATATCGCCGACGGTGAGCAATTTAGGATCGCCGTTCTCTCCGGTATCCCAACGCGCAATTTGCTCGTATCCTTTGCGATCGGTGACGCCGACGAGATGTTTCCCGTCGCGCATCCAGCGCAGCAATCGAATGCGCGAGCGGCTTCCCTCGCCGTAACGAACGACCGGCCCTTCGAAGAGCGGCATCGAAAACGCTTGTCCGCGCGATACGAAAGCCACATGCGTGCCGGCCGGGGAGCTCTCGAAATCTTCGAGCATCTCCGAGGCATCGTCGAAGCGGCGAACGCTCTGCGGCGCAGATGAATGGGTGGCGATCTCCACCGTTCGCGTCGTGCGCTCGAGCGTATCGAAAATGGCGATGGTGCCGCCGATGCTATAGGCGATGCGGCTTCCGTCGGTAGAAGGGAAGCGCGCGTAATACTCCGAGTCGTTACTCTCGGCGCGAAGATCGCTGCCGTCGGGCGCGCAGGAATAGATCTTGCCGATGCCCTCGTGGTCGGTCAAAAGATAGATGCGATCGCCGATCCACATCGGCCAGACGGGGTTGCCGGCGGGCAGCGGAAGACGTTCGAAATCACCGCTTCCGGTCGCGTCGATCCAGATCTCGCCGGCGGTGCCGCCGCGGTAGCGCTTCCAGCGCGCGGGGTCGTCGGCGTTGCGTCCGATTGCGGTGCGCCCGCGCTCGTCGCGCGAGATCGCTCGCGCGTGGCCGAGCCGTAGCTCTTGCGGCGTCCCTCCGGCGGCGGAGATGGAGAACGCACGCATCTCGCGTTCGTACCACGCCGACGGATTGGCCGAGAAATAGATCTCGCTACCGTCGCTGCTCCAGCCGGAGATCGATGCAAGCGTTGCGCCGAGAAAAGTCAACCTCGTCGGGACGCCGCCTTCGGCAGGCATGACGTAGAGCTCGGGGTTGCCGTCGTCGTTGGAGATGAAGGCAATCGAGCGGGCGTCCGGAGAGAGGCGCGGGAAGGTTGCCGAACCGAACCCGGTGGTGAGGCGACGGGCGGAGCCGCCCTCGAGCGGGACGCTCCAAAGATCGTCTTCGCAGACGAAGACGAGAAGATTTCCAGCGATGGTGGGATAGCGATAGTAGCCTTGACTCATAGCCTGAGGGTCTTGGCGATTGCGATAGCCGTTTCCGCTTGCAACGCGCCGCGAAAGATGTTGGTTATAGCGGCCGATGAACGTCCGAGAGGAAGCGTTGCAGCGACTTGAATCGCTCGATTTACGTGGTTATGCCGAGCGGAGCGCGTACCTCGACGGAAACGTTACGCACCTATCGGCGTATATCCGGTTTGGGATCCTCTCGCTTGTCGAGGTGCGCGACCGCGCGTTTGTTGCAAACGGCGAAGCGGAATCGCGGGAGCGGTTCCTTTCAGCGCTTGCAAAGTACGATTACGCTCGCCGCGTGCTTGCATTGCTCGGCGGCGAGATTCATCGCGCAATCGAGCCCCTGAAGACCGGATGGGCGGTCGATTCGTACGAGCGTTCGCTTCCCGAGGATATTCTTGCTGCATCGACCGGGCTTGCTTGCATCGATGGGTTCGTCAGCGAATTGCGCGAGATGGGATATCTCCACCAGCGCGCGCGCAAGTGGCTCGCCGCGTATCTCGTCCATTGGCGCCGCGTTGCCTGGGAGACCGGGGCGAAGTTCTTTCTCGAGTTCTCAATCGACGGCGATCGCGCCGTCAACGACCTTGCTTGGCAATCGGTAGCGTCGAGCTTCTCCGATGCGCCCTATGCGTTCGACCGCGCCGAGCTCGAGCGATATTCGCGCGGACGTTTTTGCGGCGCATGCCCCAAGCGGTTCGAGGGGTGTCCCTTCGAAGGCGAGAGCGAACGACTCGCCGACACGCTCTTTCCCGCGAAGAGCAACGATAGCGCGACGGCACCGGAATTGCGCGCCGCAGCGGACGCGCGAACTCCCGCCGCACAGCTGCCGGCGCGACCGATCCTGCTGCATCACTATGGTGCAATGCGCCCCGTGCACCCGGCCGCGCGCCTCGTACCCGATGCCCCCGCCGTGTTCGTCAACGATGCCGCCCTGTACGATGAAGCGGGCGTCAATCAGGTCGGTCGTACGATCGTCTACGCCGCGCTCGGTTCGATGCGCTCGGAGTATCGCGTCGGCGATTTTGTCGATGAAACGCTCGCTTTTGCGCGCGCGCACGAAACCGACGGCATCGTGGTAACGGAGAGCGCGGAGCCTTCGCTCCGCCGTCGCATTCGCCGGCTCGGCGACGCGCTACCGGTGACGGTTGTTCCCGAGGATCCGTTCGTCTTTCTCGACGATGGCGCGGATCTGCGCCGGTTCTTGCGCTATTGGGCGCTCGCGCGTCGCTCGCTTAATGCGGTGTCGAGTGCGGCAAACAGCGTTCCGCTATTTTCGAACTGAACGATCGGCGAGACCAACGTCGGCGTTTCGGTAATGCGGTGTCGCCCCACGAGCGTACCGAACGGGAGCATCGGCGGCTGCCGAAAAGTTGCGATCGAGCGGAAAAGCAGTTCGGCATAAAGGGCGTTTGCCCACCCGAAATCGGCACGCGTGTAACGCCACCAGCCATCGACGTAGAAGCTTTCGTGGATGAGCCCTGCGTTCCCATCGGTCTCGGCGAGTTCGGTGATCGCCTCGGCGACCTCCGGCGATGAAGTCGAGGTGAGCGCGCGCGTGATGATGGAGAGCGGCCAGACATTATCGTAGGGCGTATGCGGGCTACCGACGCCGGCCGCGTACAGGCCGGAGAAATAATACGGGTCGCTCCGGCTCAAAACGAAATTACGGGTGCGCACGTAGAGCGGATCGTCGGTGCTGCACCAGCCGATATAGGGGAGTCCGAGTAGGCTCGGAAGATTGGCATCGTCCATTAATTTTGCATGTCCGAGCCCGTCGACTTCGTAGGCGTAGATGCGTCGCCCGGTGCGGGGGTCTTCTACGATGCCGTATCGCTCGATGGCGATATAGACGCGCTCGGCGAGTGCGATCGCACGGTGGGCCAACGCACCGTCGTGCCAGCCGCTCCGCGCCATGGATGCGAGCTCTTCGAGTGCGATGACCGCGAGCGCATTCTGCGGAATATTGTATCGGTAGACAACCGGGTCGTCGGAGGGGCGGAAAGCGCCCCAAATCATCCCGGCATTCGGGTTGTAGGCGTGGTGCGTCCAGGTTTTATAAGGATAGCGATAGGAGCTGCAGGTTGCATGCTTGCGCTCGCAGGCATAGGTTGCAACGATTGTCGAGAATGCTCGATGCAACGCGGGCGAGAAAATACTGCGGTCGTGAGTTTCGTTATAATACGTCCACGCTAAGAGTACCGGCCATGCGAGCGAGTCGACCTCCCACTTGCGCTCCCAGATATGGAAATCGGCTTGAAACGCGTTTGCATACGGGTCGGTCTCGATATCGAGCGCCTCGCGAGCGAGCGCGCCGCGGACGCGCACCGCCACCGGTTCGTAATAGCGCGCAAACGGAATATACGGAATCGTCTGTGCCGCCGAATCGCGCAACCACATCGCCGGGATATCGCCGGTCTGCACGTAGGTCGTGCCGTCGGGCTGCGGGAAAAAATCGGTTAGCAGGGTGTGAAACAGCGTACGCGGATCGATCGTCTTCTGTCGATGTCCCGTGAGCGGGACGATCAGTTGCCACGCAAAAGCCGGTCGCGGGACGAGTGCGAACGATAACGCGAAAAGCAGGGTCCAGGCGACGGCGCGGCGTGCGCTCACTGCAGAGGGTCGCGAATATCGAGCACGCGCGCGACGATGCTGCGCGCCAACGGCGTGAGATCGACCTTATCGGCGTTGGTAAGAATCACCAGATCGATATCCTCGCGTCGGAGATGCACGGCGATGCTCGAATACCCCGCAACGTAGCCACGCACCAGCCAAGCCGAGCGACCGAAAAACTGCACGGCAACCAGGCCGTCGCCGAATGTGCTCTCGCCGCCACCGGGCAGGGAGACCGGCGGCAGCGTCGCCGCGAGTCGACGCTTCGACACGATGCGGCCGCCGAAGAATGCGGCGTACCAGCGCAAGAGATCGGGAACGTTCGAGGCGAGATCGGCGGTGCCGAACCCGAGCGTCGGCGAGCCTGCGGGTACGTTTCCGCGGGCGTCGGTCGTCGGCGAGGAAAAAGCCGGCCACGCGACCGCCGTTGCATCGAGGTGAAGCGGCGCGAGAATCGTCTGCTGCAAAAACGCTTCGTAGGGGCGGCGTTCGGCGTTCTGTACCGCGAGGGCGAGCGCGAGGTAATCGCTGTTCGAATAGGCGCCGCGGGTGCCGGGCGCAAAGCTGCGCGGTGCGCGCAGCGCCGATGCATAGAGTGCGAGCGGCGAGACCGGCTCGCGTCGCGCGGACGAGAAGCCGGGAAGATCGGCGTAATCGGCGAGCCCGGCGGCCATCGCGAGCGCC
>JBMFXH010000092.1:0-8338 GCA_049964475.1 Vulcanimicrobiaceae bacterium
GAGCGAGAGGCTCGCCGCGTCTCAGAGCGCCTCACACACCAACTTGGACGTGCTCCAACGTACGCAGAGCTCCAGGCCGCACTCGTCCGGGTCGTCGGGCGCGCACCACTCTCCGAACCGATTCGCATAGCGACGCTCGACGCCGTCGACCGAGCGGCGCCTTCACTCGAAGAAGAGATCGATCGCGTCGTAGATTCGCTCGCTCTCAGCGTTTGCATGCGGGAGTTGACGGACCTCGAACGCATCGTGGTCGTGCGCATCTATATAGGTGGATTGGATCTCGCGGTTGTCGCCGCACAGCTCGGCTACTCGACGCGTCAAATTTGCCGCATTCGCAAGGAGGCCGTACGAAAACTGGCGGCACGCTATGTCCAGCATTAATCAAATGCGGGAACTCGCCTGGATATGTCAGCAATTCGACGTGATAACCACGGATCGACGTTTCAACGGGAGCGAGGGTTCACGCTTATTGAAATGATGGTGGTCGTCGCCATCATCGCGATCCTCGTGACACTGCTCGTTCCAAATTTTATGCGAGCGCGAGCTCAGGCACAAACAGCCGCCTGCGAAGCGAACATGAAAGAGATCGCAACGGGGCTCGAAATGTATTATGCCGATAACTTAAGCTATCCCTCGGGAGCGACGGCCGGGTCGAGTAACCCGGTCGATGCCGCAGACCCGCTCGTAAAATATTACTTGAAGCAACCCCCGGTCGATCCAGCCGCCGGTCCCGGTAAATACTATACCTATAGTATTACCGGTTCCGGCACCGGAGATGCATCGTATACGGTCGTTTGCCCGGGATTGCACGCGGCCTTGACGCTGCAGACGCTTAACGGCGGGACGGCTCCTTCGAGCGATTCATCGATCCAATACGATTCCAATACCGGCTTTAGCGTCCATTAGAGATGGTCGGTAATCTCTTCGCTGCTGCGGCAATCGGTGCGTTGGCAAACGGTGGACCCTGCACCGCCGCCCGCGTCATCGCGGGCTCCGCCATTTACCGAGGCCGCAATCGCAGGATAGCGTTATCGGCGTTCACGTTCGGAGCATTCGCGACCGACGTCGCGCTTGTGAGCTCGCTCGGCCTATTCTTTCGCGCGCTACAATTCACCGGTTGGTTGTACGCGCTCGCAGCGATAGCGGCCCTTTTCGGAGCACTCCGGAGCCTGTTCCGCCCGACGATGCATACATGTCTCTGCGCTTCAGAGAGCCCAGGTTCCGGTAAATACTCAATCCTTACCTACCCGATGCTCGTCGGCATCGCAAGCGCGTTGATGTTGGGTGCCTGCTGTGCGCCGTTTGTATTTGCCGCGGCGGCGACGGTTGGGCAAGGCGCCGGCCCCCTCGCGGTCGCCGTGGTATACGGTGTAGCTCGTGCCTGCGTTCCGCTCGCGGCCACCATGCTTGGGAACCGGCTGATGCCGGCAAGGCTCCCGGTGGCATGGCGCGAAGCGGCTCTAACCGTTCAATCGGGGCTGCTTCTCGGGTGCGCGATCTATTTCGGAATGCTGGCGTGATCGAGGCGACGTCTATGCGTCGTATCGCGCTGATCCTTTGTGCCTGTGCGCTCGCGGCGCCGCTCCTGCGCGGGGCTCTCTGCGACGCTTTGTTGGCTCGAGGTGACGGCGCATTAGCTCTCGGTGCCCAGGAATCGGCATGGAAATACTATCGGCGCGCAGAGGCGCTCGGCGGATCCCGGAAGGCACTCCAAAGAATCGTTACGCTCGCTCTCCTCTCCAATGACCGAAGGATATTGGAACGAGCGCTGCGGTCGCTACAACGTGTGAGGCCAACGAAGCAGTTTGCAGAGCTGTTGTTCGATCGCGCACTTCTTGAATGGCGTAACCACGATCCGCTCGGTGCAGAGCGCGATGCCCGCAGCGCATCCGGTTTCACGAGATCGATCTCTCCGCTTCTGTTCGCGGGTATTCTCGCCCGCCGCCGCGGGGCGACACGAGTCGCCGATGAAGAATTTCAGCGAGCGCATAGGCTCGCTCCCAACGATCCTCGACCGCTCTACCAACTAAGAAAAGGAGAACGCTAAATCATCGTGCTGTACATAGCCTTCATTGCGTGTGCGGCGGCAATCGCTTTCGGGGTTACCGAGTTGTTGGCCAACGTCGCTCTCGCCGGCGTCGTATTTGGCGGCACGAAGTTGGGCTTGGCAGGGCCGCTCGGAGTCGCCATCGCGCTCCTTAGCTGCTTCCATCGCCAGGGCCAAGGCGTCGACCTGGAAGCGGTCATCCTCTGGGGGTCGCTAGCGAGTTTAGCGGTTATCGATCTGCGCTCGGGATATGTTCCCAATCTCGGACTGCTCCCATTGATGGCGGTTGCGATCTTTCACGTCGTTCGCGGCGGGGACAACTTTTCTGGTGCGTTCGGGGCGCTCTTGGTGGGCGGACTCGCTCTTGCATTGCACGTTCTCGGCAAGGGGGCGAGCTTCGGGCTCGGAGATGTGAAACTGCTCGCGCTTTTAGGCTTTATTCTTGGAGCGGAGCGAAGCCTTACGTTACTTGGCGACGCCTTTATTATCGGTGCAGTCATCGGGCTCACGCTCCTCGCACTCGGTCGCGTCTCGCGGCGGGATGCTCTCCCCTTTGTTCCGATGATCGGACTATCATTGCTCTGGCAGGTGGCGACACATGCTCTCTAAAGTGGATCGAAAGAAGGAATTGCCACTCGGCATCGATCTTGGAGCGAGTAAGCTTCGTATGACCTACGCGGTCGCAACTTCCGAAGGACCGCGCATCGAAGCGGTAACGTCGCGCGAACGAAGCGATGAGTGTAGCGACGACTGGATAGCGACGATGCTCGATGAGATGCGAGCCGATCTCGGGGCCCGTACGCGATTGTGCTCGATGGCTCTGGGATCCGAGGAGAGCACCATCGATGCGATGACGCTTCCCGTCCTCTCCTATCGGGAGCGAGTGGCGGTGGCAAATATTGAGGCTCAGCGGCGATATCCGGATGGGAAGAGCCGGTTGGTGCGACTCTTCCCAACGGAGCTGCCGGGAAAATATGCGCTTGCAACTGCCGACAATGCTGCCGTTCAGAAGAGGAAGCGGATCGCCGCAAGGGCCGGTTTGCGGCTCTCGCTGCTTGGAATCGACGGACTGGTCTGGAAACGTTTCTATGCTGAGAGTACGGCGGTCGTCGATATCGGTACGAGCTCGACGCGCATTCATACTGCCGATGGCGGGATCCCGAAGGTCCGTTGCTATCCTGTCGGCGGCAAGGCCGTCACCCAGGAAATAGCGCGGGAGCTGAGCATCGACGAACGCTCTGCCGAACAACGAAAACGCATTCTCGGCTCGGCCGGGAGCGGCGAGCGGTTGATCGGTGCATTAGCGGCCTGGATAGGCGAGCGTTTCGAACCGAGCGATCTGCCCCACCGAGAGCGGGTGCTGCTCGTCGGGAACGGCAGTCGATTGCCGGAGATCCGACGGCTTCTCGCCGAGCGCATTCCGCAGCGTGCGTGGCTTGCGGCATGCACGGAATTCGAACGCTCTCGATATCCAGAAGATATACGGCGCGCGGCGTTCTCGGATTGGGCATTATCGATCGCTCTTGCATCAGCCGGCGAGCACCACTGATGAACTTGCTCGCCTCCCCGTGGACCGACGCAATCGAACGAACGACCATGGTTCTCGGAAAGAAGAGTCTCCGAACTCCACTGCTTGCCCTGACCGCAAGCGTGGTACTCGTAGGCATCGGCAATGCGACAATTACCGGCCAGGTCTCGCAAGTGTCAGAGCATCGAATTGTGGTCCTCGCCGAACGCACGGCGATGGATCGCAACCTCGTCGCCGCCCACCTTCGCGAACGGCGGCTGCGAAGCGATCTCGCTTTGATTCGACGAATAGCGGCGATCGAGCGCGACGACCGGCGCATGCTTGAATCGGTTGCCGCGGTTGCAAACGATGCGCCGAGCAGGGTCTGGTTCGTCTCCCTCACGATCGATCACCATATCCTCACGCTGCAAGCAAAAACCGATTCTTTCGCCGCGATCTCGGCGATGCTGCGATCCACCGCACAGCGGCGAACCGCTCTACTTCCGCGGGTCCGCTCGGTGCTTCGATCCACCGACGCTACGAATCCCATTATCGCTTTCACGATGGAAGTGCGGCATGCGCCCAGAGCTACGGATCGAGGCATCCATGATCGAACGTAGTGCTATCGCTCTCTATGCAGTTGCAGGAGGAATAGCGTTCGCCTTTTACCTTGGGCCGTATCGGAGCGGTACGGCGCGCATCGCGAGCGATGCGTCCGTTATCAGGCGCAATGAATCGGCGATCGCCGAGGACCGGCGGCTTCTTCGGGAAGCTTCGGCGCTGCGAACGCTTCAAGATCGTGTGCGACGAGCGATACGTTCTCCTCTTCAAGCCGATAATGCTGGAACCGGGCAGGCGATGTTCTTCGAGCGCCTTTATGCTACCGCGCGAAAAGAGAAGGTTACGCTGACGACGATCTTGCAGGGCGCTGAAAGATCGACGAAGGCCGAAGGATCGCTTGCGAGCATGCCCATGAAGGTGACGGCGGTGGGAAAGCTCTCCGGGGTCTTGCGATTTCTCTCAGCGATCGATGCCGGCGTCGGTCTGGTCGACTTTGGAGAAGTTGAAATACATCCAGAGGCGATGAGAGGAGAAGATGCCGGCGCGGTCGCCGTTCGCATTGACGGAACGTTCTTAAAGATTCGTCAACCCGGAGGAAGGATGAACCGATGATGTTCTGGGCAGCACACGATCTTCGCTCGATTCTTACGGCTATCGGCACCACGCTCTGTGTTGCCGCGGTATTCCTCGCTCCGCTTGCAGCATCGCAGCCGGCATTTCCCTACGAGTCGGCACGCGGCGGCCGCGAACGCCAACCGGTGCCGACGTTGTCGTTCGACCGAAGGAGATTGCTCGAGCGGATAACGCTGCGTCGCGATCCATTCGTGGAGCCTCCGGAAATAGCCGCCCGCACACAGAGCGAGCGAAGCCCGCGGTCCGCCGGTTCGCGGGTCGTCGTGGAGGGTATCATCGACGGTAAACGTCCGCGAGCGCTGGTGCAAATCGGTACGACCGAGCAAATCGTCGCGGTAGGAGATATGCTCGACGGCGATACCATTACCGAGATCGAGAGCGACGGCATCCGCTTCTCCTCCGGACGACTGATACGCCCTGCTTCGGGAGGCCAGCGATGATGCGCCGATTCATTTGCGCGCTCGCGCTCCCGTTTTTGTGCCTGGGCTCGGCGTCGGCCTCCGGGAAAGTCATCTCGCTCGACATCACCGGTGCGCCCTTAGTTGAAGTATTGGCAATGTTCGGCGCGGTGGGGCATGAAAACATCATCGCCGACACGAGCGTACCGAACCGCCGAATCAGCGTTCATCTCAGAAGTATACCGTTCGATCAAGCTTTCGATGCCGTTTTACGAGCGAACGCTCTGACGGAACGGCGCATCGGTGCGGTAACGATCGTCGGCAGCGAGGAAGAGATGGCGAGGCGTTTCCCCGACGGCACCGATTCACAGGTTCGTACGGTAGCACTCGCCTTGCATCGTGCCGATGCTAACCGTATCGTTGCATCGGTACGGCCGGCTCTCGATGCGCGTTTAACGATGATCGCCGACGAACGCGCGGGGCGCGTCATCATTTCCGGAACCACTGGGGCGGTGACGCGAGCGGTCGCGCTCATTCAACTTCTGGATGCCCCTGGGGGGCGGCAGAGCGCCGACCGATTCCCGCTTCGCTATATTCGTGCCGATGAGGCGAAAGCAACCTTGGGAATCGTCCTCGCGCGCGCCGTCGTCGCCGTCGATAGCATGCACAATGCGCTCATCGTATCCGGAAATGCTACCCTGATCCGGCGCGTTGGACGCCTGGTCGCGCAGCTCGATCGCCCAAGCCCACAAGTGCTTTTCGAAGTGCGAGTCATCGACTTAACGCCGATCAACGATCAAAGCAATTTTGGGCTCGAATTCGGTGGGCTCGATCTCGGAGGCCAACCGATTTCAGCGGCGGCCACCTATACGTTCTCCGGCGGCAGCATCCCCCTCAACGTGAAACTCAACGCATTGCTCAGCGAGGGACGCGCGCGCATTCTAGCGACTCCAAAGATTCTTACTCTCAGCGACCGAGTCGCGAAGTTGCATATCGGGGCAACCTATCCGATCGCCACCAACGGCTCGGTGTTCGGTTCGCAGAGCGTGCAATATATCGATATCGGCGTGAAGTTGAAAATTCGAGCGACGATTGGCCGCAACGGAAGCGTGATCGCCGACATCCACCCGCAGTATAGCGAGATATTGGGATTTACCGCGCAGAACTTCCCGATCATCGCGAACCGGCGGCTCGATTCGACGCTCCGGGTCCGTAACGGTGAAACGATCGTGCTGGGAGGTCTCCTGCGCGACGTGAGCAGCGAAACGGTGCAGCGGATTCCGTTCCTCTCGCAGATTCCGATCCTCGGATCGTTCTTTGCTAACAAGGCAACCAGCCACGAACGCGACGAGATCGTCTTCCTCATCACCCCGCACGTGATCGTTCCCGGCGCGACGCCGCTCTCGAAGTAGCGGCAGGCGCCCCGAGCGCCGGGGCCGTAGCCTAGCACTATGTTCCGCTACCTCACCGCCGGGGAATCGCATGGCCCCGCGCTCGTCGGCATCCTCGATGGGCTCCCCGCCGGGCTAAAGCTCGATGTCGAGCGCATCGACGAGGAACTCCGCAAGCGCCAGGGTGGGCACGGGCGCGGCGGACGGATGAAGATCGAGAGCGATCGCATCGAATTTCTCGCCGGCTTGCGCGGGAGCTCAACGCTGGGCTCTCCGCTCGCTATAAGCCTTCGCAATCGTGATTTCGAGAACGTGCGCGACTTGATGGATCCGCTCACCGGTGACGGCAAGCCGCTCACCAATCCGCGCCCCGGGCACGCCGATTACGCCGGCGCCCTCAAATACGGCCACCGCGATCTGCGCAACGTGCTCGAACGTGCGAGCGCCCGCGAAACCGCGATGCGCGTTGCGCTCGGCGCGATCTGCGCGCAGTTCCTCGAAGCGCTCGGCATCACCACCGCCTCCTACGTCGCGCAGATCGGCTCGGTCGTCGCGCCGGAGATCGATGCGATCGATCGCGAGCGCATCGAGAGCAGCGCGGTGCGCTGCCCCGATCCCGCGAGCAGCGAGCGGATGATCGCGCTGATCGATGAAGCAAAGGCCGCCGGCGACACGCTCGGCGGGCGCTATGCCGTCGTCATCGAGGGCATGCCGGTCGGCATCGGCAGCAACCGCCAGCCCGGCAATCGCCTCGACGGCATCCTCGTCGGCGCGTTGATGTCGATGCAGACGGTGAAGGCCGTCGAAGTGGGGCTCGGCGCCGAGGTCGCAGGGAAGCCCGGTTCGCAAGCGCACGATACCTTCGCGCTCGCAGACGGCGATGTGGTGCGCGGAAGCAACCGTGCCGGCGGCATCGAGGGCGGCATGAGCAACGGGCAGCGCATCACGCTGCTTGCAAGCGTGAAGCCGATTCCCACGCTTATGCGCGCCCTTCCCTCGGTCGATCTGCACGCCGGCACCGAAGCTCCGGCGAGCATCGTGCGCAGCGACGTCTGCGTGGTTCCCGCCGCCGCAATCGTCGGCGAAGCGATGGTACGTCTGGCGCTGGTCGAGCCGCTGCTGGAAAAATACGGCGGCGACAGCATGGAAGAGACGCTCGATAATCTCTCGCGTTCGCGTGCCCGCGCGGCGCAGCTTTTTGCAAAGGAACACGTATGAGACGGCATGTCGCATTGATCGGTTTTATGGCCGCGGGGAAATCGACGATCGGGAAGCGCCTCGCGCGCAAGCTCGACGTCGCGTTTTTCGATTCCGACGAACTCGTCGTGCGCGAGCATGGCGCGATCAGCGATATTTTCTATAACGAAGGCGAGGCGGCATTTCGGCGCTACGAACACGCCGCGATCTCGCACGCGATAGAAGAGGGGGAGCCCGGCGTGCTCTCGCTCGGCGGCGGCGCGACCACCTACGAACCGACACAGGTGCTGCTGAAGAAACGTACCTACCGTATCTTCATCAAGGTGAGCCCCGAGCTCGCCTTCGAACGGCTGCGCCACAGCCGCGCGGTGCGCCCGCTCATCGGCCCGACGCCGACGCTCTCGCGCATCAAAGAACTCTACGTCAAACGCATGCCGCTCTACGCGCATGCCGACCATGTGGTCGAAGCCGATCAACTCTCGAGTGCGAAGGTCGTCGAGAACATTCTCGAGTGGATGCATAAGAAAAAGATCGAGTGGTAATCGGCAACGATACCCTCGGCTATCCGGTGCTCGTCTGCGAGGATGCGGAGCAGCCGCTCCGT
>JBMFXH010000093.1:0-8118 GCA_049964475.1 Vulcanimicrobiaceae bacterium
AGCCGTCGGGCTCAGCGCTCGGGTTCCGATAGCGCGTCGACAGGTAACGCTGCCGATCGGCACCATGCTCGTCGAAGATCGCTTTTTTGCTCTCGGCTCGCACGGCGTCGTCGTGCACGTCGCCGAACGCATCGACGCCCTCGAACGCAGCATCGCGCAGACGCGCGAGAGCATCGCCGTCGCCGTGCTCGCCGCGATGCTCGCGATTCTCGCGCTCTCCTGGTGGCTCGCGGGGCGCGCCTTCGATCCACTCGAGCGCCTGGCGGCGGCGATGCGCGAGATCGGGTCGGAACGGCTCGATCGTCGCCTGCATTGGGCGAAACGCGATGACGAGATCGGACGGCTCGCCGAAAGCTTCGACGATTTGCTCGCGCGCCTGCAAGAGGCATTCGCCCGCGAACGACAGTTTATCAGCGACGCATCGCACGAGCTCCGGACGCCGCTCACCTCGATCAATGCCAACGCACAGATGCTGCTGCGTTGGGGGGATCGCGACCCGGCGATCTTGCGCGAGAGCCTCGAAACGATCGTCGCCGAGAGCGCCGAGCTCTCGCAGATGGTCGGTGGAATGCTGCTGCTCGCGAAAGCCGATCGCGGCGATGCGATTCCGATGGAGCCGCTCGCCCTCGGCACGCTCGCCGGGGAGGCGGTCGAGAGCGAACGCGCCGCCGCCGCGAGCAAAGCGCTCGCGCTCACCCTCGACGCGCAGCCCGGTGTTTTCGTGCTCGGCGAAGCGCATCTCTTGCGCCAAGCGATCGCCAACCTTATCGAGAATGCCGTTAAATTCACCGCCGAGGGCTCGATTCAGGTCCGCGTGCGCGCCGACGACGCGCACGCGATCGTCGAAGTGATCGATAGCGGCAACGGCATCCCCGAGGCACAGCAGGCGCAGATCTTCGAGCGCTTCTACCGCGGCGACAGCGCGCACGATCGCGCGGTCCCCGGCACCGGGCTCGGGCTCGCGATCGTCCGTTCGATCGCTCGGGTCCACCACGGCGAGGTGAGCGCCGAGAACGCCCCGGGCGGCGGGGCGCTCCTCCGCGTGACGCTCCCACGCCTCCCCCAGGAGTTCACCGAACCCTCATGACGCCGACGCTCTCGAGCGTTACCCTGAAAGCACGATGAAAGCGTTCGCGCAGGGAGCGGCGGCGGCGAGCCTCGCCGTAGCGCTCGCGCTTGCAACGGCGGCATGCGCGCGTGCCGCCGCTATCGCCGTGGGCCCCTCCCCCGTGGTCAGCGTGCAGATGCGCTACGGTTACCTGCGCATCGTCACCTGGAATCGTCCGGATGTCGAAGTCGATACCGGCGGCCATATCGCTTGGCAGCATTTCGACGCCGCAAGCGTGCGCGGGCATATTCCGCGCGATATCACGCTCTGGGCCCAGCACGTCACCAACGCGCGCGGCGGCAGCTTCGATCTCCCGGCAGAGCAATTCGTTCTGCCCGCGCTTCCACCCGGCAATCACGATGCACTCGTCATTCACGGCGCAGGACCAACGGTGATCCACCTTCCGGCGTCGACGCAGATGCTTGCGGTGCGCGTCGCCGGTAGTGGGCTCGTTCGCATCGAAGGCTATCACGGTGCGGCTTTTGCCGCGCTCGTTCACCAAGGTGGTATCGCGCTCGAAAACGTCCGCTCCAGCGGCGTCGCGCAGGTTGGGCGCGGGCCGATCGTCGCCGAGAATTCGACGTTCGGTCGCCTACGCGCTCGCAATGCGCTCGGCAACATCTTCATGCGCAACGTTACGGCGCGACAGATCGATGTCGGCAGCGTCGGGGGTTCGATCCTCGCCGAAAACATGCGCTTCCACACCGGGCTCGCGCGCTTCCAATCGCAACGCGGTAATGTCGTGCTCGGCGTACGCGGTGCGGCCCAGGTCGATGCGCAGGGACGCGGACCCCGAGCGATCGCCGCGAGTTTTCACGGCGCACATCAACTATCGCGATCGGGAAACGGTGCGCGCGCGATCGTCGGGGGCGGCGGGCCGATCGTCACCGCGCTGAGCCCGCACGGACGCGTCGTCCTTTTCGACGGTTCGATCGCATCGCATCCCCGATTATCGCGGCGCGTGCCGGCGATTGCACGGGCGTTTCGCTTGGAACGTGCGCGGCTCACGGCGCTGCCGAAACGCGCTCCTCACGGCGGCAAGATCCGCGCCGTGCGCCGTATGCCGCCACCGCGTCGACAGGCAATTCGCGGGCGTCCACCGCGCCAGCGCCGACGCGGCCCGCCACGGCATCCGCGTTCGCCTTAGAGCAGGAACTTCCGCAGCATCGCGACGTCGAGTTTGAAATCGTGCTGTGGGAGCAGCGCCTCTTGGTGGTATCCGCACGCTTCGAAAAACCGCTGCGCTTCGCCGCCGGCGAGAACGCCGACCGTCATCTTGTGGCAGTTGTAGTAATTCGCGATATCGTCGAGTTCGAGCGCCATCGCGCGCCCGATTCCACGACGCCGAAATTGCGGGTCGACGACGATCCGTTCGACATGGCCGAGCGAGGCGGCGATACGCAGACGCGCCGTCCCGACGACGCGCTCTCCCTCGAGCGCGAGCAGATCGACGATCTGCTCGTGCCAAACGACGGTAAACGCCCACGCACTCTTGAGTGCTTCGCGGGCATGCGTGCGGTAGAAGGCGTCGGCGCGCTCGTCGGCGGCACGAACGATCTCAGCCACGGACGGCGGCAACCTGCGTGACGAGATCTATCTCTAGGCCGTCGTATGCAGCGATCGCCCGCAGCCCGAGTTCGTCCTCGACCTCTTGCGCCAGCCGCGCAGGGTTCTGCTCGAGCATCTTCGTTCCGAAGTGCTGAAAGATCGCAAGGCTTGGACGAACGCTCGCGACGATCGAGCATGCCTGCGGCCAGGTCAGATGATCGACCTGCATCGTGTCCTCGAAGCGCAGCACGTTAACGATCAACACGTCGGGGCGCTGCGCGGCATAATCGGCGACGATCGCTTCGTCGTAACGCCCGCAGGGGAGATAGGCGACGCGCAGACCGCGATACTCGAAATGAATGCCGAGCGTCTCCACGGCGTGATGGTGGCGCGGCGAACTCGCGATGTTTACCTCACCGACGCGATACCCGGTACCGGAGGGCTCGAGCATCTCGCAACGCTCGACGAACGCCGCTGCATAGGGTTGCAGGAGCGATGCCCCTTCGAATGCGTCACGCGGTGCGAAGAGCGCTCCACGCCGGCGAAAGCCGCCCGCCGTCATCGCTTCGATCATGGCATTGATATCGCCGGCATGGTCGAGGTGTTTGTGCGAGAGGACGATTGCGTCGAGCTCGCGCGGATTGAGCGCCGGAACGTGTGAGAGCGCTCGCACCAGCGCGCCGGGGCCGGGGTCGACCTGCACCTGCGTGGAGCCGAAGTGGAACCACATGCCGCCGGAGGCACGCAGCTGTCGCGCGACGACGAAACGCGCGCCGCCGCTGCCCAGGAAAAGCACGCGGGCATCGGTGGCCACGATCGCCTCTCCGGTTATGCGCCGACCGCCGACGATGCCGTTCCGGGTTGGGCGCCGTTATAGAGTTCGAAGAAGGAGTCGAGATGGGCGCGATATTGCTCGAGCGCTTCGTTCCAGAGCGCGAGCGTCGAACGCCCGGTCACGGTAATCTGATAGACGCGCCGCGCCGGCCCGCACTCGCGCGAATCCCACCACGAGGAAATATATCCATCGCGTTCGAGCCGGCGGAGCGCCCGGTAGAGCGAGCTGGGGTCGGTGCTGACGTCGAAACGTTCGCGCAATGTTTTCATGATTTCGTACCCGTGCAGGTCGCTATGATTGAGCATGACCAGCAGCCACGCGAGCATAAAGTTCTTGGGCATGCCGCGGGGCGGCATGCCGCTCTCCCGGCCGATCACCGGGACGACGGCGTTCTCATCGCGTAGGTACAAAAAACCACTTCCGTCCACTCGCGCGGACGGCCTCCGACGGGTTCTGTGACGTCCTACAAGATTAGAGAATGATGAGAACGCTCCTGCACCTGCCGAGCTAACCAAGCATCGGGAGGAGCGGAAAATCTCCGGCGAGCACCGGGCGGGCCGGGCGCCCCAGCCACCGCTCCAGCACCGTCGCGTACACGCTGCGAAAATCGGTGGTGAAGCGGAGATTCCCGGCGTCGTGGTCGGCGAGATCGGGATAGGCGCCATAAATGCCGCCCTTCACGGATTTTCCGATGAGGAAGAGCGGCGAGGCTTCGCCGTGGTCGGTCCCCGCGTTCCCGTTCTGCGCGATGCGCCGCCCGAACTCCGAGAAGGTCATCGTTACCACCCGCCCGTCGTTGCCGTGCTCGGCGAGATCGTCGTAAAAGGCGGCCAGCGCATCGGAGAGTTCCCCGAGCAAACGGTTCTGCGTCGGCTGCTGGTTCACGTGCGTGTCGAACGATCCGTGCGCGACGTAGAGGACGCGCGTCCCCGCACTCTTCGCCGCGATCTGCGCGGCCAAGGCGAGGCTGCGCCCCAACGGCGTCGCCGGATAACTCGCTTTCGTGCGATACCCGGCGATCAGCTTCGGTAACTCCTGCGCGCCGCTCTGCGCGTTCTCGGTAATCTCGGTGACGTGCGCGAGATAGGGCGATGAGAACGGAAGTGCGCGGTCTGCGAGAATGCCGCTAAAAGCATCGCGCACCGGCGCATTGCGATTGCCGACGAAGCCATATCCGCGCGCCTGCGGAATCGCCGGCACATCGACGCGATTGCCGATCATGACCTCGGGGAGCACCTCGGCGATCGAGACACCGGCGAAGAGCTCGCCCTTCGGAATCGCCGCTTCGTCGAGATAGCGCCCGAGCCAACCGGTATGCTCGTAACGCTCGGGCGCGGCGGTCTGCCAGATCTCGGTCGAGCGAAAATGCGAGTGATTCGGATGCGGGTAGCCGACGCCCTGAACGACCGCGATCTCGCCGCGATCGTAGAGCGCCTTCATGGAACGCATCGCCGGGTTGAAACCGATGCGGGCATCGAGCCCGAGCACCTGGTTCGCCGGGATCGCCAAGTGCGGGCGCAATTGGTAGTAGAGCGGGTCGCCGTGCGGCACCACGCAGTTGAGTCCATCGTTCCCACCCTGCAGATTGATCAGGACGAAAACGCGATTCTCCGCCCCGGGGAGGCCAGGGCGTATCGCGCCCGAGAGCGCGTGCGCGAAGACGTGCTGCGGGTTTGCGACGAGTGCCAAACCACCGAGCGTTCCGAGAACAAATTTCGAGCGTTTCACCGGTTCACCGTTCTTTCTCCAACCCTCACGCGAGCGTGAAGGCCGGCATAGCCAGCGTAAGATAGGCGCCGCCGCGCATCCGTTGGTCGAAGTTCTCACTCGAGAGTCCGCCGAGCGCCGCGCTCTCCGAGCCGCCGAGATATCGCTCTAAAGCGCTGCGTGCTGCCGGCGAGGCATCACCTTGCAGCATTGCCCCGAGCATCGCTTCGGCGGCCCCTCGCGCATCGGTCGGCGCGTTTGCAAGCCACGAGCGTTCGATCGCTCTGCCGGTGATGAGCCCGGCGAGAAAATTATCGCGGGCGATCGCCATATCGCTGGTGATCCAGTTCTCTCCGCCCGGCCACCCGGCGACATTCGGCGGAAAGAACAGCACTTGCCCCATCGCGCGGAGTGCCGGGCGCGAGCGCGGATCGACGCGCGCGAGCCCGGCTGCCTTGTGCGCGCCGACGACGAACTCCACCGGGGTTTTCACCAGCGCGCGATAGGCGCGCTCGGAGTAAAACGCGTTGCTCCGGAAAAGCACCCCGAGCACCGGACGCAGTTCGTAATCGTGTTTACGCAACAAGGCGGCGGTCGCGTTCACCAGCCCATCTTCGGGATCGTTGTACAGGAAGGCGTTCAACAGGCTCGTCGCCCAAAAACGCGCGCACTGCGGTTGCTCGTAGATGATATCGACGATATCGTCTCCGTTCAAATTTCCCGTGTGTCCGAGGAACGTTTTTGTTCCGTCATCGTGTTTGCGCGGGTTATAGCGAGCGATCCCGCGCAGCGGAAACACTTCGTAGCCCGTCCAAGCACGCGCCGACTGGCGCACGTCTTCTTCGGTATATGCACCGAGCCCCAAGGTAAAGAGCTCCATCAACTCGCGCGCGTAATTTTCATTGGGATGCGCTTTATTATTGCGGGCGTTATCGAGATAGAGCAACATCGCCGGATCGCGCGAGACCGCTTTGGTGAGATCGCGCAAATTGCCGAGCGCGGAGCGGCGAAAGAGTTGGTTCTGGTCGAAGGTCATCTGCGCGGTGACGTTCTTCTGCAACGACGCGGTGGTAAAGTGACCGTGAAAGTAGAAGGCCATCTTCTCCTGAAGCGGCGACCCGCCGTCGAGCATGCGTTGCAACCACCACTGCTGCAACGCGAGGATCGAACGGAATTCGCGCATGCGGATCTGCTTGAAGAGCATCTGCCGCTCGGTTGCGTTGTGACGGATCGCGCGAAGCCCGCCGCGCGCCTCAAGGAATGCGACGGGGTCGAAGAGATCGCCGGGCGGCGCGAGGTTCGCTGCGGAGGGAAACTGCATCAACGAGTCGACGGCGCGCTCCATGCCCATCGCGCTGACGCGAGCGATCTCACTCGGGCTGCCGCCGAAACCGGCTCGACGGAGCAGCTGCGCTGCGAGTCGCTGCGTCCACGGGCCGCGATACGCCGAGAGGGCGGTGCGTTCGTTCAGTGCTCCCACCGGGCGAACGAGCCCCGGAATATCGGCGTGTCTCGGAATCCGTAAAGCCTCTCCCATCGCCTCCTCCTCTCGGTTGCGCGTGCTGTTATCACTCTAGGTGTCGAAGCGCCGAGAAGCATGAGAGGGCGATGAAAAGCTCCGGGGCTTTTCGGCTATCGAGCGCGAATCCACGCGACCATGCAATTGCCGACCCATCTCGACACGACCGACGATCGCTTTGCCCGCAACGCCGCCCGAATGGAAGGGCTGGTCGCCGAATTGCGCGATCGCCTACGCCGCGTGCAGGGCGGCGGCGGCCCCGATGCCGTCGCCAAGCACCGCAAGCGCGGCAAGCTGACGGCGCGCGAACGAATCGAACGCCTGATCGATCCGGGAAGCGATTTTCTCGAACTCGGAGCGCTCGCGGCGAACGGCATGTATAACGATGAAGCGCCCTCTGCGGGAGTCGTTACCGGGATTGGTTTCGTCGAAGGGCAGCAGTCCATCATCGTCGCCAACGATGCGACGGTAAAAGGCGGAACCTACTATCCGCTCACCGTCAAAAAACATCTGCGCGCACAAGAGATCGCCGAGCAAAACCATCTGCCCTGCATCTATCTCGTCGACTCGGGCGGCGCGTTTCTACCGCTGCAGGCCGATGTTTTTCCCGATCGCGATCATTTCGGTCGCATCTTCTACAATCAGGCACGCATGTCGGGCAAGCGCATCCCGCAGATCGCCGCAGTGATGGGCTCCTGCACCGCCGGCGGCGCTTACGTTCCGGCGATGAGCGACGAGACGGTGATCGTCAAAGGAAACGGAACGATCTTCCTCGGCGGCCCGCCGTTAGTGAAAGCGGCAACGGGCGAGGAGGTGAGCGCGGAGGATCTCGGCGGTGCGGACGTACACACGCGCATTTCCGGCGTCGCCGACCATTTCGCCGAAAACGACGAACAAGCGCTGGCTATCGTGCGCGAGATCGCTCGCAACCTCCATCGCGAAAACCCGCGTCAATGGGATACCGCGCCGCCGCGGCCGCCGGCCTACGATCCGCGTGAAATCTACGGCATTATTCCCGACGACAGTCGCGCCAGCTACGACGTTCGCGAAGTAATCGCGCGGCTCGTCGACGCATCGGAGTTCCACGAATTCAAGGCACGCTACGGCACGACGCTCGTCTGCGGCTTCGCACGAATCGAGGGGCACCCCATCGGCATCGTTGCCAACAACGGCATTCTCTTTAGCGAGAGCGCGCTCAAGGGAGCGCATTTTATCGAACTCTGCACGCAACGCGGAACGCCGTTACTCTTTCTGCAGAACATTACCGGCTTCATGGTCGGACGCGAATATGAAAACGGCGGCATCGCTAAAGACGGCGCGAAGCTCGTCACGGCCGTCGCTTGCGCGGAGGTGCCGAAATTCACCGTCGTCATCGGCGGCAGTTTCGGCGCCGGCAATTAC
>JBMFXH010000094.1:0-8047 GCA_049964475.1 Vulcanimicrobiaceae bacterium
TTTCTCATCAACAACGCCGGCATCACCGCCGATAAAACGCTACGCAAACTCAGCATCGAGGATTGGCATAAGGTTCTGCAGATCAATCTCTCCGGGCCTTTTTACATGACCAAAGCCGTCATCGAACAGATGATCGCGCAAAGCTACGGGCGCATCGTCAATATCAGTTCGGTGATCGGGCTGACCGGAAATATCGGCCAAGCGAATTACGCCTCGGCGAAAGCCGGGCTCCTCGGCCTGACGAAAACCGTCGCGCTGGAGATGGCCGGCCGCGGCATCACCTGCAACGCTATCGCCCCGGGCTTCATCAAAACCGAGATGGTCGCCGCGATGCCCGAAGCAGCGATCGCCGCCGCAACCGCACAGACGCCGATCGGCCGCATGGGCGACCCCACCGAGATCGCGCGCACGGTGCGTTTTCTCATCGATGAAAAGAGCGCTTTTATTACCGGCGCAACCTTCAATATCAACGGGGGGATGTTCATGTGATCGGCTCGATTCCGGTTGAAGAGTTTCAATACGCACTCGACATGAGCGGGCTTGACCCCGCATCACTCGGCGACGCACTGCGCGCGGTGATAGCCGATGCCATGACCGACCCGATGCGCATGACCACCTGGATGACGGCGCTGGCGATGACGCAACAGAGTATCGGCATGAATATGCTGCGTCGCATGAGCGGCGAGAGCGTCGATGCAGTGGCGACGCCCAACGACGGCGATAAACGCTTTGCCGACCCGGCCTGGCGCGAGAACCCGATGCTCGCCGGAACGCTCGAAGAGTATCTCTCGCAGGCACGCGCATCGATGCAATTAATCGAGGGTTCGCGGCTGCCGGAGATGACCAAGCGCAAGGCGCGTTTTGCGATGCAGATGCTCATCGATATGTACGCCCCGAGCAACGTGCCGTGGATGAACCCGGCCGTCATCAAAACGGCGATGGAGACCGGCGGCCAATCGCTGCAGCAGGGACTCGCGAATTACATGGATGACCTGCAGAACAACAAAGGCATGCCGCGGCAGGTCGATACGAGCAAATTCAAACTCGGCGTCAATCTCGCCGCAACGCCGGGGCGCATCGTCTATCGCAACGAGCTCATGGAACTGATCGCCTACGAACCGCAGAGCGCTACCGTCCATAAGACGCCGTTGCTCTGCAGCCCGCCCTGGATCAACAAATACTACGTGATGGATCTCGCTCCGGGGCGCTCCTTCGTGGAATGGGCGGTGCGACACGGCCACCAGACCTTCATGATCTCGTATCGTAACCCCGACGAGAGCCTCGCCAACGTGACGATGGACGATTATCTCAAACTCGGGCCGCTCGCCGCGCTCGATGCGATCGAAGCGATCACCGGCGAAAAACAAACAAATATCGCCGCGCTCTGCCTCGGCGGCACGCTTTCGTACATTCTCCTCGCCTATCTAACGGCGCACGGTCAAGGCGAACGCGTCAAGAGCTTAAGCACGACGAACACGCTCATCGATTTCAGCGAACCGGGCGATCTCGGCGTCTTTACCGACGAAGCGACGATCTCGCGTTTAGAGAAAAAAATGAACGAGCGCGGATATCTCGAGTCGACCGAGATGGCCGGCACCTTCGATTGGATGCGAGCGAACGATCTGATTTGGAGCTACGTCGTCAACAACTGGTACATGGGGAAACAGCCGCCCGCGTTCGATATCTTGGCGTGGAATGGCGACAGCACGCGCATGCCTGCGGCGATGCATTCTCAGTATTTGCGTTCCTGCTATCTGCGCAATGCGATCGTCAAACCCGGTGCCTTTACGATCCTCGGCACGCCGATCGATCTCGGAACAATTCGTACGCCGCTCTACGTTTTGGGTGCAGAGAACGACCACATCGCTCCGTGGCGTTCGAGCTTCAAGGCGCTCGCACTCGTCGGCAGCACCGATAAAAAGTACACGTTGACCAATGCCGGGCACATCGCCGGCATCGTCAATCCACCCGGCGGGAAAAAGAGCTGGCATTGGACGAAGCCGCAGGTCGCCGAGAACGAGACGGCCGATGGTTGGCTCGCAACTACCACCAAAGAAGAGGGCAGCTGGTGGGAGGATTGGGCGCGTTGGATCGAACCGCGCGGCGGCGCGATGGTGCGCCCCTACGATCTCCCCGGCGGCGAACCCGCCCCCGGCCCGTACGTGCAGAATCAAGTCGCCGCACCGATCGATCTTCCCGTGCGTAAAGCGCAAGCGGCACCTGCACCTGAAGCGAAACCAACGCCGAAGGCGGCAACGCCCGGCAACGGTAGCGCGCATGGAGAGCGGAGACCCGCGCCCAAGAGTGCACCGAAGAACGGATCGAAGAACGCAGCGAAGAAAGCGAAGGGACGGCGATGAATTCCAAAGACGGAAGCGCCTGGAAAGGGCTCGGAGAATTCATTCGCAGTCAGCGCGAACTTGCGAACCTATCGTTGCGCCAACTCGCGGATGTCGCGAAGGTCTCGAATCCCTATCTCAGCCAAATCGAACGCGGACTCTATAAGCCCTCGGCCGAGGTCTTAAAGAGTATCGCGAATGCACTCCAACTCTCGGCAGAGACGATGTACGCGCAGGCCGGTTTACTCGATGACGACAGTAAACCGACGACGAGCCAGAGCCTCGAACAGGCGATCCGGCTCGATCCGGCACTGACGACCGATCAGAAAGAGACGTTGATTCGTATCTACCGCGGTTTTACGAACCGGGGGTAACGGAGACGCGTTTGCAATCGGCGTAGCTCGACGGCGTCCAGGTCGCCGTACTCCCACCGCCCGACCGCTCCCACACGTGTTCGAATCGATGCGCGGAGTCGACCGTGAAGCGCTCGCGGACGAGAACGTGCGCCGTTCCCTGGTGCTGAATGCCGGTAAAAAGAATGGCGCTCCCAACGAATCCCGGTGAAGAGCCCGAGAAGCTCCATCCGTTCGAACCGACGAGTTTCACCGTCCAGAGCCCCGGCGTCGCCGCATAGGTGAACGTCTGATCCCACGTCCCGCTGCTCGGCGGGCTCGTCTTCGTCCAGGCTTGATGGAGCAGCACGTCGCCGTTGGGTGCGGTGGTAAAGGTGTCGACCACCTGCGCGCCCGCCGCGGTGACGCAGTTCCAGGTTCCTGCGAATTGCGCGAGCGTCGGCAGCGGCGCCGTGGGCAGAGCCGCCGATGCAGATGCGACCGCCGCCGATGGGCTCCACATACTGCCGTCGGCGAAGGTTGCCCCGACGAGCGAGCAACGCGGTTGCGGTTGCCGCGAGAACAGAAAATGCTCGCCGCCGCTAAAATTTCGAAAGAGATGCTTGATCTCGACATCGGGCGAGAACGTACCCTTGTCGACGATAATGACGTTGCGTCCGTTGAGATGCACTTCGAAGCGCGCTTCAACAACCGGCTGCTTCGCGTCGTTCCGAAAATCAATATGCAACGGGCCGACGGTTTTTGTAAGCGGTAGAATGCCGCCGGGCGAATAATCGAGGTGGCAGTCCTCGACCGTGATCGGCGGAGCGCCCGAGAGCGCGGCGGCCGACGGAGATGCCGGCGCGGCGGCGACCAACACGGAGAAGGCGGCGGTGCTCATGGCGAGCAGCGCAAAAAACGTGCGTCTCATAGGCCCGCCCTGTTCTGCCGCGTTGCTTGCCTTCCCTGGCATAGTTGCCCAGACCCAACCGATCGAGCCGACTCGGAAGGCGCCAGGTAACTCCGGTACCGAGAGCGCATCTACTCCCCCGTGTCCGACGATCGAAGGGGGTCGTATCGTCGCTGGTTGGAGCGTAGCTCCACGGCAACGATCTTTGTCTATAGCGCACTCATCGTAGCGTTTTTTCCGGCATTCCATTTCGTGCTGGGGGCGACGCCGGGCGCCCCCCCGGACTCCCTCGCGCTGCGCATGGCGGCAGCGGCTGTCGCCGCGGCGGTGGCGATCGCGCTCCTGCTCTTCCCGCGTCTGCGCCGTTTCTCTCCGAACCTCCAACTCCTCAACGTTTTGCCGACGATCGTTGCGTCGCCGATTCTGGTCGTCAATAGCGGGAACAATCCCTCGTACATCGCGGGCAGCCTCGTGCTGGCGATCGGCGTCCAGCAGGCGTTCTATCGCACGCGCGATTTTGTCATCGTCTTCGCGACAACGGTTGGGGTGGAAGTCGTCTACTCGGCAATACGCGGCGTATTTTTTTCACCGGCAAATCTCAACGCACTCGCACTCACCGGAAGCGGTTTTTTCGTAGCAATGGCCGCCGGAATGCTGCGCCTGCGCGTTCAACGCAACGAACGGGAATTGCGCTCGATCGTCCGCGACCGCACGCGCGAACTCTCCGAGGCGAACGCAAAACTCGAAGAGATGAGCGTTACCGACCCGCTTACCGGCTTGCGCAACCGGCGATTCCTCGCGCAGCACCTCGAATTCGAGGTCGCCGCAGCGCTGCGCCGGGCGGGAGATGCACCCGATGCCGATCTGCTTTTTTTTCTGATCGATCTCGATCACTTCAAGATTATCAACGATACGCACGGTCACAATGCCGGTGACTTAGTGTTGATGCAGATGCGCGATCGATTGCAGGAGGTGTTTCGCGAATCCGACTTTCTGGTTCGCTGGGGTGGTGAAGAATTTCTTGCGGTCACGCGGAGCAGCCGCCGTTACGACGCAGCGGAGATCGCCGAGCGCGTGCGCCGAGCGGTCGCCGGCCGCCCGTTCGCGCTGGAGCGCGGCCAATGTGTCGAGACCAGTTGCTCGATCGGTTTCGCCGCGTTTCCCTTCGTACCGTATGCGCCCTACGCCCTCAGTTGGATGCAGGTCGTCGCCCTCGCCGACCGCGCGCTCTATCTCGCAAAGGAACGCGGCCGGAATACCTGGGTCGGCGCCTCCGCCTCGAACCGCGTCGAGCCCGACCAGCTCGGGGAGCGCCTGGCGATCCTCGGGGTCAAGGCTCTCCACGACGGGACGCTGGAGCTCTTAGTACCGAGATAAGGCCCCCGGTTACGCCCTCGATACGGCCCCTTCGGGGCCTACTCGGGCTGACAAAGCTCGCTACTCGGGCTGACAAAGCTCGCTACTCGGGCTGACAAAGCTCCCTACTCGGGCCAGCAGGCGCGGTCGACAAAAGGCTTGACAAGTTACGCGTCTGCTTGGTACACTTAGCGCACGTAGTAGCAGCAGACCCCCCTAAGGAGCAGATATGAGCAACGATTTCACCCAGACCCTCAACAAGATGCAAGGCGAAGCCCTCGACCTCGTCAAGAAGGCCCAAGACGCCAACGTGGAGAGCCTCCGCCAAGTCCGCGAGATGATCGGCCAGATCCCGACCACGATGCAGATCCCCAGCGTCGAGAGCCTTCCCTCGGTCACCAAGAGCATCGAGCTCGGCTTCGAGTTCGCCGGTAAGTTCCTCGAGCTTCGCAAGGCCTACGCCCTGCAGCTCGCCGAGATCTTCACCGCCGCGCAAAAGGAAGCCACCGAGGCAACCGTCCGCGTCGCCAAAGCAGCGACCGCCAGCGTCAACTAAGCAACGGGGCTACCCGAAGCACTCGAAGGCTCGCGTTCTACGCGGGCCTTCGCTCGTTTGTGCGGAAATAATCGTTCATGCCCTTTGATTCGTTATCGGCCTTCGTCGACGCGCTACGAAAGGCCGGGGAACTCCATACGGTCGAGGCGCCGGTCGAACGCGCCTTCGAGATCCCCGAGATTACCGACCGCGTGGTGAAAGCGGGCGGGCCCGCGTTGCTTTTTCGCAATGTCGTCGGGTCGCGCTTTCCCGTGCTCACCAATCAATTCGGCACGCATCGTCGCGCGGCACTTGCCTTCGACGCGACCTCGCTCGACGAAGTCGGCGAGCGCGTCCGGAAGCTCATCGATATCGCACCGCCGGGTGCGGGCATCGGCGAACAACTCGGCGCACTGCTCTCGCTCGCGCCGTTGCGCAACGCTATTCCGAAGACCGTGCGCTCCGGGAGCGTGCAAGAGGTCGTCGTCGATCGCCCCGATCTCAACGCCCTTCCGGTCCTCACGACCTGGCCGCTCGACGGCGGCCCGTTCATCACCCTTCCGCTGGTGATAACGAAAGATCCGCGCACGAATCGACCCAACGTCGGCATGTATCGCATGCAGGTCTATAACGAGTGCGAGACCGGCATGCATTGGCAGCGGCACAAACAAGGGCGCGCGCATGCCGATGCGTGGGGCGAGCGTATCCCCGTCGCCGTCGCTATCGGCGCCGACCCGGTGCTCACCTACGCCGCGACCGCACCGCTACCGCCGGTGCTCGACGAATTCGCCTTCGCCGGATTGCTGCGTGGAAAACCGATCGAACTCGTGCAGGCAAAGACGGTCGATCTGAAAGTGCCGGCGCACGCAGAATTCGTGTTGGAAGGTTACGTCGATAACACCGATCTTCGCGTCGAAGGCCCGTTCGGCGATCATACCGGCGTCTATAGTCTCGCCGACCGATACCCGACCTTCCACGTGCAGTGCATCACGCACCGTAAAAACCCGATCTATGCCGCGACGCTCGTCGGGAAACCGCCGATGGAGGATGCGTGGCTCGGGAAAGCGACCGAACGCATCTTCTTGCCGCTTTTGCAGATGGTTCTCCCCGAAGTCGTCGACATGAATCTCCCCGTCGAAGGCGGTTTTCACAATCTCGCAATCGTTTCGATTCGCAAGCAATATCCGGGCCATGCAAAAAAAGTCATGAACGCGCTCTGGGGATTGGGGCACATGATGATGCTCACGCGCATGCTCGTCATCGTCGATGCCGATATCGACGTGCAAGATGTGCGCAGCGTCGCGTGGTTCGTGCTCAATAATCTCGCTCCCGATCGCGATATCGTGCAGATGCCGGGCCCGGTCGACGATCTGGACCATGGTTCCTACAACGTAGCGTACGGTGTAAAACTCGGCATCGATGCAACCCGGAAGAGCGCGAGCGAAGGCTACACGCGCGAATGGCCGCCCGATATCGCGAGCACGGCGTCGGTACGTAAACGCGTCGGCGAGCGTTGGCGCGAATATGGGCTCGACCGCATCGAGAAGAACCTGCGCCCCGATGCGTGGAGCGGACAAGGGCTCGGTGCGCTCGCGCGTTTGCTGCGCTCCGCGCATGCACCGGAGGACGCCTAGGTGCGTGCCGCTTCGCTTTTCTTACGCGAAATTCGCATCGAGCATACGCTCTTCGCGCTTCCCTTCGCGTACGTCGGCGCGATCTTTGCCGCGCGCGGGTTGCCGTCGCTCGCGGCAGTCCTCTGGATTACTCTTGCGGTGCTCGGCGCGCGAACCGCAGCGATGGCCGCAAACCGCTACTTCGATCGCGACATCGATGCGCGCACCCCACGCACCGCGCGGCGCGCCTTAGCGACCGGTGAACTCGCACCCGGCGTCATGCTCGGTGCGGTCGTCGTCGGCTTGCTGTTGCTGCTCGTCGCCGCGTGGCAGCTCAACCCGCTCTGCGTCGAGTTGCTCCCGATCGCCGCCGCCGGCGTGCTGCTCTATCCGCTCTGCAAGCGCTTCACCTGGATGGTCCATATCGTCCTCGGCGCCGTCGACGGGCTCGCACCGCTCGGTGCGTACATCGGCATCACCGGGCGCGTCGGCGCGACCGGCATCGCGCTCTTCGCCGCCGTCACGCTCTGGGTCGCCGGTTTCGATATTCTCTACGCGCTGATGGATCTGCCGACCGACCGCGAGAACGGCGTCAACTCAATGCCGGTGCGTTTCGGAGAGAAAAGCGCGCGGCCGACGGCGATCGCCATGCACGTCGGCATGTTCGCGTTGCTCGCGATTGCGGGGCGCATCGGCGGCCTCGGCGGGGCGTGGTACGTCGCCGGACTCGCTGCGACGGCGGCGCTGATCGCCTACGAAATGCGCCTGTTGCGCGTCAGCGAGAATATTTTTCTCCTCAACGAACGCGTCTTCTCGGCAAACATGACCTACTCGGTGATCTTCCTCGCGACCGCCGCTTTCGGCTTCGGGCTGCGCGCCTAAATCGATGCGCCGCAAACGATTTCTCACAAGCGCCGCCGGCGCAATCGCCCTCTCGGGAGCACGAGCGCGCGCACAGCTAC
>JBMFXH010000095.1:0-8000 GCA_049964475.1 Vulcanimicrobiaceae bacterium
GGGGTGGACGTCAGCCGATCGACCACCGCTGTCGTGACGGCAAGCGGGCCGCCCACCACGACCACCCTCGTGATGCCCTCCTCGGCGATCGCGCCGAGGCGGCGATGCTGCTGGCCTTCGTCGCCGTCGTCGTCGGCATTAGCATTTCGCAGGCGCAGAAGGCGGAGAGAACCCTCGACACTCTTCGCGAACTTGCGGCGTTCCAAGCAATCGTTCTTCGTGACGGTGTACGGCAACGCATCTCCGCGCGCGATATCGTTCGCGGCGATGCGATCGTCGTTCTCGAAGGCGATCGCGTTCCGGCCGATGCGGTGCTTCTCAACGGAACGAATCTCCAAGTCGACGAATCGTTGCTCACCGGCGAATCGGTCGCGGTCCGCAAAGCCGTACTCGAACCGATTCCCGAGCGAATGGCGAAGCCTGGTGGAGAAGATCTTCCGTTCGTCTATTCCGGCACGATGGTCGTCGGTGGGAAGGGAATTGCACGCGTTCTTGCAACCGGTTCGGCAACGCAGATCGGCGCGATCGGGAACGCGCTTTCCGATGTAAAAATCGAACCGACGCGCATCCAGCGTGAAACGACCATCGTCGTGCGACGGCTCGCCGTCGCGGCGCTGATCCTCAGCGCGCTCGTGGCGTTGGCTTACGGCTTGCATCGTGGGGATTGGTTGCGTGCCGTATTAGTCGGCATTGCGCTGGCGATGGCCATTCTGCCCGAAGAGCTGCCCGTCGTTCTCTCCGTCTTTCTTGGGCTCGGTGCCTGGCGGATCGCGCAAAAAAATGTCCTTACGCGGCGATTGCCGGCAATTGAAATGTTGGGATCGACGACGTTGCTCTGCGTCGATAAGACCGGCACCATCACCGAAAACCGCATGTCCGTCGTTGCGCTCTTCGCCGCCGACGGCGAGCTGTGCCGGTGCGACGGCACGGCATCGATTCCCGAGGCGTATCACGATATTCTCGAATTTGGTGCGTTGGCAAGCCACCGCGACCCCTTCGATCCAACCGAACGCGCGATCGCCGACGCATTGGAAAATCGCCTCTCCGGAATCGATCGTCGACATCGCGATTGGGTGCTGGCCGGTGAGTACCCGCTCTCGCCTTCGATGCTGGCGATGTCGCGCGTGTGGGCGCGCCCCGATGCTCGGAGCTGGGTGGTTGCGGCAAAAGGTGCACCTGAAGCGATCGCCGATCTCTGTCATCTCGGGCGCAGCGATAGCCGTGCGCTCGATGCGCGGGTAGCGGAGATCGCTTCGCAGGGCCTACGCGTGTTAGGTGTTGCGCGAGCGCTCTATTACGGCGAGCGCTTACCCGAGGGGCAGCATGATTTCGAGTTTCAATTCGTCGGCTTGATCGGCCTTGCCGATCCGGTACGGCCGCGCGTCCCGGCGGCGGTCGCCGAAGCCTACACCGCAGGCATTCGCGTCGCGATCGTTACCGGTGATTATCCGGCTACGGCGGTCAGCGTCGCGAAGAGTATCGGCTTGAAGAATGCAGATCGCTATCGAACCGGCGTCGAGTTAGCGGCGATGGATGACGCCGAGCTCTGCGAAGCGGTTGCCGAGACGAATATCTTCTGTCGCGTCATGCCCGAACAAAAACTTCGACTAGTCGAGGCGTTCAAAAGGAGCGGCGAAATCGTAGCGATGACCGGCGACGGCGTGAACGATGCTCCGGCGCTGAAAGCCGCCCATGTCGGCATTGCGATGGGTGAGCGAGGAACCGACGTCGCGCGCGAAGCGGCGGCGCTGGTGCTGCTCGATGATGATTTCGGTTCGATCATCGCTGCCGTCAAACTCGGGCGGCGCATTTTCGATAATCTCCGCAAGGCGATAGCGTTTGTCGTGGCCGCACATATCCCGATTGTCGGGATGAGCTTGATCCCGGTGCTCTTCGGTATGCCGCTGCTCTTGTTGCCGGTGCATATTCTGTTCTTGCAGCTCATCATCGATCCGGCGTGCTCGATCGCGTTCGAGGCGGAGCCCGCCGAAGAGAACATCATGCGGCGGCCGCCGCGCCCGGTCGGCGCGTCGCTGTTCGAGCGCGCGCTGCTCGTCAATGCGGGGTTACAAGGAGGCATCGCTTTGGCGGCAACGCTGGCGGTCTTTGTCGCGGCGCTCGCGCTCGGTCGCGACGAGCGAATTGCGCGCGCTTTGGCCTTTACCACGATGGTATTGGTAAGTGTCGCGTTGCTGTTCATCAATCGTTCCACCGGCGGGAGCGTGGCGCGGACGGTGCGCGTCCGAAATCCCGCCGTGACGATCATCGCCGCGGGAGCGCTCCTCTTCCTCGTCGCGGCGCTGACGTTCGCGCCGATTCGCCATCTCTTCTCGTTCGAAGCGCTGCGGATCCAAGACCTCGCCTTACCGGCGGCGGCATGGGTTGCCTCGATTCTCGGGCTGATCCTCCTCCGTTTCGCGACCGCCGTGCAGGCTCGGCGCCACGCGCTCCCGAGCTAGTGGGCCGAACCGTGCGGCCGCGGTTGCACGCCGACGTTATCGCGCCCCCCGACGTCCTTGTGCGCTTGGGCTTTCCCGGCGTGCGCCGGGCGATGAGCGTAATTGAGGCTTGCGGCGTCGATGCAATATCCCGCTTCGGAGACAACGGCGGAATCGATGGTCAGGGACTCCAAAGCTAACTCAACGTAGACCTCGCTGAGGCGCGCGAGAAGATGCTCGACGGTATGGCGGAGGCGCCCGTTCCCGACGAGGAGGCCGCGAGCGACGAGTTCGTCGACCATCGTCGTTGCTTCGAACGGCGAGAGCGGCATCAATCGTCGTGACTCTCCCTCGCCGATACCCACGACCATCGATGGACCGGCGGGTGCCGCCGGGTCGATCCTGACACGAAGCTTCGTTCGGTGTCGTCTTCCCAAATGCTCGTGGGTTCCATCGGTCGGATGGACGCGTAGGCCGAATCGGTCCAGGTCGCTGAGGGCTTCGGTTCCGGAATGCACGTTCATACAAAAATCCTAGCGATAGCCGAAGAAGAGGCGATGAATGCCCAGTGCAGGGGCCTTCTCGGTGCGCCTATACCGTCGCGGCCTCGACGAAGCTGCAGAGCAGGTTGACCATCGCGATCTGCTCGACCGTCGAACATCGCAGGTCGAGCAGGCGCGGGCCGGCGACCAAGATGCTCATGCACTGAGCTCGCGAAACCGCGACGTTGAAACGATTCTTTTCGAATAAAAAGTCGATCCCGCGCGGCGCATATTCGAGGCTCGAAGTCGCCATCGAATAAAAGACGATCGGCGCTTCTTGCCCCTGAAACTTATCGACGGTTCCGACACGAACGCCGGGGAACCCGGCGTCGGGGAGCATGCTCTCGAGCAGTAGGCGCTGTCCATTATACGGCGTGACGATGAGGATATCGTTATCGGTAATCGGCCGTTCTTTCCCGGCGCGAATCCGGACGCGACCTTTCCGCAGGAGCGCGATCTCGGCCAGAATACGCTCTGCTTCCTCGACCGATTCGCGCGCGTTTCCCTCGTGAGCGACGGGAATATATCGCAGCCCCGCCCCGCTGAGGCCGGGGCTCTCCACCCGCGAGCCTTCCGTCTCCGGCGCGGCGTGCAAACGGCCGGCATAGACGTGCTTCGAAATGAACGTACAGATCTTCGGGTGCATACGATGCGAGGTGTCGAGAAAGACGCCGCGCTCCGGCGGCACGGTCGCATCGTTCCCGAGGAGATACGCGAGCACCGAGCGGCCCATTCCGGCGGGGTGGATGCCCTGCGAAACCTGTGCGAGTTGCAGCGGGTCGCCGAGCAGCACGAGGTTCTTTGCAGTCGGCGCAACGGCGACGACGTTGGCAAGCGCGATCTGGCCGGCCTCTTCGATAAACAGATAGTCCAGTTTCAAACCGAAATCGTCGCGAGAGAAGAGCCACGACGTACCCGCAGCGAGCTCGCAAGAGTCTTCGGTGAAGTCGGCGTTCTTCGTCGTCGTCGTTACGAACGAACGACGAAGCGGCGATTCGTAGCTATCGTCAACACCGATTTTATAGAGAGCGCGAAAGGAAATCTGCAGATCTTTTGCCGCGATCTCGACTTTGTGGAGCAGATGTTGGATCGCTTTGTGCGTGGTCGACATGATGCCGATGCGCTTCCCTTCGCGCAGAAGCGTCGCAATCGTCACCGAAGCGAGCATCGTTTTCCCCGAGCCCGGCGGCCCTTGGATAAAGAGGTAGCTCTCGTCGAGTGCGCGGACGATCGGGACGATCTCGGTCGTGACGGCGCTCTCCGGCTGGATCGCTCCGTCCTCGGGAATACCGTGAATGCGCGGGCGTCGCAAGAGCAGATCGACGACGCAGCGCGGCCGCGCATCCCGAGGGTCCGCAGGCAGCGCCTCGGCGATGCGCGCGAGCGAAGCGCGCTGCGCGCGCGTATCGATCGGTGGCGCGGGAATGAGCGCGGTGAGCGAGCGGGCGAGTTCGATGTCTCCGGGGCGGCGAATGCGAACGCAGCGCTCGATGTCATCGATGTCGACGATGCTCCCCGCGCCTTTCATCGTGAGCGGATCGAGCATCCGCTCCGTCACGGTATATTCTTGTTCCGGGAAGCGATAGGTATAGGTACGATTGCGCTTGCCTTTCTCGAGCTCCGGTTCGCGTTGATCGAGCAGTGCGAGCCCACCGAGCGATTCGGGGTGCTCGATCTGCTCCGCCGACGACATCTCGGCCATGTCGAAAAGCTTCCACCACGTCGGCTTGTCCTCGCGACGATGGTAGGAAAGCAACTGTGCGAAGATCCAGCGGAGACGGCGACGTACGTCGAGTCGATCGAGTTCTTCCGCGCGTTCGATCCTGGGCGCATCGGCGAGAAGGCGTTGCTGGAGGTCGCTCAATGCGGCCAGCGCGGCTGCGCGCTCCTCTTCGAGCGAGACCGGTTCTCGCTTCGGGCGCCAGGGAATCTCGCTGCCGAATCGCCGGTGCGCCTCGGCGCGTAGCGCGAGGAACCACTCGCGTAACGCGAAGGTGGAGCGGCAATCCTCTTCGTTGTAACGCTCGATCGTAGCGAGCAACGTGGCGTCACTTCGGTCGGCAAGCCATCGTTCGAACATGACGACGGAGTCGTCGCCGCTGCGGAGATCGGCCGTCCGTTCGAACCCGTAGTAGAGTTCGAGCTTCTTAATCGAGTAGCTTGGTTGCCCGACGCAGAGCGCTTGGCGCGCGACCGTATAGAGATCGACGAGAACCTCCGAGCGCAGAAGATCGTCGACCTCGGCTTCGCGCGTGGCGTGTCGAACGCTCAGCTTGCGCAGCGCCGTCTTTTCGTAGGGAGCGTAGTGATAGATGTGGAGGTCCGGGTATCGTCGTCGTCGCTCCATGAAGAAGTCGATAGATTGCTCGAATGCGCGGCCTTCTTGCTCCGGGTCGGTTCCCCAAAACGCCTGAAAGCGTCGTTCGTCGGAGAGATAGATGCCGAAGAGGTACTCCAATCCACGCCCCGGTTCGAAGAGCGGATCGCCCTCCATATCGAAAAAAATATCGCCGACGTTCGGTTCGGGAAGGAGTCCCAAGCCGCGCAGCGGCTCGGGCGGAAGAAGCTCGTACCGTGGGGAGCCACCATCGCGTTGCTCGACCTGCAGGCGCGCCTGGCGTTGAAGCGTGAGAAAGGTCTCGCGCGAGATCGCCGACGGCTTCGCGCTCTCGGGGGCGTCGGCGAGCTCTCGCATCGTGACGATCGGTGGATCCGCCGCTGCGAAGAGTCGAATGTGTTCCGAACGCATGCGTGCGACGAGGCTGAGGTGCTCGCGTTCTTCACGCAGATCGGCGCAACGTGTCTGCCACGTGCAGATCGCGCAGTGAGCGACCGGCGGTGGAACCTCATCGAGGCGCCGTTCGAGCGCGCCGGAGCGAAGCACGTCGATCTCCTGGAGAAATGAAGCCTTCAGTCGTCGATAGTACGCGCTATATTCGTCGACGCGAAAGCTCCGCCGTTCGTCCGAACCGAGAAGCACGTGCATGAACTCCGGCGCGACGCCGTACACCCGCTCGACCTGCTCGCTGTAGAAACAGAGTTGAATGATGAAGTGCGGCTTTTCGGAGAGTGCGAGCTTGGTGTCTTCGACTTCGTAGGTGCGATGCGGTTGCGGAGAAGCTCGCTCGACGCGCCGGAGAAAATCGGCGCGGCCGAACCACGTTCCGTCGAAAAAAGCCGCCTGGTAGATCGTGGAAGCGTCGGCGTTCATCGCCTCGATCGTGCTCGCTTCCGCGAGCTCGAAAGCGGCGATCGAGGGGTTGCCGATCTCGGGAATTGCAACGACACGTTCGTGTCGTTCGAGGGAGGCAAGGTAGCGACGTTCGCGGTCGCGACCTTTCTGCACCAACAATTCGCTTTGCGGATCGAGCGGAGCGGCGATTCCGGGCTCGTCGACGGCGGAGAGATCGAGCGCGGTAAGGGTTCTGCATTCGAGGTAACGGTGAAGATCGGAGGGCGAGAAAATCAGGCGGCCATCGAGCTTTTGCACGCAACGCCCTCCCTCGGCGCAACACGGAGTTCCTGCAAGGATGAGGCATGCACGGCAGCGCAATATGCCCGGAGATGTCGCATCGAACTCCCTTGATGCCGCTCTACGCGGGGCGTGCGCTGCGCAGCATCTCCCAGGGATATCTGGCTATCGTTGTCCCGCTCTACCTGCTCTCGTTGGGTTACAGTGCTACCGCCGTCGGCTTGCTCATCGCGATCGGTTCGGGTTCGGGGGCGCTGCTCACGCTCGCGGTCGGAGCGCTCGCCGATCGTATCGGACGCAAACCGATTCTCGCCGCCTTCGGAATCCTCACGGCACTCGCGGGTGTCGTCTTTGCGCTCCAAGGGGATTTTTTCGTCCTCGCCGTCGCCGGAGCACTCGGAACGATCGGGCAAGGCGGAGGTGTCGGTAGCGGAGGGGCGTTTGGGCCGTATTTCGTCGCCGAGCAAGCGCTTACCGCAGAGCTCGCCGGCGACGAACGGCGCACGGCGGTTTTCGCAAGACTTTCGTTGGTCGGGACGATCGGCAGCGTGCTCGGTGCCGGACTTGCCATTTTCCCCGCGCGTCCGCTCTTCTGGCTGACGGCGATCATCGGCGTTGCGCTCGCCCTCGTCGTCCTGCCGATCAAGGAGCAGCGCTCGCGAGCGATTCGCGCTCGTTCGAAGGCTTCACTCGCGCCGAATACCTGGAAATTGATTCGTCGCTTCATGCTCACCAATGCGACCAACGGCCTGGCGATCGGTTTTCTCGGCCCGATTCTCGTGCTCTGGTTTCACGAACGCTATCACGTCAACGCCGATCAAATTGCGGCGCTCTACACGACCATAAACGTGCTGTCGATTCTCTCGTATCTCGGGGTGACGCGGATCGTCGCGGCGATCGGCGGAGCCGTGCGTACCGTCGTCGCCCTGCGTGTCTTTTCGTGCGTCTTGCTTGCCGTGATGCCGTTTGCACCGGGCTTCGTCCTTGCAGGTGCGATTTACGCGCTGCGCATGTTGGTCAACATCGTGACCTTTCCGGTCCGTCAATCGTATGCAATGGGCATTATTCCGGCCTCGGAGCGATCGCGCGCCTCCGCGCTCTCGAACCTTCCGGCGCGGGTTGGCTCGATGGGCGGGCCATTGGTCGCCGGCGCGCTCATCGAGCACGCCTGGATCGGCCTGCCGCTGGAATTTGCCTCGGTCCTGCAACTGCTCAACGCCGGGCTCTATTGGTTGTTTTTCCGCAACTTACCACCGCCTGAAGAAGTTGAGGAAGAAGTATGATGAACGTATTTGCAGTCCCATCGGCAACGGCCGGGCGCATCGAACGCGACCAACGCGAGATCCCCGTACCCTCGGCGGAGAGCGTCCGCATTCGGATCGAGGCGTGCGGCATCTGCCACAGCGACGCGCTGACCGTCTTTAACGTTTGGCCGGGTATTGCTTTTCCGCGCGTCCCGGGCCACGAGATCGCCGGCCGAATCGATGCGCTCGGTGAGCGCGTTATCGGATGGAAGGTCGGCGACCGCGTCGGCCTGGGTTGGCATGG
>JBMFXH010000096.1:0-7925 GCA_049964475.1 Vulcanimicrobiaceae bacterium
GGGATAGAGCAGCATCGTCTCTCCGCTCGGGCCCGTCACCGAGATCTGTTGCTGTGCGATGCGCTCGTTGGTCGTTTTATCGAAAAGGACGACGGAATATGTCCCGGCAGGCTGAGTCGAGGAGATCGGCCACGTTACGGAGAGGTTCCCGCCCGGCGCCTGCTCTCCCGAGGAGAGGTTCGGCTGACAGAGCGCATTAGCCGTGTATGACGACTGCACCGGTGCCGAAAAAATACAGACCGGATTGATCGATGTCGATTCGATATAGACGACGTAGAAATCCGATGGAGTAATATTTGTCGCGTAAATATAGGCAGCAGAGCTCGTCCCAGCTGCAAATTGCGAAATCAACTGGGTGTGAAATGCATCTTGGTAGACGCCGAAATTGTAGTTGACGCTGACGTTAATATAAATAACCGCAACCCATTGGTTGGTCGTCGTATCGAGCACACCGAAGGTGTAGACGCCCGCGACGCTAAGCGCCGTGGCGTGAACGCTCCCGCTCGGAGCGCCGTAGCCGCCGCCGACGGTGGTGCCAGCGGTACCGTCGGCAACGTTTGGCGCGATGTAGTAATCTTGGAAGGTATCGCCGCCGGTCAGCCCCGAAGACTGCCAGTCCGCGGTACAGCCTACGGTGAAATTGTCGCCGGCCGTAATCCCGCAACTCGTGCTCCCACTCGCGGTGAGGAGAATCGTTGCGCCCGTCGCGGCTTGGATTTGGCGTTGCCCCGGGTGCAAGGTGTTCATCGCGGTGCGCATCGGGAGGCGCGGCAACTCCGAGAGTGGGACGATCGATCCAGGCGCGCGCACGTTCGACTGCGGCTGCGGGAAGCCCGGGAGCGCCGATGGTGTCGGCGTCGGGTGCAGTAACGGTGGGATGGGGAGCGGCGGCGGGGTGTGCAGAATCGGCGCGCCGATCGGCGTCACGATCGGGTGCGGGAGGATTCCGGCGGGAACGCCGCGCCCGAACGCGGTGGCGACTGCGGCCCCCGCGACGATCGCTGCGACGGCAATGGATTGCAGGCGGCGTACGTTCATCAGTAATACAGCGTATAGACCGCGTTGGTGCTATACGTCCCCCCGGAGACGCTAATCGGAATGGTTAGCGTCAGATCGACGCAGTAGGTCTTCATGAGTCCGTTCGTCGCCACGGCGTACCAGACGCCGCCGTCATCGGCGTACACATAAAACGGCGTAGCAGTTGGTTGCGGCGCACTAATATAGGTGTTATTCGCAAGATCGTTGCCGGGGAAGGTGCTCGAAAAATCTTGATACAAGCCGTCTTTTAAATACCATGTCGACTGCGTCGAATCAACGGTGACGGTATAGGCGCAGGGTACGACCACGGTCGTGCCCGCTGTTGCACTGATCGAGACCGAGTTCAAATTACTATAGAGCAACGTACCTAGCGGATTCGGCTGCACGGAGGCCTCGACGCGAACGGCCTGTTGATTCTGGGCAACCAGATGGTTGAGCGATATCGCATCGGCACGAACCGCCCTCTTCGTATCGAGCGTGAATGCAGCTTGAATATGCGATCCTGTCGTCGCAGTCGGCGCATACGCGGCCATGCGTGGAGCCGGGGTGACGTTCACGATGATCGTCACCGCAATCTGATCGCGCTGCTGGATAAAGGTGGCGAGCGCGACGGCGACCGATGCCAGCGCCAAGAATGCAGCGAAGAGTGCCGTGCGGCTCGCGCGCTTCATTGTGCCACCACCGTGTAGACGATCCAAACGTAGTAGTGTCCGTTCGTCGCTGAATTCGGCACCTTCACCTCGTAGTCGTAATAATATGTGCCCGTCGCATTCAGGCTCTGGGCGATCGGTGAGGGGTACGTGCTGTACGTGATCGTCGGTGGCGTACTGTAACTCGCCGCCGTCACCGTGTTGGTCGTCTTATAAAATGGCGCGCCCGCAGAGAACCCGGTGTTCGGGTCAGAGCTTGCCGTCGACGGAAGATAGTAGACCGTCTGCGAGATCGGCTGGGTCGAGCCGTCGGTAAGGTTGTAGAAATCTGCAGCACCTTCACCGTAAAGGTTAAACCCCGTCGATGAGTTCGTCGTGACGTTGAGTTCGACTGCATACTTGTAGAGGTACGTGGTGCCGGCGTTTATCGTGCCGAAATCAACCGAGCCTCCGTCAAGCACCGCATTCGGCCCGTGCGTCGGCGCCGGTTGCGTGCCGATCACGGCGGGGACGGCTCCGAAGCCGCTGTTATAGTTCGGTGTCAGCGAGAGTTTCACGATTGCGTTGGTACGCCACGTCACGACGGTCGACGCAGTCGACGCGAGGACGGCGACCGGCAGCAGCGCCAACAATGCGACGACCACCGCGACCCTCCCTATCCCCGTTCGTACCGTGCGTTCCATCGTAGTGGTTCCTACCATCCTCCATGAACCGAATCGTGCTGCCTCGCCGAGTCGGCGGGCTAGCGTACCGTGAACTTGATACCGCCTGCGGTATCGGTCTTGCCGTTGTAATCGATCGTTGCGATCGCTTCGTACTCTCCCGGAGGCAACCGCTTCCCCTGGAGTTCCAGCAGGCGCATCCCGCCGCGTTCGACGAGCTGGTTGCTCGGCATCGCCACATGATCGACGATCTTGCCGGAGGTCGTCTGCACCACGAGCTGCCCGCGAAGGTAGACGTGTGCATTTCCGGTATTTTTGAAGAGGACGTGGTAGATGCGTCCGAGCGGGTTCGCGTAACTCGCCATCCGGACGATCGCCCCGTCGATATGGACGGTATTGGGAATGGTCTCGTAGATCTTCGATGCGATGCGTTCGGAGAAAGCAACTGTCTGCCCGGGTTTGCGTTCCGGACGTGTCTGGAAGAAGACGATGCCGGCGTACTCGCCCGAGAGCGCGTGATTCGATGGGACTTGGATCGTCAATTGCACTTGCTGCGAGGTGTTCGGCTGAATGTTGAATTCACGCGGCCGGATCGAGGCCCACTTCATCAGCGAGTTCGGGCGCGAACCCACTTTGGTAAAAACGTAACTTCCTGCCTGATTCACCGTGAAGTCCACCATCGTCGCCTGTACGTGCGTCGCGTTGAGCCCCGAGTTATGAATCGTGATCGGTATGTTGTACGTCATGCCTCTAGGAATCGAAACCTCGAGTTTCCCCGGCGTCACCTCAAGCCCAAGTTGGAGCGAGCTTGCACGGATCGGCCAGATGAGGAGCGTGAGTGCCGCGAGCGCGCGGAGCGATCGGAGTTTCAGCATCGTGCCCTCTCGCTTCGTTGCGGGGCGGTGAGTCCCCGCAACGAAGCGTGACGCGCCAAGGATCGTACCTACCCTAGTTCGTGGTCAGGGTATAGGTGACGGTGACCGATTGCGCGCCCGAGGGAGCGTTCGGCGCGATCACCAATTCGACGTCACCGCCGAGGTTGGTGCCGGTCGTCGCTGCAGTGGTCGAGAGCAGAGTAGCGCCCGTGCCATTCATTGCGAAATCGCCGGTGGGGCAAGCCGTGGTGCTGACGACCGAGGGGGCAGACGTGCGGGCAGAAGCGGTCGCCGCGAGATTATTCGCATACGTGCCGTTGGGCAGCAGGCAGAGCAGGAAGCCGCTCGCCGGATAGCCGGCGGTCGCCGCTTCGGTCACCGAGTAGCCAAGCGAATCGTTCGTGCCGATCGCGGCATTGACGGCGTTGAGCTCCATACAGTCGGTGTACTGCGCGACATCGGGAGTCACGTTGCCGAAGTTGATCGTTCCTGTGGTTGATTCGGTATCCGAGGTCTGACAGATGCCGGCACCCGTGTTGAGATTAGCATCGATCGTTTCGGCACCGGTGTTATGCGTGCCGAGCGGCGAGCCGTTGTACTGCGTCGTGAGAACGATCGACGCAATCTTTTGGGTGTTCCAATCGATCGTGACCGTCGGAGAGGCTGCGAAGGCCGGAGCCGTCGAGATTACGAGCGCCGCGAATGTTGCGAGCGCGAGTGTGCGTTTTGTATTCATGATCCTTTCACCATGCGCGAGAATTCGCCGTCCTTGGCGGGAGCGAGAACTTTTACGCTTATCGTATCGGTCGCCTGCTCCTGGAACTTTCTATGAATGGGTCAAGGGGTAGTAAAGTTCTACCCCTGGTTTTGGTAAAGAATCTTATTGTTACTGAAGTCGCACCGTAAATCGGCCATGCGCGGTCACCAATGTACCGACCATCGGGCGGGCGCTGAGCTTCAGGGTGAAGGCAAAGAGCCGGCCGACGAGCGGCTTCCCGAGCACGCTCTTCTGCCCGTCGGCCCAGAGAATGCGGTCGCCCGGGCGCACGTCGGCGAGGAAGCGCGCCCGCACCGTCACGTACTCGCCGATCTTCGCCTGCGCCGGACTCGCCGAAAGAATCGCGATCGGCAACCGTGGGTCGACGGTGAGCTCGGCGGGGAGCGGCGCGCGCCCCTCCGCCGCGTGCGCACGCACCTCGAAGCGGCCGGCGCGGGTGCCCTTCGGCACCACGACCTCACCGCTCCAGCGTTTGTGCGCTGCATTGTAGTGCAGTGGCACGCGCTGCCCGAAGGCACTCGCCGAGAGCTCTGCATCGGCGGGAGCCGTGACCGTTACCTCCGCCGCGCCTCCCGGCGGGAGACGCGGTTCGGAGAGTTGAAGGCTCGGCGCCACGGTCGGCGCCGCCGCCCCCGCGTTTCCAAAGAACGTGAAGAGCACTTTCTTCTTCTTGCGCGAGATCTTGAAGATCGCGCCTTTGTAGTGCTCGCGTGCCTTGAGCGTGATCGTGAGATCGGGGCTTACCTGGCCAAGGCCGTCGGCGACGGTCTCGGGATCGATCGAGAGTGTATAGGTACCCGGCGGCAGATCGTCGAGGACGAAGGAGCCGTCATCGTTGGCGATCGCGGCTTCGTTCCCGGGCTCGGCGACGACGTAGGCGTTGAGCGCGCCGTCCCCGGCAACATACGGTTTTGGCACGTCTTTGGCGTAGAGCACGTAACCGGAGATCGAACCGAGCGGCTCGGCGGTGAAGGTTGCGTGGGCGAGCTGCCCGCGAATCACGTTGACCTTCTGCGTGAGTTCCTTCTTTGAGAAGGTCGCGAAGGCCGGCACCGAGTTCTCCAGCACCGAGACCGTATGCTCGCCGGGGCTCAAGCGCCCGAAGCCGTAGGCTCCGCTCGAATCGGTCTGCGAATAGGCGCCGCTGTCGACGCGCACGAGGACGTTCGCCAGCGGCACGCGTTCGCCGTCGCGGCTAATCCCGTAGACGTGCCCGGCGACTCCGCCGAAATCCCCGACGAGGAAGCCGACCTGTGCGTTCTGTCCGCCCTGCACCGTCAGCGTTACGACCGGCGAATCGGCGGTGAGACCGCGCGGCAGCGAGGAGGTCTCCAGACGTAGTTGGTGCTGCCCCGGAGTTACGAAACTGAATTGGTAGTTGCCGTTGAGATCGGTGCGTTGCACGTAACGCCCGTCGAGCACGACCATCGCGTTGGCGACGCCGTAACTCCCCGAGCCGACGAGATAGGTTGCCGCAGAGCCCGAATCGAGCGTCACGCGACCACTAATGGTCGCCGGTAGATGCGGATCGACGCGTCCTTGCACGAGCGCCCCGCTCCCGAAGACGAACGGCGCATTCACTTGCAGGTTAAAGATTCGCGAACGCCCGTCGACCTCGGGATTCAAGCGATCGACGAGCGATTCGGTTCCGTACGAAGCGGTAAGGGAGAACGCGGGCGAGATCTGCCGCGTCACGCTGATCGTGGGAATGCGCGAGATCGCATCGGAGATCTCGTTCTGCGTCAGCGTTCGCATGAAATTCAGCGATATTGTCGTCTTGCCGCTCGTGCGCCCCAACTGCGCGCTAAAACTCCCTTGATGCCCGACGCCGGTGAGACCGCCTGCGGTTCGTAACTCCTGGTCGGTCATCGTGAGGGCAAGTGCTCCCAAGCGCAGCTGCGATTGCACCGCACTCTGCGCGGTGCCGGTCGGCGCGGCGGCGATGCTGGTGTAGCGCCCGAGTTGCTCGGAGAGGCTCAGAAAGCCCATCCGCCCCGAGAATGAGAACTGCCCACCGACGGTGCCGTCCCACTGGCTCCCCGAGCTCCCTCCCAGCGCTTGATCGAAGAGATTGAACGAATAACCGACGTGCTGCGTGAGCTGTCCGGTGAGAATGTAGGAGGTGCGCCGTTGCGTCGTAATCTCGCCGTTGAGCAGCGAGCGTTCGAACGCGAGATCGAAGGTACTCGTCCCATGTCGCGACTGAGAGATGCGGCTGATATCGAAGAGACGATCGCCCTGTAACTGCCCCGTCCCAAAGGCAATGAAATCGCTCGGAATCGTTCGCGTCGTCAGCGACCAGAGGTTGTTCTGTTTGCCCCAGTCGATCCGTGCCTGCGCGGCGATCCCCGCACCTCCGGGATTCTCCGCCGAGGCGTTGAGCCGTTGGAGCGCGGCTTCGAGCACGACCGAGGCGTCGCCGCGACGTTGCGCGGTTCCCGTCAGCAGCGTGAGCGAGGAGCCGATGCCGCTTCCCGGAGGTGTCATCGCCAGACCGTATTCAAAGAGGCGACCGGCGACCAACCGCCGTTCGCGAACGCCGTAGAGCCGGATGCTATCGCCTTGGTTGAAGAGTGCCGGGCCGGCGAACGCCGTGACGTCGCCGCCGTTTGCCGGGAGCGTAAAGAAGACGCCACGGAGGGTTGACCCGACGCCGAGCTGCCCGAGCACCGAGAGGCTCTCCGGCCCGTAGCCGATCGCGTATCGCGGAGTCGAATAGCTCAGAATGCCGCTGCCGAAGAGGCTCGTGGTCGTGGAGAGCGTGAAGGGGACCTGCAGGTCGAGCGTCGTGTTCCCGGCGCGCCGAAAGAGGTGCGCGAGCATCCCGACGCCGGTCGCGCTCTGCGTCTGGTTGCTGGTCAACGGCACGCTCCCGGGGGCTGGAGTCGCCGCACTCGCGTAGCTCGACTGCGTCCGCCCGAACGAAAGCGAGCCGTTCAGCGAAAACTCGACCGGCCCGCCGCGAGAGAAGCGGGGGGTGCTCGTCGGCTTTGGGCGCGGGGTCGCAGAGGGGCTCGGCGCGGGGCCCGGCGCAGGGCTACCCGTCGGCGCGGCGCTCGGTGATCCCGACGCCTCGGCACTCGGCGACGGGGCGGGAGCGGCATAGCCTGTCGCTCCCGCCCAGGGCGCCGCGCACGTCAAAAGAGCCGCCGTCAGCCCCAGGGCAGATAGCGGAAGGGTAAACCTTTTTCGCGTTGCGAGCGGCTTCATCGAGCAAGAATCCTATCGGCTTGCGCACCCCTCCGGCTTACCCGAAAGAGCCTTTTCTTTACCAGGGATTCACCGAGCGGCGAGCAAGTCTTCGGGTGGTTCGGCCGATACCCGAACTGTAGGGAATCTTCAAGGAGGAAGCCACCTTACTTCATGGATGTGCTGGGGGGTGTGGGCCAGGTTCTTCTGAACCTCTCTCTCACTCAAAAAAAGGAACAGACCGACATTCGCGCGCTGGCCAGCGGCCTCCGCGTGAATTCTGCTGTTGATGACCCCAGCGGTTACGGCATCGCGCAACGCCTGCAAACACAGGTCAACGGTTTCCAGCAAGCCGTTCAGAACGTGCAGACGGCAAACAATGCGCTCGCCGTCGCAAACGGAGCCCTCACGACGATCACGCTAATCCTTCAGCGCATCCGCAGCCTGGTCGTTCAATCGCGCTCCGATCTCAATTCCTCGACCGATCTCGCCAACATCCAGGCGGAGATTTCACAATTGTTGCTCGAGGTCAATCGCATATCGAGCAACACCAGTTTCAACGGCATCAACCTGTTGAACGGGCAGTTTCAAACGGCGTCACCGTATTCGTTGGCCTCCGGCAACGGATATGGCTACGGCGCCGTCCAGGTAACATCGCCTGTCCTCAATGCCAACGGAACGACGCCGAGCAGCACGGTAGTCAACGCCGACGGACTCGGTAACCCAGGGCCAC
>JBMFXH010000097.1:0-7830 GCA_049964475.1 Vulcanimicrobiaceae bacterium
CGGGCGGCCTGAACGTAGAGAAAGATTCGATCGGCCCAGGTGCGATCGAAGCGCTCGTTGGCAATGAGTTCGGCAAAGCGTGGAACCGCAGCGAACTGTCGGAAGAGCAGGCGAAAGCGCTCCGGGCGCCGGCCCAAGAAATCGATCAATTTCACGCGTCGCGCGAGGCGTGCGTAGAAGCGTTCGTGCAGTGCGCGTCCATACGCCGCAGAGGCCCGCGACGCATCGTCGCGATAGCGCCACGCGATATCGGCGAGCATCCGCCCGCTCGTCGCCGCCTCGTAGATTCCCTCGCCGTTGGTCGCATCGACGAGCCCGGCGGCGGTACCACCGACGCTGACCCCCTCGGCCCCGACGCTCGGTCGCGGCATGCCGCCGTAGAGGAGGTGCCCCTCGAGCTTCACCCGCGCTTCGATATCGGGCGCAAGGCGACGAATCGTTCGCGTCGCAAATGTGTCGAGCTCCGCTCGGAGGTCCGCACCCGGAACCTTCCCGGTGATACCCAAGCCGATGGCAAGGTGGTCGCGTTTGGGAAACATCCACGCAACGACCAAACGACCGTCGCGCGCCGGATAGTAATGCAATTCCAACGTCTCGTAGGCGATCGGCACGGCGGGGCGTGCGAGGTACCATCGCTGTTGCAAGGTCGTCATCAAGCCGTCGTTCCAACCCGAAAATGCGAAGTGCGGAAGACGTTCCAATTTCGCCGTCGATCCGGCGGCGAGAAAGACGTGGCGCGCGCGAATGCGTCGACGATCGCCGACGGTTGTGTCGGCGTATTCGACGATCTTCCGCTCTCCGTCGACGGTGAGATCGCGGAAGAGCGCGTTGGTCCGAATCTCGGCACCCGCCTCGACCGCACGCGCGGCGATCGTTCCGTCGAGCTCTTCGCGTGTCGAGGTATGCCCGGGGCCGAAGCGCACGGCGTGCTCCTCGCCGAAGGGATCGAAGAGCGCGAGACGAGGCGTGTTGCAGTGAATCAACGATTCGGGAAGATCGAACTCACCGCAAAATCCAGGCCGGAGCCCAGCGGCACAGACGCGCTTGCTCCCGACGACGGCGTCCTTCTCCAGCACGACCACGCGCATGCCGCGCGACGCGGCCTCGCGGGCGGCAACGCCGCCGGCTGGACCGCAGCCAACGATAAGCAGGTCGGTCGACTCGATCATCCGTGCTGCCATTCGCGTCGCACCCGCATCACTCCGTTCCAGGTAGCGCTCGCGGGCGACCAGAACCTTCGGAGACATGATGAAGGATCGCAAACCGAGAAATTATCTCGATCTTCCCCTGGGCCTGCGCGCCCCCGAAGAGATCAACGTGGTGGTCGAAATTCCCGAGAAATCGCGCAATAAATACGAGTACGATAAGGCACTCGATATCTTTCGACTCGACCGCGTCCTTCATTCGGCGATTCATTATCCGGGAGACTACGGCTTCGCCCCGCAGACGCTCGCTCTCGACGACGATCCGCTCGACGTGCTCGTCTTGACCATCGAACCGACCTTCCCCGGTTGTCTCGTCGCCGCGCGGCCGATCGGCCTTCTCGAGATGTTCGATCAAGGCAAGGAAGACGATAAGGTCCTCGCCGTTCCGGTCGGCGAGCCCGCCTTCGATGAGATCCACAATTTCACGCAGATTTTTCCGCATCTCCTTAAGAAAGTCTCGCACTTTTTTGAGAGCTACAAACTCCTCGAGGGGAAGCAGACGCGTGTCGTCGGCTGGCATGACGCGGCGAGCGCCCGTCGCGTGATCGCCGAGTCTCATCAGCGCTTTCTCGACCGTGCCGAGGAGAGCCCGGAGCCCTCATCGGAGCGATAAAGGGAGGACTCCCGGCTCGTACCGCCGTAGCGGCCGAGCGACCACTTTAAAAAGTGCCCCGTGCCGTCGGACCGGGGCCCCATTTTCCGCGCTCTCTTCTCTACACTCAAAGGAAGCAATGTGACCACACAGCTAGCGATCCTGATTGCCCTGCTCGGCGGCGTCCTCGCAGTCCTCTACGGCATCGCCCTCATCTTCTGGGTCCTCTCGCGCCCTCAGGGCAACGACCGCATGAAGGAGATCGCCGCAGCGATTCAGGAGGGCGCGATGGCCTTCCTCAAGCGCCAATACACGACCGTCGCCGTCGTCGCCATCGTGCTCGCCATCGTCATCGCCTTCGCGCCGACGCTCGGGAAAGAAGCGGCGATCGGCTTTTTGATCGGCGCGATTCTCTCGGGAGCCGCCGGCTTTATCGGCATGCTCGTCTCCGTCCGCGCCAACGTCCGGACCGCCGAAGCAGCGCGCGGCGGCATGGCACCTGCACTTGCCGTGGCGTTCCGCGGCGGCGCAGTGACCGGCATGTTGGTCGTCGGCCTTGGCCTCCTCGCCGTCGCCGGTTACTACGGCATTCTGCTCCAGGTCAATAACGGCGACGTGACGACCTCGCTCAATGCAATGGTCGGACTTGCGTTCGGTTGCTCGCTGATCTCGGTCTTCGCGCGCCTCGGCGGCGGAATCTATACGAAAGCCGCCGACGTCGGCGCCGACCTCGTCGGCAAAGTCGAAGCAGGCATCCCTGAAGACGATCCACGCAACCCGGCGGTTATCGCCGATAACGTCGGAGACAACGTCGGTGACTGCGCCGGCATGGCCGCCGACCTTTTCGAGACCTACTGCGTTACGACCGTCGCCGCGATGCTGCTCGGCAATCTCGTTTTCGGCAGCTCGCTGCCGGGAGCACCGACCTTCCCGCTGCTTATCGGCGCGGTCTCGATCGTCGCCTCGATTATCGGCGTCTTCGCCGTCACGCTCGGGACCGTCGTCAAGGGCAAAGTGATGGGCGCGCTCTATCGCGGCATGGTCGTCGCGAGCGTCCTCTCGCTGATCGGGATCTACTTCCTGGCACAGAACGTCTTTGGCGGAAGCAGCGTGAGCCCGACGGCGATCGTTATCAGCGCCTTCGTCGGCCTTGCGGTAACCGGTTTGATTACGTTCATTACCGAGTACTACACCGGCTCGCAATTCTCGCCGGTGCAGCGCATTGCGAAAGCATCGGTAACGGGGCATGCAACGAACATGATCGCCGGCCTCGCCGTCTCGATGCAAGGCACCGCACTTCCGGCGATCGTTATCGTCGCCGGCATTTTGGTCTCGTACGGCGTTGCCAATCTCTACGGCGTGGCGATCGCCGTCATGTCGATGCTCTCGATGGCCGGCATCGTGGTCGCGATCGATTCCTTCGGTCCGATTACCGATAACGCCGGCGGCATCGCCGAGATGGCGGAGATGCCCAAGGAAGTTCGCGACATCACCGATCCGCTCGACGCCGTCGGAAATACCACCAAAGCCGTGACGAAGGGCTATGCAATCGGTTCGGCCGCCCTCGCTGCGGTGGTGCTCTTCGCAGCGTTCCTGCAAGAACTCACGAAGCACAAGTGCGGCGCACTCGGCGGCGCATCGTGTGCAGCCGGCGTCGCCGATCTCTTTGCAATCGGCAATCCCTACGTACTCGTCGGCCTTTTTCTCGGCGGTCTCCTTCCGTATCTGTTCGCCTCGCTCTCAATGGAAGCGGTCGGACGTGCGGGCGGCGCGGTCGTCGAGGAAGTGCGTCGCCAATTCCGCGAGATGCCCGGCATCATGGCCGGCACGCAGAAACCCGACTACGGCACGACCGTCAGCATCGTAACCGCGGCGGCGCTCAAGGAGATGATTCTCCCCGCGCTCATTCCCGTCGGTGTCCCGGTGATCGTCGTCTTGCTCTCGGTTTTCAACGTGCTGCAAGGCGATACCGGAGCGCAGGTGATGGGCGGCATCCTCGTCGGTTCCATCGTGACCGGCTTCTTCGTCGCCATCTCGATGACGACCGGCGGTGGAGCGTGGGATAATGCCAAGAAATACATCGAAGAAGGCAACTTCGGCGGCAAGGGATCGATCGCTCATCAGGCAGCGGTCACCGGCGATACCGTCGGAGATCCGTACAAAGATACCGCCGGCCCGGCGATCAACCCGATGATCAAGGTGCTCAATATCGTCGCACTCTTACTCGTCGGATTCCTCGTTCACTAAAGAGCGAACCGGACAGCACGGAGAACGGCGCCGCATCAGTGCGGCGCCGTTCTCCGTTTCTGAATTCGTCTCCGGTTCTTACGACTGCGGCGACGAGCTCTCCAGGGCAATGTATTTGCGATAGATCGCAAAATAACTCGCGGCGAGAAACGCGACGGCAAAGACGAGCAGGCCGTCGCCGACGACGGCGCCGATCGCACTGCCGAGCGGGAAGACGAGATGCAGCAGCACCCGTGCGGCAAACGCCGTCACGTAGATCAATGCCGGTACCAGCGCCGATCCCAACAGCATAACGCCCGGATCTTTCGTCGCCTGAACCGGCGTATGGGCGCCGCGAAGGAAGCCGAGCGGTACTCCAAGTGCTACCCCGAGTATCACCGCAACCACGATCTCCCAAAGCGGCGACGGGGCGAGCGACTGCTCGGCATAGACCGCCCATATGCCGACGAACGTCAGCAGCGTCGGCGCGACCCAGAGGCGCGCGGTGCTAATACGCTGCGGGCGCGACATACGAAACAGAACGAGGGCGAAAGCGGCAAGATAGACGACAATCGTCAGCGCGGGCGGAGCGGAGGCTTGCTGCATCGGCGAGGTTTCCTTTTTCGAAAACGAGCATGAAAACGATAAAAAAAGAGGGAGGCAACGCATCGCTGCGTCGCATCCCCCTTCGCGTTATCGGATCGAAATTACTTGATTTCGACCTTTGCGCCGGCTTCTTCGAGCTTCTTCTTGATGCTCTCGGCTTCGTCTTTGGCGACGCCTTCTTTGATCGCTTTCGGAGCGCTCTCGACGAACGACTTCGCTTCGGTCAGCCCGAGGCTCGTGATCTCGCGAACGGCTTTGATGACTTTGATCTTCTCCGGGCCCGCATCGGCGAGCACGACGTCGAATTCGGTCTTCTCGGCGGCCGGAGCAGCGGCGGCCGGAGCAGCCATCATCGCAACCGGTGCAGCGGCGCTAACGCCGTATTTTTCCTCGAGCTGTTTGACTAAGTCGGCGAGTTCGAGAACGGTGAGTTTGTCGATATGTTCGATAATTTCGGCAACTGCCATGATTGATATCCTCTCTTATGAACCGGATTGCGCGAGTTTCTGCTCGCGGATTGCTTGAAGGGTGCGAACGAGGCCGCTTTGATTCCCCGAAAGAACGGCGACGAGGCCGCGCAACGGGCTTGCCAGCGAGCCGACCATTTTCGCGATGAGTTCGGCCTTGGGCGGGAGTTTTGCAAGCACTTCAACCTGCTTGGCGTCGACGAATTTTCCGTCGACGTAGGCAGCCTTCACCTCCAACGTCTTCACGTTGTCGGAGAATTCTTTCAGTGCTTTCGCCGGAGCGACGGGATCGACGCCCGCGAAGACGACGCCGGTCGGACCGTGAAGGTACGATTCGAACATCGACGCGAGTTCGCCGTCGGCGGCAATTTTAAAGAGGGTGTTCTTTACGACTGCGTAGGTGCTGCCGTCGGGACGAAGCGCCGTGCGGAGCTTCGTGATTTCGTCGACGGTAAGACCCTGGTAATTCGTGAGGAACACGCTCTGCGCACCGGCGAGCCGGTCGCGCAGCTCTCGTACCGAGGCTTCTTTGCGTGCGGTTGGCATAACGCTCTGCTTCCTGATGAGATACAGTAAAAAAGCGCTCCATCCGTCCGGAGGGCGCTTGCACGCGAATCTGGCGCGAGAGGATTCTCGCGGGACATCATCGGAGTTCACGTCCTACTGTAGGCGCCGCTACGGCATTACCCCCCGCGAGGGGGACCTACGGTCTTTGGAGCCGCACGTATCCTACCATAGCCCCGTGCCGCACGCAAGGAAGAGTGGAGGAGTTGTAGGAGCAAAGCAGAGATGTCCGGTCCTTAGCAAAGCAGAGATGTCCGGTCGATGGCCAAGGGCGCTCCTCTATGGAGTCTACTTTGACCACTCAGGAAATTACCCGCGTCCAGACCCTTCAACGGGTATTGGACGGTTATCTCACCCAGCGGGCCGCAGCCTGCGAACTCGGCCTCTCCGTTCGCCACGTGCATCGCCTTCTTGGGCGCCTGCGCGATGGCGGGGTCGCGGCCACGGCCTCTCGACGCCGTTGCAAAGTCCCGAATAACCAAATCGATGCAGCAACCTGCCAGCGAATGTCGGTGACGGTATAAAAATCCCCACTTCCGACGGTGTAAAAATCCCCACCCAATAACGAACAGAACCCTCCAATCTGCCTGCAAGCCGAGAGGAGGGCCATTCCAATCGTAAGGGGATTATGGATGCAAGTAAAGATCCAAGATGCACAAGGCGTGCCGCTGACCCGGGTTGCGGCGAACCTGGGTATCGACCGAAAGACGGCGCGAAAGCTCCGGGATGCCGCCGCCGAGCCCACCGTCACGCTACGGCGACGGCGGTCGCGGCTGGAGGAGCACGCTGACTGGATGCGCGAGCGTCTGGCGGCCGGTGTGCCGGCGGCCCAACTCGCGCGCGACCTCAAACGCCGCGGCCTCGACGTGCCCTACCCAACCGTGCGCGACTTCGCTCGCGGCCTGCGACCGGCGAAAGATCCGGTCTCCGAGGAAATCCGCTTCGCGACGCCGCCGGCGAAGCAAGCGCAGTGCGACTGGAGCACGCTGGGTCGCGTTCTCGATGGCGGGGTGGCGCTGCCGCTGTACGTCTTCGTGATGGTCTTGGGGTACTCGGGTAAAATGTTTGCCGCATTCGCGACGAGCATGGACGAGTTGACGCTGCAGCGGTTGCACGTCGCGGCGTTCCGCTTCTTCGGAGGCGTGCCCCTTGACGTGCTCTACGACAACATGCGAACGGTGACGATCGGTCGCGACGAGCACTTCCGCCCTATTCTGCAGCCGGAGTTTGCCGATTTCTCGGCGCTCTACGGCTTTACGGTCAAATGCGCGCGGCCATATAGCCCGAAGACCAAAGGCAAGGTGGAGCGCGCGATCGGGTTCCTCCAGACGTCATTTCTCCCGGGGCGCGCGTTCACGAGTGGTCTTGCCGATGCGCAACGCCAACTTGACGACTGGGTCGTCGAAGCGAACGGTCGCGTGCATCGCACGCATGGCGAGGTCGTTGACGAGCGCTTCGCACGTGAGGCCCCGCTGCTCACGCCGTTGCGCCCGGGATTGACGATCGTCGGCGTGCGCGAGACGCGCCGCGTGAACGCCGAAGGGTTCGTTGAATATCGTGCAAGCCGCTATCAGGTTCCGCCTGGGAACCGCGGCCGCACGGTCGTGATTCGCGACGACGGGGAGCGCGTACGCATCTACGCCGCCGACACACTACTGTGCGAACATCCTACCGCTGCCGGAAAAGGCCAGATGTTGCGAATCGGCACACTGGCACCATCGCTCCAACGCGCATTGGAAACGATTGTCGTCGAACATCGCCCGCTCTCGGTCTATGACGAGGTGAGCCGATGAGTCAGCTCATCTACGAACGCATGCGCGATGCGTTCGAACAGCTCAACATGCCCCGAGCGCTTGAGAACGTCGATGCGCTGCTCGACCGCGTCGGCAACAACGAACTTTCGGTTGTGGAGTTGTTGGATCAGCTCCTTGGCGCAGAATTGAGCGCACGGCGCGAACGCAGCATCACGATGCGCCTCAAACTCGCCGGGCTGCCCGGAATCAAGACCATCGACCAGTTCGATTTCGCCTTCCAGCCTTCGCTTGACGAAGGCAAGGTGCGCGATCTGCACACGCTGCGCTTCTTGAGCAACGGGCAGAACGTGATCTTTCTCGGGCCACCCGGCTGCGGCAAAACGCATCTGAGCACGAGTCTCGGACACGCCCCGATC
>JBMFXH010000098.1:0-7770 GCA_049964475.1 Vulcanimicrobiaceae bacterium
TTACGCAGGAAGCGACGAAACTACTCATCGGCGGTAAATGGGTCGAAACCGAGCGCAGTTATATCGATACGAATCCCGCAACCGGTGGAGAAATCGCTCGCGTTGCCGACGCATCGAAGAGCGATTGCGATGCGGCGGTCGCCGCCGCTCGCGCGGCTTTCGATGCCGGAAAATGGTCGGGGATGCCCGCATCGCGACGCGCAAAAATTCTCAATAAAATGGCGGCTCGAATCGGCGAGATGGCGAGCTCGATCGTCGAATTGGAGATTCGCGATAACGGGAAGGCGTTGGCGACGGCGAAGGGCGAGATCGGCGCGATCGTCGATTGCTTCGAATTTTATGCCGGTGCGGTTCTGACCTTTGGTGGGCAGACGCTCTCCGGCCCGCTGCCGAGTTATTTTTCGTACACGCTCCGCGAGCCCGTCGGCGTCGTCGGTGCGATCGTACCTTGGAATTTTCCACTCTTGCTGGCAAGCTGGAAGGTCGCACCGGCGCTCGCCGCGGGCTGCACCATCGTTTTAAAGCCTGCCCCGGCGACACCGCTAACCGCGTTGAAGCTCGGCGAAATCGCGCTGGAATGCGGCGTTCCCGAAGGGGTCCTCAATGTCGTCACCGGGGAAGGGCGTGAGCTCGGGCAGTGGATTGTCGAGCATCCCGGCGTCGATAAAATCGCGTTTACCGGCAGCACGCAGACCGGTCGCATCGTCGCGGCAACGGCGGCGCAGACATTGAAACGCGTAACGTTGGAGCTCGGCGGAAAATCACCGACGCTGGTCTTCGAGGATGCCGATATCGAGGCCGCCGTTGCCGCATCGATCTATGCCATTTATTACAACAGCGGGCAGGCCTGTGAGGCGCGTTCGCGCGTCTTGATTCACGAATCGGTGTACGACCGCTTTGTCGAATCGTTTGCGGCGCGGAGCGCCGGCCTGCGCCAAGGAGATCCGCTCGACCCACAGACACAGGTCGGAGCGATTACCATGCGCGAACAATTCGAGAAGATCGAACGCTATTGCGCGCTCGGCCGTGAAGAGGGCGCGCGCCTACTCTTCGGTGGTAGCGCGGCGAAGATCGGCGGGGCTTTTGCAAACGGTATGTTTTGGCAGCCGACTGCGTTTGAAGCCGAGCCGAAACACCGTATTGCACGTGAGGAGATCTTTGGTCCGGTTGTCGTCTTTTCGCGCTTTGGTGACGAACGCGAAGCGATCGCGATGGCGAACGACTCGGAATACGGGCTCGCGGCGAGCGTTTGGACGCGCGATATCGGGCGCGCGCACCGCGTCGTCCGCTCGTTGCGCAGCGGCACGGTTGCGGTCAACGCGCCGTACGCCGTCTTCCCCGGGGTACCGTTCGGAGGATATAAATCATCGGGTTACGGACGCGAACTCTCCGCCGATACGCTCGCGCTCTACAGTGAAACGAAAAGCGCGCTCGTCCAGATCGGCGAGCGCGCGATGAACCCCTTCGGCGTCTAGCCGCCGGATTAGGTTCCCAGCGTGAGCGGATTCGCGGCAGAGGTGCTCTGCCAGTTCGACGTGCAGTTTTGGTAGGTGGTCGTCGTCCCCGACGCAGATGACTGGGTGAAGAAGCAGTAGACCGTTCCAGGGGTCATTGCCGTAAATTCCACCTCGCCCGAGGCGTTGGTCGTCTGTTGCTGGAGAACGTTGGCCGGAACGGCGCATCCGTTGCTCGTACAGAGCGAGACGCCGACGTTTGGAACCGGTGTCGCCGAGGCGGTAACCTTGACGAATGCGGAGGTGATCGATGGGTTCGCCGTCGGCGAGACGGTCGGCGCCGCGGTAGGCGTCGTGTACGCGGTCAGCCCATTATTGGAATTACAGGCGGCAAGGGAGAGCGCGAGCGCGAGCAGCGCGCCGGCGATAATAAACGGTCGTGGCATAGCCGTGCAGAGTGCGCTATCCGGGCTGTACGTTCCTCTCCGCAGCCTCGACGATGGGGAGAGCGCGGGCGATATGGGCGGGCAGGAGCCCCTTGCCAAGCGCGCTCCAGCGTGGCTCCCCGTCATCGAGCAGTATCGATGCCCCGCGCTCGCGCACGAGTTCGCCGATGCGGCTCTCCGACTCGATATATGCGGCATCGCAATCCTGCGAGCGCGCAAAGGTGACCGCTGCTTCGTCGGTATCGGCGAGCACGACGACATAGCCCTCCTCTTCGAGTTCGCGCGCGCGATGGGCACTCGCCGGAGTGATGCCGGCGAGCACGACGACGGGTTGCCGAAGGTTGAGAAGACGCGAGGCGAGGATCGAAAGGACGGTTGAGACCGAGACCGTCAGCACGATCACGACGAAGAGCACCTCGGAGAAGCGATTGCCGCCGCGGAATCCCCACGCCGCCAATTGGGTGGCGTAATAGGTGGCGAGCGAGACTGCAACGATACCACGCGGGAAGACGGTGCAGGCGAAGATGCGTTCGCGGATGCCCAGCGAGGAGCGCGCGGTGGCAATCGTAACGACGACGATGCGTAATGCCACCAGGGTCCCGGCGATCGCTGCACCGACGCCGACAAGCGGGAGAATTGCGGCGATGCGGATCTGCGATGCGAGCAGGACAAAAACGGTCGAGAGCGCGAGAATCGAGAGATCTTCCTTGTAGGCTCGCAACAAGCGTTCGCTCGGCAGGCCGCGGAAATCCACGACGAGCGCGCAAGCAATGATCGCTGTTAGCCCGCTCTCCTACGCGAAGAATTCGCCGAGTGCGTAGGCGCCGAATGCCAGGGCGAGGAGCAAGAGTTTCGTGATATCGCTCGACCAGGTGCGCGCGAATCGTCGGAGCAAAAAGAGCCCAAGCGCGCCGATTGCGAGACCGACGATCGCGCCGGTTCCCAACCGTTCGATCGTTGCGACCGAGGTGAGGAATGGCCCGCGCGCCCGGGTGGTAAAAGACGTGAAGGTCGCCGCCGCGACGATGACGCCCATCGCGTCGAGCAAGATGCCCTCGGATTCGAGGAGGTGTCGCAGTTCCGGGCGCAAGCGCAAGCGCGCTAAGAGCGGCCCGGTTACCGTCGGCCCGGTGACGATGCATGCCGATGCGAGCATCGCCGCGACGATGGTCGAGAGCCCGAAGGCGTGCGCGACGTGCGGAATAACGACGAGCGTTAGACCGGAGCCGACGAGAACGAGCAGAAAGAGCGGGCGCTTCGGCAGCCGTCCGATATCGATGCGCAGCGTCGCTTCGAAGAGCACGATCACCACGCAGAGCGAGAGCAAGGCCCGCGTCGCCGGAGCGGCGAGATCGAGCCGCAGAAAATTGAGCCCGCTTGGTCCAAGCGCGAGCCCTACCAGAAGCAGCGTGATGATCGACGGGATGCCGAAGCGTCGTGAGAGCGCTCTTGCAAGGAGTGCGGCGACGAGGACGGCCGCGGCGCCGAATTCCACGACCAGCGCGGGATAATGCGTGAAGATTGCACTCATGGATGGGCGTTCCGATCGAAAAAGCGATTCGAGCGATCGTAGAGCAAGGCGTAGTATTCGCGAAAGATCGCGGCAGCGGTGCTTCCCGGCCAATGCGCGGGCAGAAGCACGCTGGGAAGCGCCGGGTCGACGTAGGTGAACTTCCGATAGTCGTGGACGAGCCAGAGGCGCTCGACGAATGCCTCGCGCTCGCCGAACCCGCGCGCGCTCCGTTCGGCGTTGAGCCGCGGGCGGTAGAGCTCGGTAAAGCGTTCGTAGGCTGCAGCGATCCCGGGAAGATCCCAACATCGTGCGACGAGCTCGGCATCGGCGCCGGGCCCACGATGCGAGCTTTCAAAGATCGCAATATCCTCGCTCGCCTCGGCCTCGCGCGCCGCCGCCGTGACCGCCGCGAGATCGCCGTTCGGCGAGATCCAGGTGGAGGTCGCCAGCGGTGCCCAACCCAGGACGGCGAGCTCCTTTCTCAGGCGATCGCGGCGGTCGCGGCGGCGTTCGTCGATCGAATAGACGAGCATGCGCCAGAGCCCATCCCAATCGACGAGCGGACCGTAGATACGCGGGCTCAACTCCTCGATCCGGCGTCGGCCGCGTTCGGTCACGGCATAAAATGCGCGATTACCGCTCCGCTCGGCTTGGAGCCACCCTTGGCGAGCGAGACGAGAAACCGATTGCCGCACCGCCGCCTCGGAGACGCCGAAGGCATCCATGAGGCGCACGAGGCCGGCGAGCGCGACCCGCTGCTCCCCGGCGCGCCGCGTCACGATATCGCCGTAGATGTTGAAGATAAAGGAATTCGGCCGCGAAACCTCTCTAGTGAGACTTTTATCGTATATCACTTCTTGCACGGTATGCGATTCTTTTGTCACAATAGTCCTTGCCGGAGGGTGTATGGCTGCGCGTATCTCGACTTTTGACGACTGGATCGACTTGCTTCAGTCATGGCAGAACGATATCGGATTAGATCGTGAGTTGATCGAACGATTTATGCCGGGCTATCGCTTCGAGGCCAAGTATGGGGAGTTGCCGACCTCCGAGATCTATTTCGGTGATTTCAAGGGCGAGCGCCGTTGGGAGCGGGTAACCGATATCCCCGACCAGCGCATGCGCGATGCAGCGTTGAATATGATCGTCTATCAGGGCGATACCGAGTTTGCTTCGAACGAGCAGCAACGTTTCCTGGTTAATAACGCACCGACGGAATACGACCTCGCCGCACTCGTGCGCATTATGGTGGAAGAAACGCGACACGGTTACCAGATGTGCCACCTGCTGGTCGAGCAGTTCGGAAGCGAGGGACGGATCGAGGCGCAGAAGATGCTCGAACGCCGCGCGTTCGGAAAGAAAAATCGCCTGCTCAATGCCTTCAACGAAGACGTGACGCACTGGCTCGATTTCTTTGCCTACACGAATTTTATGGATCGCGACGGCAAGTTCCAGTTAACGATGCTTTCGCATTCGGCATTCGCTCCGCTCGCGGCTTCGATGGGCCCGATGCTGCGCGAGGAGAGCTTTCATATGGGAACCGGCATCTCGGGGCTGCGCCGCATCGCCAAAGCCGGCGTGATCCCGGTGGAGATCCAGCAGAAGTATTACAATAAATGGATATCGGGTTCGCTCGATCTTTTCGGCACCGACCATTCCGGATCGGCGCAGTGGGCCTATACCTGGGGTATTAAGGGCCGCGTCGATGAGGATAGGCTCTCGGGCGAGGCCGACAAAGAGGCGCTCAACGAGCGCGCGCGCGAGCAATTTTACGAAGAAGTCGTTCAAACGGTTCAGCGGGTGAACGATGTTAACGTCAGCGAGAAGAAGCTCTACGTCCCCGATATGAAATTCAATCGGAAGATCGGCCAATACTCCGACCGGCATTTTGCCGTCGACGGCCGCACGCTCTCCGACGGAGAGTGGAAGGCATACGAAGCGAGCGTCCTTCCTTCGCCTGCCGACGACGTACTGCTGAAGGAGTACTTTAAAGACCCGTCGTGGATCGCCGCCAAGGGCGACCTCCGCGCATAAATTATCGCGATCCCCCCATACGTAAAGAAAAGAGAACGAATATGAGCGGCAACGGCAGCACGACCCTGAGCACTCCCTTCGGGCGCGAACAACGCGCGTTCGACGGCAAGCGCGTTATTAACTATCACGTCGATGGACATATCGCCGTCGTCGAGATGGACGATCCGCCGGCGAACACCTATACCCATGAGATGATGCGGCAACTCGACGAAGCGATCGTCGACGCGCGCTTCGACCCGAACGTCGAGGTGATTCTGCTCATCGGTAAAGGCGAGAAATTCTTCTCGGCGGGTGCGAACATCGCGATGCTCAATTCGGTGACACCGGAGTTTAAGTACATGTTCTGCCTGCACGCAAACGAAACGCTCTCGCGCTTGGAGCAGACGCCGAAACTCGTGATCGCCGCGCTCAACGGCCACTGCGTCGGCGGCGGTATGGAGATTGCGATGGCGGCAGACATTCGTATCGCTCGAAAAGATGCGGGCAAGATCGGCCTCCCGGAGGTCGCACTCGGCGTCCTTCCCGGTACCGGCGGCACGCAACGCCTCGCCCGCCTCGTCGGAAAGTCGCGCGCGATTGAATTAATGGTGACCGGCAAGACCTTTAGCTTCGAACAGGCTGCCGACTGGGGCATCGTCAACGACGTGCTGGAAGGCGACGCCGCGAGTTTTCGCGAGCAGATGCTCGCCTACGCCCGCCAATTTTGCACGCCGAACAAAGCGCCGATGGCGGTCGGACATATCAAACGCGCGGTTCAGAGCGGTGCGGAGATGCCGTTGGAAGCCGGGCTCACCCTGGAGCGCGAATTGCAATCGCTACTCTTTAAGAGCGGCGATGCAAAAGAAGGCATCGCTGCATATAACGAAAAGCGCGTGGCCCGCTTCAAGAACGGGTGAAACGCTGGGAGACGCGCCTCGCCCTGCTCGCCGTGATCCTGGCGAGCCTCTCGGCGTTGAATATCCCGGGGCGTCTCCTGCTCGCGCTCACCGCGATGCTGCTGCTCTCGATCATCGCAAGCGCGCGGTTGCGCGCGGCGCTCTACGGGAAAAAAGAGCGCCCCGCCGGGTTCGATTCCGCCGCTACGGCAGCGCGAATCCGGGAGGAGCGCTCGCACCGTTTCACCCGCCGGTAGTTCTCCGGAGAGGGGCGGAAGGCAGGCTCGGCCGGGGCTTCCGCTCTCCCTGTCGAAGCGACTCGGTATGGTTACCGCTTTCATCCTCATGAACGTCGAGCGCCCCCGCTTGAAATCGATCGCCGACGATTTGCTTGCCATCGACGGCATCGCCGAGGTCTATTCCGTCGCCGGGCCGTTCGATCTCGTCGCCATCGCACGCGTTCGCGAGCACGAACAGCTCAACGATCTCGTTACCGAAAGGGTCGGCGCGCTCGAGGGTATCGAATCGACCGAGACGCTCATCGCGTTCCGATCCTTTGCAAAGAAAGATCTCGGTTTGCTCTGGGATATCGGGGAGTAAATGGACAGAGCGCCTTGGAGCAATATTAAGCCCCCGCCCGTAGTACTCGGCGATCGAAGTAAATCCATCCGCCCCGTTTGGAGCACCGACGGAATAAGTACGATTTAGGACCAGGTGGCGCCCTCTTCACGCTAATCGCTAAGCGATAATGCCCTCAGGAGAACTGACGACTCCAGGCATGGGCTTTGTAGAACCTGGAAACACAAATCGCATCAGGACCGCCAAGAGGACGAAAGAGGCCCCGCCCAAGGTATATCCGGTCAAAGGTTCGTGGCCAAACCAGCCTCCAAGAAGAAGGGCTAGCGCCCCAATGATAACGTCGGTGTAAGCAGCCTTTTCGGCGCCGATGGCAACAACCAAGTGCCCGAAGATCAAGCTCCCAAAACCTGTAACGGCTATGCCTAGAACAACGCCAATGCCAACTGAGCTGAGCGAAGGGAATGGGGGAGCCACCAGCGCCGGACTTAGAAAAAGTAAAGACAACAGATTCACCGGTACCATCGCTCTCCCACCCTCGGACCAACGTTCCAAAATCACGTATCCGGTGGCGTACGATATTACGCCGCCGATGCAACCGGCCATTGCGACCGGTTGTGCCGCTATTATTTCTGATCCGTGAACCATCAGGTAGATACCCGCGACTGCGGCGACCGAGCTTGCCACCATGAGGGCGCCGAATTTTTCCATCCCTAAAAACGCCCTTATTATGCCAGCAACCATGGGCGTTCCGGCAAAACAAATTGCAACAAAACCCGTTGTTAGGTGATTAACGCTGCCGTACATCACGGTGCCCGGAATAATGTTCAAAAGAACTGCAACGATGGCCGCCCTGTGCCATGGCATTGCTC
>JBMFXH010000099.1:0-7665 GCA_049964475.1 Vulcanimicrobiaceae bacterium
ATCTCGATATCTTCGTCGATTTCGCCGACGCGACTCCGTAAGTCGTCGTAGTAGGTATCGGGGGTGTCGAGAAATTCCACGCCGTTTTCGCGTAGGGCGTCGATCGTCTTCACGATATCGTCGGTACGAATCGCAAGGTGCTGAACGCCCGCACCCCGGTAAAAGTCGAGATACTCCTCGATTTGCGATTTTTTCTTGCCGTGAGCCGGCTCGTTGATGGGGAATTTGACGCGATGGCGAGCGTCGCTCATCACCTTGGACTTCAGAGCGGTGAATTCGGTCGAGATATCTTTGTCGTCGAACGAAACGAGTTGAGAGAAGCCGAATACTTTTTCGTAAAACGAACCCCATGCATCCATCTCCCCCCAACCGACGTTGCCGACGCAATGATCGATCGCGAGAAGATCGGGTTTCGCCGCGCGCGGAACGCTTTTCGCCGCGGCGGTGAACCCAGGCAGAAAGCAGCCGTTGTATCCATCGCGTTCGACGAACGTGTGGACGGTGTCGCCGTAGGTAGCGATCGTTGCAAGGACCACGCGCCCGTGCTCGTCGCGACGTTCGACGGGCTCCTGCACGCTGCGGGCTCCGCCACGCACCGCCATCTCCCAAGCGCTGCGCGCATCGCGCACGCGAATGGCGACATCGCGAACGCCGTCTCCGTGCAGTTTTACGTGCTCGGCGATCGCGTCGTCACCCCGCAAACTGGAGGTGAGGACGAAGCGGAGATCGTGCTGTTGGAGGACGTAACTCGCGCGGTCGGGGAGGCCGGTCTCCGGGCCTGCATACGCGACCTGCTCGAACCCGAATGCGCATTGGTAGAACTGCGAAGCCTGCTTGGCATTCCCGACGTAGAACTCGATATGATCCCAGTCGATCGTCGAGAGCGGAGTCGATGCGTCGGAGGCCTGCGTTGCGTGCGATGTGCTCATAGGCCATCGTCTTGGCGGGCATGTCGGCAGGGCCCTTGTGCTCGCTCGGGCAAACCGCGCGAACGATGATGAGTGAGGCCCTCGCACGGGCGATGTTGAGCGAACTGATCGATTACGCCGGGCTCTTCCCACCGGCGCAACTGCCGTTGGCGGCGGCCTACGATGAGTATCGGCGTCTACGGGGTTCGCCGCACGCATGGATGCTGGGGCGTTTTATCGTTCCGTTTTCGCGCTTCCGGGAGCTGCTCGATATCCACGGGGATGCGCCGCCGATCCCCGTCTCGGTCATTCTCGACGAAGATCGCGCGTCGATTCTCTGGCTCAACGAGCTCGCTGCGTCGCTCGATGCGCTTGTGGGGCATCTGCACGGGGATGCACGCGTGGAGATCGCGTCGCTGGAGATACCCGTTCCACCGCTCAAGGCTGCCCGCGAACGGTACGGCGCCGTTCTCTCTCAGGTAGCGGCTCTGCTCGAGCGTACCGGATTGCGACACCTACCGTGCTATGCGGAGTTTCCGCGCGATGCTCGCTGGGCCGCCGAGATGCCCGATGCGGTATCCTCGCTCGCGCGAACCCGTCTGCGCTCGAAAATTCGCTGCGGCGGTCTCGTTGCCGAGGCGTTCCCGTCGCCGGCGGAACTCACCGCGCTTCTGCAATGCTGCGTCGAGAGCGGCGTAGCCTGGAAAGCAACGGCAGGGTTGCACCACCCGGTGGCACGCCGGGATACGGCGACCGGTTTCGAGATGCACGGTTTCGTGAATCTGCTGGTTGCTTCGTGCATCGCACTCGAGGGCGCGCCCTTCGAAGAGATCGAGGCGGTCCTTGCCGAGCGGGACGCCGGTGCCTTTGCCGTCGGTGAATCCGGTCTCTCGTGGCGCGGTCGGAACTGCGAAACGGGATCGCTCGAACGGGCTCGCCGAGCCGGGCTCCTCTCGTACGGAAGTTGCAGTGTCGACGAGCCGGTGGAGGATCTCAGGTCGATGGGGTGGTTGATGTGAGCGCACTCGATCTCGACGAAACGCACGACGCCGCGCGCACGAGCTGGGTCGCGGTTGACGATCGCAGCGATTTCCCAATTCAAAATCTCCCCTTCGCCGTCTTTTCCACGGAAGAGCGGTCGCCGCGCATTGGCGTTGCGATCGGCGAGCGTATCGTCGATCTCCGTGCGCTCGCCGAGGCGGGGCATCTCGATGGCGCGATCGATCGCGCCGTTCTTTGCAGCCCGACGCTCAATGCGTTGATGGGCGTTCCACCCGCGCGGCGCCGAGCGCTCCGCCGGAGACTGAGCGAACTGCTCCGCGTCGGAGGCGACCCAACGTTGCGCGATCTACCAGGCGTGCTCTGCGACGCGAGCGCAGCGAGCCTTCAGGTGCCTGCAGTCATCGGAGATTACGTCGATTTCTACTCGTCGCTCGAACATGCAAGCAATCTCGGTCGCCTCTTTCGTCCGCAGGGTGAGCCGCTGCTACCGAATTGGCGCTGGATTCCGATCGGCTATCACGGTCGCTCGGGAACGATCGTTCCAAGCGGTACGCCGATTCGACGCCCCTGCGGCCAGCGGAAGGCAGCCGATGCTCCGGCGCCGACCTTCGGCCCGAGCGCGCGCTTGGATATCGAGTTAGAGGTCGGGTTTTTCGCCGGGCCGGGAAACGACCTCGGGACACCGATCTCCGTAAAGCGCGCTCGCGAGCATATCTTCGGCTGCGTTCTGGTGAACGATTGGAGCGCACGCGATATCCAGGCGTGGGAGTATCAACCGCTGGGACCGTTTCTCGGAAAGTCCTTCGCGACGACGATCTCGCCGTGGGTGGTAACGCTCGAGGCGCTCGAACCATTCCGCGTCGACGGCCCGCAGCAGATGCCTGCGCCGCTCTCGTATCTCGCGCAGCGAGATCCCGAGAATTACGATATCGCGCTCGCCGTCGAACTCCGCGATGCGCGCATGCGCGAGCGCGGCATCGCTGCGGCGACGATATCGCGGACATCGTTTGCCGCGATGTACTGGAGCCAGGCACAGCAACTCGCACATGCATCGAGTAACGGGGCGGCGGTGGCTCCGGGCGATCTCTTCGCATCGGGGACGGTGAGCGGTTCGGTCGAAGGGTCGCAGGGGAGCTTGATCGAGCTGACCGAGAATGGGGCGCGCCCGCTACGGCTTCCCGACGGCGAGGAACGCCGCTTCCTTGAGGACGGCGATGAAGTAACGCTTCGCGGGCGCTGCGAACGCAGAGGCTATCGATCGATCGGGTTTGGGAGCGCGAGCGGCGTGGTTCTGCCGGCGCAGTCTCCGGCGTCGTCCTACGAAGGTGAACTCGCCCAAGAGCGATAGTAGTTCTCGTCCTCGCAGAGCGTCGCCGCTCGTGCGAGCTTGAGCGGCGCAAACGTATCGACCATGATCGCGATCTCGTCGGTCTCGCGTTTGCCGAGGCTTGCCTCGACCGCTCCGGGTTGCGGTCCGTGCGGTGCACCGGCTGCGTGAAGGGTAATCGAACCTTCGACCACGCCGCGTCGACTCATAAAGTTGCCGCTCACGTAATAGAGAACCTCGTCGCAATCAACGCTGGAATGATTGTACGGAACGGGAATCGCCAGTGGGTGATAGTCGAAGAGGCGCGGCACGAACGCACAAAACGCCGCACCGGGAGCCTCGAACGTTTGGTGCGCCGTCGGCGGCTGATGGAGTTTGCCGGTGATCGGCATGAAGTCCAGCAGGTTGAACGCATAGGGGTAGCAATATCCGTCCCAGCCGACGACATCGCACGGATGATTTTCAACGATGTAGATGGCGTTACGGCCACGGTTCGTTACGCGAATTTCGTACGCGCCGATCTCGGTATTCGGGGGAGCGAGGACGGGGCTGCGAAAGTCGCGTTCGTAATACGGGGCGTGCTCTTCGAGTTGCCCGAATTCGTTGCGATATTTTCGCGGAATCGTCACCATGCCGGACGATTCGTGGACGACCATGTCGGTGGGTTCTTCGGGAACGATCCGCCAGGTCGTCCCGGTCGGCATCAGCACGTAATCGAGCGAACGATAATCGAGTTTGCCGAACGGCGTCTCGAACGTTCCCTTGCCGCGATGAATGAAGATCAGCTCGTCGCCGCCGACATTGCGGTAAAAACTTGCCATCGGTTCGCGCGCCGTCGCCATCGAGAGCAAGAGTTCGTCGTTCCCGAGAATCGGCGTGCGCGAATCGACGGCATCGCCGGAGAGCATGAGTTTACCGGTGAGAAAATGGCGATTGCGGAGCGGATCGTTGTCGTGAAATTCGACGCGCGAACGATGCCATTGGCGCACTTCGCGTGTCGCGGTGGGCGGGCGCTCGTGATAGAGCAGCGAGTAGATGCTCTCGAAACCGCGGGTCGAGACGAGCTCTTCGGCATAGAGGCCGCCGTCGGGACGGCGAAATTGAATGTGCCGCTTCTCGGGGAGCTCGCCGGCTCGCTGATAACTCGGCATCGTTATGCCTCCGGGGCGCGTTCGGTCGCGACGAAACCGTCGCGGTGCGAGCCGTCGCAGAACGGCTTGCTCTTGGAGTGGCCGCAGCGGCAGAGGGCGACGTTCTCCCCTTCGACCCGATACGGGTGTCCGTCAACATCGGTGATCGTCACGGGGCCCTTGACGAGGTAGGGGCCGCTCTCGCGGACTTTGATCGTTACGTCAGCCATGGCAACGCTGTTCTTCCCGCCGCATCGCAAGCCCCGCAATCGGCAGGGAGAGGAGATGCCGCTACGAAGGAGATCGGCAAATCAAGCAAGGGGGTGCTCTCTCGATGAAACACTTTCACTACTTCGGATTCCTACTCGCGCTCGCTTTGCTGGCGTTCGCGGCCGGCACCCCGGGCACGACATCGGCCCATGCCGTTGCCACCGCGATGAAACCGACCCCGACCCCGACGCCGGTCGCTCTGCAGTACGACGAGATCGTGCGCATGGTGATGCCTTCGTCGACCGCACCGCCGCCGGGAAGTTTCGACGAAAGCTATCGCCAGCTCGCGGCGATCGCCGACGCCACGCCGTCGCCGGCTCCCGCGCATCATGGTTTCCCGAGCTTCGGCGGGATGATCGCGCGCGGCATGATGAAGCACGCGATGGGCGGTGCCGCTTCCATGCAATCGATGATGGCGATGATGCGTGACGGCACGCTCGAGCGTTTGACGTTCTATAAAAATTGGGTTCGTACCGATCTCCCACTTCAGCATACGGCGACGATCCGCAAGTGCGATAAACACGAGACGATCGAGCTCGATCTCGCAAAGAAGACCTATCGCATCATCGTCGATCGCACCGGCTGCGCGGGAGCGCCGGTCGCAGCATCGGCTCCCCATATGCCGGGCAATATGATGAATATGGCCCCTGGTACGGTCGATATGAAGCTCTCGGCGAAGCGTCTCGACCTGGGTCCAAAGGAGCTCGAAGGTTATTCGACCCAAGGCTCGCGCACGACGATTTCGATGGACATGACCGGCGCGACCGGATCCTGTCATAACGGCTCATCGCAGATGACGATCGTACGCTATATTTCGGGAATCGATAAGTGGCACGCATACTGCCCGTTACCGCGGATCGTCGGTGCACCGCCGACTTCGGTGCGCGCGGCGATGGCCCGCGGGGGCTGCAAGCCGCACTTCGTCAGAAACGCGGGTACCGGAGCAGCTCTCGCAAACGCCGACACCGGCTCGAAGTTGACGCTCTACCGCTTGATGGAGATGCAGAGCGGCTCCCAAGGGAGCATCGGATCGCTGCTCGAGCGCGGCAATATCCGTTGGCTCTATCGCCCGGAGGCCGAACGCCTCTTCTCGATCCCCAAGGATTTCACGCAGGCGCGTTCGTAGCGCGCTGAACGGTCGCAATGTTGCAGCGCCCCTGCGCCTACGGGTGCAGGGCAGACGGCGCGCTGAAGAGCCCGGTCAGGCGCGATCGTGCGATGGCGTGGAGTGCGGCGAGGCGTGCGAGCTGCTTTGCGGTGAGGGGAGCGTTTCCGCCGAGATTCGCCCGGTCGAGCGCGTAGAGCGTGAAGTGGTAGTGGTGGACCTTGCCGGGCGGTGGGCACGGGCCGTTATAACGCGGCTGATGCGACGAGCCGATCGCCTGGCGGCCGGGGATGCGGCCGGCGGCGGGAATGCTCCGCACCGTCGATGGGATGTTATAGATTCCCCAGTGCCACCAACCACCGGGCCGCGGGGCATCGGAGTCGTGGACGAGCAGGGCGAAGCTTTTTGTTCCGGCAGGCGGATCGCTCCAATGGAGTTCGGGCGAGCGATTCTCGCCGCCGAGGGCGCGGCAGATAGCGCTTCGCGGTATGCGGCGGTCGTTTCGAAAACTCGTGCTGCCGAGGCGAAACGACGAACCGATCGGTGCGCCGCCCAGCAGAAGCGACGCCGCTGCGACGAGGGCGAAAAGAGCGTGCGTGCCGCGCATAGCGCTGCCTTCAGCGCGCCTCGGGATCGCTCCCGTTGCGACTTCTCTCGCTTTACCGGAGCTGGCGCCCGCGTGCTATCATGCGCAGGCCATGATGGGGGCCGGGCCTCGCGCGGCGCGCCCTCGTCAACCCCGCCAGGCCCGGAAGGGAGCAACGGTTCGCGAATCGGTGCGGGTGCCGCGAGTCAACCCGGCTTCCGTCGTGGTATTCCCGAGATGAGGTCTACGTAAGGAGAAGATGCTGTCGTCGAATCTTTCGCCCGAGCTGCTCGCTGCGCTCGCCTTGGTCGGCGTACTCCTCGGCGCGGTCGCGCTCGTTGCGGCGATCCTCGCGTTCGTGCGGATGGGAAAGAGCGTTCCCGCGCTGGTTAAATTGGTCGGCATTCATGACGATCTGCTCGGCGGATCCGGCGGGCGTGCTTCGGAGCGCATCGCCGCACTTGAAGAGGCCCTACAAGGACTCCAACGGTATGCCGATGAGAGCGCCGCACGTATAACGACGCTCGAAGGGCTCGCGCGGCTCGATCTCTCGCTCGTCGGGTTCGTTCGCTACGACGCCTACGACGATACCGGCTCGAACCTTTCGTATACCCTCGCGCTCGTCAATCGCGAAGGCGACGGCGTCGTTCTCAACAGCATTTATTCGCGTACCGATACCAGAACCTACGGCAAGAGCGTGCGCGCATTTCGCTGCGAAAGCAATGCTTCAGACGAAGAGATCGCCGCGATCGAGCAAGCGAAGAATTCGGCGACGCGAACGGCGATCTCGGGGGCGGCATAACGATGTTTCTCGATCGATATCACGTGAAGCTGGTGCCGCAGAACGGCGAGCGTATCTGGCGTTTCGCGCTCTCGCGTCGCGCGATCGTCCTCACCTGCACGACGCTCGCGCTCTTGGTCGTGGGCTCGGCGATCTTCGCGCTCGTCACCGCCGGCTTGGCCCACCATGAGGTCTCCCACCTCCAGGTGGTCGCTCGGCATCAACGCCGGAACGTCACCTCGATCGATCGCCAGACCGAGCAACTCCGCACGACGCTGGAACGCGTCGAGCGCGAAAACCAACGCATCGAAGCGGCGATCGGGATGCCCGTGCACGCCGCGCGCCCGGTTCGCGTCGAGAGAAAAGCGCCGCACGCCGGTTCGAAGGTGAGCCTCGTCCGGGCGCGATTGAAGGAGATCGCCGTTTTGACCGCGCGTGCCGCATCGCTCTCGGAGCACACGCGCAGCGAGGCGTCGCGCGTGCTGAACCTCGGGAACATTACGGCGTTCGCTCAAGCGGCGCTCGTCGCTCATATCCCGTCGATCGATCCCGTCGC
>JBMFXH010000100.1:0-7654 GCA_049964475.1 Vulcanimicrobiaceae bacterium
CTTCAGAATTTCGTCGCTTCGTTCCAGCGTTTCGCGCCGCAGTCCGGGGATGATTTAATGACCACGATCGAACCGAAGATCGAACGACGACTCGCGGAGCTGCTCTCGCAGCACGCTCGCGCCGCCGGCATCGTCGTCGACCCGCGCAGCGGTGCCGTGCTCGCTATTGCCAGCACCCCGAGCTTCGATCCCAACGCAATGGGAACGAGTTTCGCCGAGGTGCTCCACGCAAAAGACAGCCCCTTACTCGACCGCGCGCTCGAGGGGCTCTACCCGCCCGGCTCGACATTTAAAATGCTCACCGCTTCGGCGGCGATCGATAGCGGTCGCGTCGGGATGCACGATGTTTTTCAGGACCCCGGATATTTGATGATCGGCAAGGCGCGTTTGCACGACAACGATTATGAGGCAACCGGGGCGGGCACGATCGTCAAAGCCTTCGCGCTCTCGAGCAACGTCGATTTCGCGCAGATCGTCCTGCGAACCGGTGCCTCGACGTTTTATCGCTATCTACGGCGTTTCGGCGTCGGAGGATCGCTCGATTTTCAGCTGCCGACGGCGCGCGCGTTCGTTCCCCCGGAATCGCATATTTGGGCCGGCGAATTGGCGCAGATGGGCTTCGGACAGGGGGCGCTGCTGGTGACGCCGATGCAAATTGCGATGATCGCGGCGACGATCGCCAACGGCGGTGTCGAGGAGCGGCCGTTCATCGTGCGTGCCATCGCGCGTCGCGGCAAGATCCTCACGCGGACCCCGGTGGGGCCGCTCGGTAGCCCGGTATCGGCGCAAACGGCGGCGAAGGTTACGAAAATGATGGAAGCCGTCGTCGCGTGGGGAACCGGGACGAGCGCACAATTACCGGGAGTGACCGTCGCCGGGAAGACGGGGACGGCCACGAACCCGCATGGTGCGGCCGATTCCTGGTTCGTCTGTTTTGCTCCGGCGGAATCGCCGCGGATCGTCGTCGCGATCGTCGTCGAAAACGCCGGCTACGGAGCGACCGTGGCCGCGCCGATTGCACGCGAGGTGCTCGCGCGCTCGTTGACGGTGATAACGAAATGATCGAGCAATCGACGATCGCCGGTCGTTACCGGCTCGAAGAACGTATCGGCGAGGGTGGGATGGCGGTCGTCTATTCCGGCACCGACACGCTCCTCCGACGCCGCGTTGCGATCAAGGTGCTGCGGGAGCAGTATGCCGCCGACCAAGAGTTCGTGCGGCGCTTCTACCAGGAAGCGGAATCGGTCGGCCGCCTCTCGCATCCCAACGTCGTCAACACCTACGACGTCGGCCACGAAGATGAGATCTACTACATCGTCATGGAGTTCGTCGACGGGTGCTCGCTCGCGGAGATTATCAGTAGTGAAGGGCGACTTCCCGAGCCGGTGGCGATCGATTACGCCGCGCAGGTCTGTCAGGGGCTCGCCTACGCGCACCGTCAGGGTCTCTTGCATCGCGATATCAAACCGGCAAATATTCTGGTCGGGAAGGACGATGTCGTGAAACTCTCCGATTTCGGCATCGCTCGGGCGTTCTCGGAGCAAACGATGGCGACGACGCGACCGGGCCTAGTGATGGGGAGCGTGTACTATCTCTCGCCGGAGCAGGCACAGAGCCGCGAATTAACACCGGCATCGGATCTCTATAGCGTCGGCATCGTCCTCTACCAAATGCTGCTCGGCGAGCTCCCGTATACCGCCGATTCTCCGGTTGCCGTCGCAATCAAGCATATCGGCGATCCCGTTCCCGTCATTCCGCCCGAGAGCGGCGTGAGCCCGGCGCTCGCCGCAATCGTCAATAAGTTGTTGCAGAAGGAGCCGGGGCATCGCTTCCCCGCTGCCAGCGATCTCGCGCGTGCTCTACGCGAGGCTCGCGAGCGTCCCAGCGTTGCTGCCTTTGCCACGGCCGACGACGCGCCGGCGACGTTGCGCAGTCCGCTCCCGCCGCGGCGCTCGCCGTTACCGGATCGGCGGAACATCGACGTGCCGCGCAGAAACGTTGCTACGCGCAACAGCGCCGCAACGATCCCGCTCTTCATCGTGCTCGCAATCGTTGCCGCGATCGCCGGATATGCGATCATCGGCGAGTTCGGGGGAAGCGTCGGCGGGCGCGTCGCACTCGCGGATTTTCGGAATATGAGCGTCGCGCAGGCGCAAGCGGCGATTATCGCCGATGGGCTCCAGGTGCGTTTTCTCCAGAGTCCGAGCAACCGCGTTCCCGCCGATCGCGTGATTCGCCAGAATCCGCCGCCCGGTTCGCTGGTGCAGAAGAACTCGCTGGTCGAACTGATCGTTAGCAACGGATTGCCGCTCGTCGGTCTTCCCGACGTGCGGGGATTTCTTGCCGGCGACGCGGAGCGTAGCCTGACGCAGCAAGGATTCCACGTGCGCATCGACCGGCGATACGATGCGGCGGCGAAAGAGAGCGTTATCGCGCAACAGCCCGCTCCGGGAGCGAAAGCGCGCGCACATTCGCTGGTGGTCCTCGTCGTCTCGAACGGACCCCAACCGATCGACGTACCCAATCTCGTCGGGCTCGATCTTTCGGCGGCACAGCAGCTCGTCGCACGCTTGGGTCTCTCGCTCGACGTCATCCAGCAGAGCCCGATCCCCGGCGTTGCGGCAGGGACGATCGCCTCGCAAGATCTCGTTCCAGGGCAGTCGATCGCGCAGCGCGCGACCCTGCACGTCGTCGTCAGCACGGGTGCGGGTGCCGTCGGGCCACCGGTTGTCCTGCCCAATCTCGTCGGCATCGGCGCAGATGCCGCGCGGACGCAACTGGCGCGCCTCGGCTTGCTCGTGACGCTTTCGTATAGCGTCGACCCGACTGCAAGTGGCACCGTTTTGGCCGAGCAACCCGCTGCGTCGAGTTCGGTCTCACCGGGATCGAGCATCGCACTGACCGTCGCGGTGCCGGGCGAGATTCCCGACACCGAAGGCATGACCGTCGAACAGGCGCGCAAGACGCTCGAGGATGCCGGTTACCACATCGGATCGATTCGTTATACGACGACCGAGGGCGCCGACGGCAATGTCGTGCACACCGAGCCGCTCGTCGGAACGACGCTCGCACCGGGTGCGAACGTAACGCTCGTAGTGAACGGAAAATCGTGAGAATCCTCGGTATCGATCCCGCACTCCGCGTCACGGGATATGGTGCGATCGCGGTTCACGGCGAGCGCATGACGCTGATCGAAGCGGGAACGATCGTACCGCGCGTGCAGGAAGCGCTGGAGATTCGGCTCGCACGTTTGCACGAAGGAATCTCCGGGGCGATTCGGCAGATTGCGCCGACGCATATCGTGATCGAGGAGCTCTATACGACCTATCGCAATCCGTCGACGGCGATTCTGATGGGGCACGCACGCGGCGTGCTCTGCCTGGCGGGCGCGCAAGCCGGGATTCCAGTTGCAACGTTGGGACACTCGTACGTCAAGCGCGCCTTGGTCGGCTCCGGCAGCGCCCGCAAAGAGCAGGTCAATGCGATGGTGGTCCAGCTTTTGCATCTGCGCCGTGCCCCCGAACCCAACGATGTCTCCGATGCGCTCGCCTTAGCGCTCGCCTTCGCGCGACGCTCGGCGCGGCGCGGGATTTCGTTTCTCGAGCCCGAGGGATTCGCTACTCATCCCCGGCGGCATGATTCCCCGAGGGCGCGTTAATGTTTTCGCGGATTGAGGGGCGACTCGTCGAGCGCGACGGGGAGCGGATCGTGCTCGATGTCGGTGGACTCGGGTACGATATTCTCGTGCCGCCCTGCGTCGCTGAAAAGCTGCCGGTCGAAGCAGGGACGCCGGTCCGTCTCGAGATCTATTCGGTGCTCTCGCTGGAACAGAAGAGCGGTCGCTTTTCGTACTTCGGATTCTCCAACTCCGTGGAGCGAGCGTTCTTTGAGGCGTTGCTCGGCGTCTCGTCAATCGGCCCGCGTTCGGCGATTCGCGCCTTCTCGGTTCCGATGAATCGGATCGCGGCAGCGATCGAACGCGGCGATCATACGTTTCTCAAGACGTTACCGGGAATAGGGCAGCAAAAAGCGCGCGATATCGTTGCGAAGTTGCAAGGGAAGGTCGCACGTTTCTTGTTGATTCAGGAAGCACCGGAGCCGCTCGCAAAACAGATGCCGGATTTTGCCGACGAAGCGCTCGCCGTGCTCCTCCAACTCGAGTATCGCCGCCCCGAGGCTGAAAAAATGCTCCGCGACGTGCTCACCGCACGCCCCGAGATCGCCGACGCCGAACGCCTCCTCGCCGCCATCTACGAACGTCGAAACGAGCTGAAAGCGGAAGCACGATGAGCGACGACGCGCGCAAACGACTCTTTGGCCCCGAGGATATCGAGCCGCTCGAGGAATCGGGACGATTGCTCGACCCCGAAGGCGCGCTCGAAGACGAGGTGCTCGGCGCCGGCCTGCGCCCCCGCCGTTTCGATGAATACGTCGGTCAAGAGCGCGTGGTCGAGAATCTCCGCATCGCGATCGATGCCGCGCAACGTCGGGACGAACCGCTCGAGCACGTGCTCTTTTACGGGCCGCCTGGGCTCGGGAAGACGACGCTTGCGGCGCTGATCGCACGCGAGATGGGCGCAAGCATTCGGCCGACGAGCGGCCCGACACTCGATAAACCGAAGGATTTAGTCGGCGTGCTCACCTCGCTCGAACATGGAGACGTGCTCTTTATCGACGAGATGCATCGACTCGGACGGGTCGTCGAGGAGTTTCTCTATCCGGCGATGGAGGATTTCCAGATCGATTTTATCGTCGATCGTGGTGCGTATGCACGGACGTTGAAGTTGCCGCTCAAGCGGTTCACGCTCGTCGGAGCGACGACACGTGCCGGGATGCTCTCCGCTCCGCTGCGCGATCGGTTCGGGATCGTCCATCATCTCGATTACTACGAGGACGCCGAGCTGGAGCGAATCGTGGCTCGATCGGCTGCAATTCTCGAAATTCCGATCGATGCGCAGGGGTGCGCGGCGATCGCGGCTCGCAGCCGAGGAACGCCGCGCATCGCCAATCGCCTGCTCCGACGCGTGCGCGATTACGCGCAAGTTCGCGGTGACGGTCGCATTAATGCCGACCTCGCGCGCGATGCGCTCGCGCGCGAAGGGGTCGACGAACGCGGACTCGACCGCCTCGACCGCGCCTTCCTTCGTGCGCTCGTCGAACAATTCCACGGCGGGCCCGCGGGGATCGCCGCTATCGCCGCTACGCTTACCGAGGATGCGGAGACGCTTGAAGACGTTGTCGAACCGTTTTTGCTGAAGAGCGGATATATCGTGCGCACGGCCGCCGGACGGAAGGCGACGGAGCTCGGACGTGCGGCAATCGGTGCGCCCGGCGCAGCGGATTCCGCACAGCAACGATTGCTATGAAGCTCGCGCGTCGGAGTTTTCTCGGCGGTATCGCCGCGCTTGCCGTGAGCGGGCCGCTCGTTGCGCAGACGATCGGCGGCGGCGGAGATCGCTCGCAAGCGTTGCGGGTGCTATTGGGGCGAGGTTCGGTGCAGCCGGTCGGCGGCGGTTTTCTCTTTGACGGCAAGCGCTATCGAGGGAGCTACCAGATACTCTCCGACGGTCGCGTCGTGAACGAAGTCGATTTCGACGACTATCTCGCCAGTGTCGTTCCTTCGGAGATGACGCCGAGTTGGCCGCTTGCCGCACTCGAAGCACAAGCGATCTGTTCGCGCGGCTTTATCCTCGCGCGAAGCAATCCGAATCGCGCCTACGACGTCGTCCCATCGGAGCTCGCGCAAGTCTATCGCGGCATCGAAAGCGAACATCCGGCATCGACCGCCGCGGTCCGTGCGACCTCCGGTCTGGTTTTACGGTATGGACGCGGCTTCGCGCAGATCGAATATTCGTCGTGCTGCGGCGGATATAGCGAATCCTCGGCCGATGCATGGGGTGTCACCGCACTGCCGTATCTCGTCGCGCACCCATGCCCGTACTGTACGGCCTCACCCAATTATCGCTGGAAAGCCGATCTTCACGGCGCCCATCTCGCCGCCGTCGCCGAGAGGATCGCGCCGGAGATCGGCATGCTGCAGAACGTTCGCTTGACGGATTTCGATCGAAGCGGGCGCTCGCGTGCGGCGCTGCTCGCCGGCTCCACGGGCACGAAGCGCATCGCTGCGATGCGTTTTCGCATCGACGTTGGGGCGCGATTGCTGCCGAGCCTTCTCGTGCGGCGCCAAGAGGATCTCCCCTCGACGGGCACGCAGGCCTTCACAGGGCTCCATATCGAAGGAAGAGGCCTGGGGCATGGAGTCGGTCTCTGTCAATGGGGCGCGCGAGGTTACGCTCTCGCCGGAGGCTCCGCGCAAGAGATCTTGAGCTTCTATTTCGTCGGAACCAGCATCGGACGAATCTGAGAACGAGGGTAATGACGGATCGAAAAGACCGCGTGGCGGCAACGAAAACCGATGAGAGCGATGCCGAGAATAAGCGATACGGCCTTCGTTTGCGTAAATTCATCGATATCGTCGTCGAAGATCCCTTTTCGGCGATGCTCTTTCGCGGCGCGATCGCCGATATCTCGCCGACCGGAATGCGCGCGATGGTCGATCAATATTTGCCCGTCGGTTCGAAATACACGATCACGATGAAGCGTAGCCCGTTTCTCCGAATGCGCGGCCAAGTTCGCTGGATACGCCCATCGGCGAACGAAACTTTTCAGATCGGCGTCCAGTTTATAGAAGTCGCACCGGAGGACGCAAAAAGATTATCGACCTTCATCGAGATCGAGCAGCAGCGATTGACGAACGGCTAACCGACGCCTACGATTTCGCGCTGCCGAGCGCGTCGGTCGCCCAACATCCCGCCGTGCATCGCGATGAGAGCCGGCTCTTCGTGCTTTCAGAGCATGGGGAGGCGCGCCATCGCCTTTTTCGCGAGCTCGACCGCGTGTTGCGCCCCGACGATCTCCTGGTGCTCAATGAGACGGCGGTCATCCACGCACGTCTACTCGGGCAACTCAACGGTGGGGGGCGCGCGGAGGTCCTCTTGTTGCACCCCGTCGGCTCGCTTCGATACGACGGTACGGCGCGCCATTGGTACGCTCTCGCGCGCCCCGGGCGCCGATTGCGCGTAGGCGCTCGGGTCCGTTTCGGCGAGGAGGGCGAGGCGATCGTGCGCGCCTGTCACGAGGACGGACGGCGCGAGGTGGAGTTCTTTTTTCGGGCGCCCTTCGAGGAAACAATCGAACGGATCGGGCGAATGCCGCTGCCGCCGTACATTCACGATGATACGGAAGAAGATCGGCAGCGCTATCAAAGCGTCTTCGCACGCGTACCGGGCAGCGTCGCAGCACCGACTGCTTCGCTGCATTTCTCTCCTGAATTGCTCGCGCGGCTCGACGAACGGGGGATCGAGCGTCGCACGCTGGTGCTCGATATCGGACTTGGCACCTTCCGTCCGATCGCAACCGAACGCATCGACGCGCACGCGATGCATGAAGAGCGCTACGAGATTCCCTCCGCGACCGTCGCGGCGATCGAGGCCGCGAAACGATCGGGGCGGCGGATCGTCGCGGTGGGAACGACCGTGCTGCGCGCGCTCGAGGGTTGCGTTCTCGAACGCGGCGCGCTCGTCGCGGGCGAAGGATCGACCGCGTGCTTTATCAGCCCGGGCTTTGAGTTTCAGATCGTCGATGCCTTAATTAC
>JBMFXH010000101.1:0-7648 GCA_049964475.1 Vulcanimicrobiaceae bacterium
TGGCGGCCGCCCAAACCGTTCGCGAATCTCAGAAGCTCGATGCACTCATGGAAATGCTCGAAAGCCTCATCGAGGACGGGCGCCGCATCTTGCTCTTCTCGCAGTTCACGTCGATGCTCGATCTCATCAAACCGGAGCTTGCGACACGCGAGATCGCCTTCGTGGAGCTGCGCGGCGAAACGCGCGACCGCGAGACGCCGGTGGCGCGGTTTCAAGCCGGCGAAGTACCGCTCTTCCTCATCAGCCTCAAGGCCGGCGGCACCGGGCTGAACCTTACTGCGGCCGATACCGTTATCCACTACGACCCGTGGTGGAACCCCGCGGTCGAACGGCAGGCGACCGACCGCGCCCATCGCATCGGGCAATCGCAGCACGTTTTCGTCTACAAACTGATTGCCGAGGGTACGGTTGAAGAGCGGATTTTAGAACTGCAACAGCGCAAAGGCGACCTTGCTGCCGGCTTGCTCGACGATACCGCGGCAAAACTCGACCTCAGCATCGACGACATCGAACGCTTGTTTTCGTAAGGAACGAAAGTCTCGCCGAGTAGGGCGCGTCTGTCACGCCGAGTAGGGCGCTTTAGCGCCCGTATCGAGGCGACGTTCCGCGGTTGTGCGCTACGTGTAGGCGTTTGCGGTGTCGAGGTGGCGCGGCATCGAGGTGATCAGCACCGCTCTGTCCTCCTCCGACCACACGTAATAGACGCATGCGTGGCGCCCCTCGAAATCGGTTCCCCTTTGGCGAATATGGTTCTGCTCGTCGCCGCGGATGGTGCGGCGGCCATAAACGCAATCGTATTGCTCGGCGGCGATGCGCCCGAGCCCGATCGGCGTGATCGCTTTGCGTACGACGAACCCTTGTGTGGCGTCCCGCCAGAGCAGCCGCGCGCCGGGAATGCCGCAGCACATATCGACGAACGGACCGCCGAGCGCCCGTAGCATCGTAAAGAGCGCGGCGGCGTTTTCCTCGGTGAGGTGCCCGTCGGCAAGGCGCTCCTCGACGCGCGGATGGAAGATCATGCGCGGCCCGAACGTTTTTTCGCGCCACCGGTCGAGCGCGGCATAATCGCGCCAATCGACCGGACGTGGTAGGAGATCGTCTTCTCCCATTGCCGAACGACCGACGCTAGGCGCCGTTTCGTAGAGTCGGACACGGAGGCGTTCGGCGAGTTCCTCGGCATCGAGCACCTCGTCGCGCAACGTCGTTTCGCGCTGAAAATGCGCGGCGAGCAACTCGGTCGCCGCGAACGCCTTTCGCAACTCCGCACGTTCGTCGTCGGTGAATTCCCCGAGCGATAGCGAGAGACTCTCGGCCCGCTCCTTGAGCAGCGCTTCACGTGCGCGCTCGCTTTCGTCCCACTCTGAAAAATATTGGTCCTTTTCGTTGCGCACGGCAGCGAGCTCTTTGCGCAGCGCATCGTTTTCGTTTTCGAGTTCGGTGATGCGTGCGATGCCGTCATCGGCGGGCTGCTGTACCGGTGGCGCAGCGGTGGCCCCTGCAGTTGCGCCGGGCTCGGTGTCGCGTACTTCCTCCCAGCGCAACACCGCGCGGGTTTCGAAACGATAGGTATTTGCGTCGAGCACCGCCTCTCGCAGCCGACGGGCGAAGGAGTCGCCGAGTGCCGTGCCGTCGCCCGATGCGATTCCAAGCAGGCGCTGTGGATTGAGCCCGAGGCTGCTCTTGGGTTCGGTTAACGAACCACGCGCAGGAAAGAGGCGCGCGAACCCACCGAACGCCGACGCCTGCCGGCCGAAGCGAGTGGTTAGCGCCCATCCCGCATCGTCACTCAAGCAAACCACGCGCGCGATGCCGGCGAGTTTTTCGGCGAGCTCGTCGGCATCGACTGCGAGCGGATCGCTGAGCAAGAGGATGGGGTGCCGACGGTCGGAGCGATCGACGGCGGCGATCAATGCGGGGAGATCGCTAACGCCGACGCGCCACGGTACGGTGGAGAGCCGAGCCCCGTCGACGAGACCGACGCGCTCGATGAGGGCACGAAAGAGCGCCGGCGGGTAGAGATCGAGCGGGTCGTCGCTGCGATAGGTGAGGCGGAGCGAGAGATCGACCACTGCCGCATCGCCGCCATGTTGCGGGTGCGGGCTCACGCTGAGCTGGCCGTGCCAGAGGCGATCCGCGTTGCGTTCGTCGCCGTGCCGGTACTCCGCGAGGAGACTCGAGATCGATTGCCGGCGCTGAACCTCGCGCATGAGGAGCATCGGCGTGGCCCCGCGCGAGAGCGCACCCACTTCATCGACGACCGCGACGCGATGCCGATGCGCGATCCCATCGAGCCATTCGCGCGCGACGTCGCACGAACGCCGAAATGCGCCCGCGGACTCAGCGGTGTGGACGCGAACGCGCAAAACCGTGCGCGTGAGCGGAACCGTTCTGTTCCAGCCGACCCGATCGCCGATCATTTTCTACCTGAACCCGACGTTAGGTCGAAAGCGTACCCCTTCGGGGCTACAGAATCAGCATACTCTTTAGAACGATGCGATTTCATGGGAATAGAAAACGTCGTAGTGCAGAACCGGCGGTTCCTGCCCGCCCGGCTTAGTAGATGTCGCAATATATTCCAAACGGAGATTTTCGTGTTGAATCGTAGCCAGGAGCGCTCCTAAAGACATCGCTTTCGTCCCTCCGGTGCAATCAACCACGATTTCGCTTCTCACAATGTTTCCTGATCGCATCAATGCATCGATTGCCTCGGCAACTGCATTTCGACTAGCGTTGATGTCATTTTCGTTCTTGACTTCTATAAGATCAACTTCCCTCAACGGGCCGCTATTGCCATTCGCTCCTCTGTCATTTGTAAAAACCGATTTCCACGTATCAGCCATTTTTTTAGAATCGGCGTTCGTATAAATGAGCCCAACGCGTTGGAGACCTTTGAGGCCCTTCATCGCCCTAAGCATCTGTAAGCCATTAAATTTCTTCGTCTCCGCGTCCTTAATTAGCTCTTCGCAAAGCTTCGAAGCAATGTCGCACGCCGAGCCGAGACTTCCCGTAACGTCTTTGTCTTTGAGAAGTTTATATACTCTTTCTTCAATTCCGGACTGAGGTGGAGAGACAAAAAATGTAGCACCAAGAACTTTACTGTCCACATCATTGACTTCTTTTTGTTTGAGATCCGGGCGCAAAAGCAACTTCGGGAGGCGAGTCGTCAATACCCAACCAAGCCCAAACGACACTAAAACCGAGAGACCCAGAACCAAACAATGATGCTCGGTCGTACCGGCGAGATGTTTCGTCGCTGCGCTACCGCCGGGCACCCAGGTTTCCCCGACAATTTCCCCCAGAAAGCTATATAACAGTGAGGCGAGAAAATTAATCGAGAGGGCAAACGCGCCTGCGACAAAAGCGATGAGCCATTTTTCCTTTACATGCCCCAACGCACTTTCTGCCTCTCTACTCACGAAATGCTCCCTTCACAATGTTTCACGAGCCGGGCGCAGCGTGACAAAGCGCCGAACACGTCGGACTTATCCGATTCATGCAACAGATATGCTGATGTACAATTTTCACTTCCGGGCACCACCTTCGCCATCTCTACAGCCCTCGCACCTGGAAGCCAGCCAGCCCCCACGATGTTGCCGAGCCAACCGTAGATAAACGACGCTAGGAAATTTAATAAAAGCGCAAATACCGCAGTCAGAAGCACTGCAAACGACTTCGATACTACATTCCAATCACGAAGCTGTTCCACAATTTTTCCATTTTGGACTATGCTTTGACCTCCATGCGCTGTATGTCACCGCCGTTTATTTTTTTTCGGAGGCTTCTTGGGGCTCCGATCTTGGGGTGAGTACTCTACAGCATCTTTCAGCGGTTCGGCTTGAAATCGCCTCTGATCTTCGTGATACTTTTTTAGGAGTACTTTACACTTGTCGGGCGGATGACTTCCGAATAATTCACCGCTTTGCGGAAAAATAGAGACCTCAATATCGATGCCAGCCTCTCGCAACGAATATAGCGGCATTCCCTTCTTTGATAATTTATCAGTTCGAGTGACGTCCCTGATTTGCCCCTCTAGGCTTGCCAGGTCGGTCGATTCGTGCTGCGTTAACCTATTCTGCGTTGACGAACTCGACGAACTGTCGTCAAACCGGCCATATCCGACGGCGGTTTTTGCCCCTGCGCCGTTCTCTTTGAGGGCGCGCTTGATCCAGTCCATTGCGAGATTGCAATCGCCGCGGGCTTCCGGCGTACGAGGACAAACAGCAAAAATGAACTTGCAGCCTTTCTTTACTGTAAGAAAGAAAACCGGGACGGGAGCCATCCAGTCGCCCGGCGGCTTGCGTTTGACACTTTTGTTCGAAGGTTTTGAAGAATAGGATTCGTAGTATGCCTTATAGTGGGGGGTCAGTACATCCATTGCAATCGATGGGTTCTTCTCAGGAATAGCGTCCAAAAAGATAACCGATCCCACGCCCCCCTCACCACCGAAAATGCGGCAAATTTGAGATTCTTTTTCAGATTCGTTATCCCACGAAATGGAGTCTCTAGCCCACGCGCGCACAATCCCTTTCAACGACGATCCGGGAATATAGGGCACTCCAAGGGTAGGATGCCAGCGCAGGCCGACTTCAGTTGGATTCGCATTACCGACTCCAATTGCCAGTCCAGAAATCGTTGTCAGAACTTCGTGCCGTCCTAAGCCTCCGGCGAGCGCCCGCAGCCGTTCGGCATACTCTTTTAGAAGTTCGTTTTTTAGAAGTTCGTTTTTTGTAGCCTGATTAGATGCGCGTTTAAGCCACTCCCGTTTATAATTTCCTTTTTTCTTCTTTTCTTGCTCACTAAAAAACTTCGGCCAAGTGTCACAAAACTTATCATACAAGAGCCCACTGTTTGCATTTTCACAAATCGCGCTGCCGGGTGTACATAGCCCCTTATATAAATAGAGTGGCAACATACTACTCAGTCGATTCGTCCAGCGGGATGAGCGCCCGAGCAAATTTCTTCAGCCACTCAAGAACCGCGAGCGCTTCTGCGTGAGCACGAAGATAAGCGTGTTGGTCAGCCGCACAGATCGCCTCCAATGCATCGGACGCATTACGAAAAGGAGCGAGCGGTTCCGCCTTGCAACAGAGCCAGCCATTAAGGTGCTTGTAAAGTCGCTGATGTGCGCCTCCTTTTGCCTGCCGCTCTGTCGCCATCGCCTGCCCGAGCCCCATCGTGATAATAGCAGCGCCCAGGGAGGAGACGTAACTACGATATATCGCGAGGGACTTGTCCTTAGCCACATCACGAGCCACCTCGCGAACACACGTCAGGGCGTAATTGGCGCGACGCTGCTCAGGCATTTGCATTATGAGTACTCCCCGAGGAGGCCGGAATGCAAACGCGCACCCAACCCATTCCAACAGTCTCATTGCCACCTAACTGTAGATACGGTCGGGTGCGAAAAACCGTCTCAAGTTTAGCAAGACCGTCCCCTCTCCGATCGCCAATCAGCGAATAAAAAACTGTATCGGGGGGAAGCGCCTCCTCATACCACAAATTTTTGCTTATTTTCGTGGTCTCATCTAAATTATTTCGCGCACTCACCGGCACGGCATTTTTCGCAAACCAGGCAAAGTCGTCGTCGTGCAAAAGTACGGTTCGCACCTTCAGTCTCTCAATCGTTGCCGACACCGCACCTACACCACTAATATGCTTCGCCAGTTGCTCTATGAGCGCTGGGTCGAGCTCGCCGCCATGTTCGAGAGCCCGCTCTTCGAGCATGAGCGGAAGATTGTTGCCGTATTTGGGCCCAAGATATGTGTCACGCTTGTCGATCTTCGGCAGGCTCGCGTCAAAGTTGGCGCCTGCAAGGTTCGAATCGCGGCTGTATCGCTCGATCAAGTGCGGGCACGTTACCCACATTGCCGCCGCGTTGAGCGACCGCACCGGCAGCAGTAAGAGTCGAGCATCTCCGATGAGCAACTGCCCCGCAGATGTCGAATCATGCGCCCCGAAAAGTACGTTTTTGTCGACATCATCCTCCACGTACTGCCTCAGGGCTCCCTTGAGCCCCGATCCGGGCACGTACGGATAACCCGTGACGGCCTCCCGGGCTACCGGAAGATCGACGACGCCCTCCGACCTGCTACTGCCGACGTGCACCGAGGTCTCAGCAAGGAATCCAAATATTCGTGCGTGCATTTCCTACCCTTCTGTGATGGTTCGACTGAACTATTATTGCATCGGGAAGTGGCCGAGCGTGAATTGATTGATTCCGAATCGTGCATCGTCTCCTACTCCCACCTGGCGCGCACTCTCCAAATCCCTGAATGCGGTCTCCTTCGCTCGGCAGAAGAGCACGCTTCCGGCCGGCAGATGAGGGCGCACCGGGAGCGGTGCGCCCCCTATGGTGTCCCACCCCCCGATATACTGTGGACGCTCGACGCACGCGCTTACAATCTCAATCTCGGGGAAGCCCAGTGCCTCAAATAGCCCGGTGCCGGGCTCGGCTCGTACCGGAAGGGCGCCGTTCGCCGAGGTTGGGAGCCGCAGCGGAGTAATCGCGACAAAAACAAACGAGACGACTCCATCGCCGTCAGGCTCGATGATAGCGCTCGGATCGCAGGGGGGAGTAACCTCATAACTTTCGAGGATGGCCATACGACCCTCCCCGCCTAGCGGCACGACATTGGGGATTGCCCAGGCGTCGGGGATGCCAGCGACCTCCATGAGCAAGCGAATGCCCCGGGTCATGCGCGCAAAGGTGGGCGAATAGAGCGATCCCTCGTCTCCGGTGATATGTTTCTCTGCATCGCGCCGAAGCCCTAATCGTGGCTCGTCTTGATAGAGTTCGTCCGGCTCGATAATGGTACTTACCGCCGGAACCGATCCGTTGAGTATTGTGCGAAGCCCCTCAAAAGTGACGTACGCGTTGGAACGCGACTTCCAGTCAGAAAACTTCTTCATTTCGGTCGAAAGCTCGGGAAGTCGAACTTTTCCTATATCGCAGGCCATAATGAATGCCTCGCTAGGGGCGAGCAGCGCCCCCTTGCGAGTAGAATCTTTATCGTGCCGCTCGACATAGTGTGCCGGGATTCGGTACAGGCGCTCTCGCTCTTGACCGCGCACGAGAAATGGACCGCGAAATCCTAAGGAACCAAGGTCCGATCCATCGCCAAGAACCCGCTTGCACTCGTCGTCCCAGCTCCTGGTTCCACTCCAGCCGTGGCACATTGCAAGCCCCGCACGCAAAGCTCCGAGCACCGTGTATGGCGAAGGGGGAAAGACCGTCGTCACGTCGGCCTGATCGTTGCCGGGATCGCCCTTTCCGCTCCCCATGCGATAGGGGCGCCCGTCGCGGAAGAACAGCGCATCGACAGCATCGAAAGTAATGGCTTTGGCTTTCATTCAGCCTCCTCCCCAATGTCAGCGAGGAAGGCTGCAATGCGAACTACGGAGGGCGAAAAATGGAGCGTGCTCTTATTACCTCTTGGAAGGAGCGCCAAGGATAAAAGGTCCGCGGCTGCGCTCTTTGCGCTCTCCATATTTGCGCGAGATCCAGAGCCGCCAGTTCCAACCACGAGCTCCGCAGCCAGCAAGTCCGTCAGGTCTTCTTGCGTTAAACCAACGCCTGAGAGATCGAAGTAATCGCCCGGATAGCGGGTTGCGGTGCGATGAGCTCCAGTTGCCGCTGCAAGCCGTTCGA
>JBMFXH010000102.1:0-7645 GCA_049964475.1 Vulcanimicrobiaceae bacterium
CGGGGAGCGTGAGCGCGTCGACGCTATCGTATCGGCCGCGTAACGCTTGGGCGACGACGGTAGCGATCAGCGAATCGCCGATGCCGCCGCCTGCGCAATAGAGCAGTGCGCGGTTCACTTGTCCGGCGTGCTGAACAACTCGCGAGCGTAGATTCCATCGAGGAATTGCGCTTTCGCGATCGAGCGCATCGCCGGGTGCGCGCGCTCGTCGCTCGCGACGCCGGCGTAAAAAGCGAGGAGCGCGTCGGGGAGAAGATACTTCGCACGCAGCTCGTTGAGCCGGTGCGCGCCGGTCGCGGCCTTCACGCGCGAAGAAGGGCTCTTCTCTAAAAACCGGCGCGCCATGCGGGCTTTCTCGACGGATTTCCGCGCGAGCACTTCGAGTGTTTCGTCGCTGGGTTTTTTTATGTGCCAGAGAAATGCGTCCCAGGAGAAGCGTCGATGCAGGCCGCTCTCGCGTAAGCGAACGCCGAGTTCGGTATCCTCCCAACCATACAGGTGAAAAGATTCATCGAACCCGCCCACCGCATCGATTGCCGCCTTGGGAATCGAGACGTTGCACGTGCAAAGAAAGGCGCCCGAGTAGTGGGCGAGCGAAGGCTTCGGTCGATGTTCGTAATCGGGTACGTTGACGATCGCGCCGTTGACGACGAGCCCCGGAGCGCCGTGCGCGGCTTCGTGTGCGGCGAGGAAACCCGACGGCAAAACAACGTCGTCGTCGCAGAACAGTACGATAAATCCACGCGCGACGGCAACGCCGCGGTTACGCGCCTTTCCGCGGTTCGGCTCCGCTTCGAAAAGATAGCGGATCGGAAAGGTACTCGTCTGGGCCAAGCCCTCGACGAGCGCGCGCGTCGTATCGGTCGAACCGTTATCGACGACGATCGCTTCGAAGCTCGGCGCCGCCTGCTGCAATGCAAGCGAGGCCAAGGCGCGCTCGAGGTAGCTCGCACGGTCCTTCGTCGCAATGACGACCGAGAGCCGCACGGTTATTCTTTCTCCCGAAGCATGACGAGTAGGGATTCCGCTAAACGTTGCGCGGCACCCGCATGCCCGAAATAGAGCTCCTTCGTCCGAAGAGCGACGCGCGTGCGCCACGCGTGGTCGTCGTAGGTTGCCATCGCAACGCGGGCAACGCGGCCCGGCGTCAAGGTGCCGTGCAACTCCCGCACGAGCTCCTCGCCGGCATCGATATTCGGTTGGGTGTGAAAGCGAAAGCGCCGCGATATTCGCACTGCAACCGCGCGCTTCAACGCTGCGCCGAGCCACGGAATACGATTGAGGTAGGTGAGCGGACCGTTAATAGCGATCAGCTCGGCGGCATTCAGGGGCGTAACGGCGATCGTCGGAACGCCGAGCGCGGCGAGCTCGATGCATTTCGTTCCGGGCAGCGTGAGCGCGAGCGCGCCGGCCGACGCAGCGGCGAGGCTTTCGCGAACGATCGGAAAACGACGCTCGCCGCTTGCATCGGCGAGCCATGCGCGCTCGCCTTCGCGAAGAAGGCGGCCTTTTTTCGACCAGACGCGCGGGTCGCCGCCCGCCTCGATCGCCTTTTGTACCGCATCGAGCGAGGTAAAGGGCGATATCCCGAAAGCGATCGGAAGCGATGGCCGCTCGGCATGTATTCGCAACGCCGCCGTGAAGAAAAACGGAATCATATGCTCGACTTCATACGAGCGCGAACCGGGAAGAACGACCAATCCACCGCGTTCGAACCACGGCGGGAGCGGCTCCTTCGCCTGCTCGATCGCTCCGTCGATCGCCAGGTTGCCGACGCGTTCGATGCGCTCGGGTGGAACGCCCCATGCTTCCAACTGCGCGGCGTTCGCTTCGTCAACGGCGTACGCACGAGCGAGCTTGCGCGCGTAGCGCGCTCGCGAAAACTTATAGGTGAACTCTTTGCCGTGGAGCCGTGCATGGAGGCGCGCGGCATGCATGAGATCGCCGCCGAGATAGAGCACGCCGTCGACGCGCTCCGGAACGCCTTCCAGCGATCGCCCGAGTGCAAACGCAAGATAACGCGAAGGTTCGAAGACGTGTGCTTGCGGAAAGAGCGCGCGCAACATTCCCGCTTCGTAGCCGGTCGCAAAATCGTCGGGGACGAGAAACGCGTAGATTTCGATCTTCGGCTCGCTTCGATAGAGGGCGCTGACGAGCGGGCGCGCCCAGCCCGCCGTTTCCCCCGGCCCGTTGACGGTCAGCGCGAGACGCACGCTAACCGCTCGACGGAAAGTGCGCGCGAACTCGCTCCACGATATCGGTCGTGCTCGTGCCCTCAACGTGCGGGGCGAGCCGCACTTCACCGCCGTAGGCGGTAACGATGCGCGCTTCGGGAAGATCGTCGATGCGATATTGCGCGCTCTTCACATGGATGTCGGGGCGGAGCCGATCGAGAAGTTTTTCCGGCGTTCGCTCCTCGAACCCGATGACGGCATCGACGCTCCGCAGCGCGCAGAGCAACCGAGCGCGCTGCTCGAAGGGCACGAATGGGCGCGGGCTCCCTTTGAGCTCGCGAACCGAGGCATCGCCGTTGAGACCGACGATGAGCGCATCGCCTTGCGCGCGCGCCCATGCAAGATATTCCGCGTGCCCCACGTGAAGAATATCGAAACAACCGTTCGTGAAGACGACGCGCTTATTCCGCGCGCCGAGCATATGACGGTAGGCGAGCGCCTCGTGCATTTCGAGCACGCGCCCAAAGAGAAAATCAGGCGTCGGCATGTTCGAGTAACTCCAATATTTCCTGTGCGCTCGCCGTCGCCGTGCCGAGTTTTTCGACCACCGCGCCGGCGGCATAATTCGCAAGCTGCATGGCGCGCTCGATCGGGGCGCCGACGGCGAGCGCCAACGCGAGCACCGAGACGACCGTATCGCCCGCACCGCTGACATCGAAAACCGTTCGCGCAACCGACGGAATCGTCAAGCGCTCCCCGTCCCGGCCAAAGAGCGACATGCCGTGTTCGCCGCGCGTGACGACCACATATCGACAGCCGAAACGTTCGAGCAAGACCTTTCCGGCTCTCTCCAGCGATGCTTCGTCGCGAATAGCTATTCCCGATGCCGCCGCCGCTTCGCTGAGATTCGGCGCGACGCACGTTACCCCGGAAAAAAGTGCCGCATGCTGCGGCTTCGGATCGCCGAGCACGAGCGGGCAGAGGTTCGCGGCCTCGACGATCTCCCGCGAGAGCAGACCTTTCGCGTAGTCGCTGACGATCACCGCATCGGCGTTTTTCGAGGCCTCGGCGACGATTGCCGTAATGCGCTTGGCGTCGGCGGGGCGCAGCGGTTCGACCGATTCCCAATCCGCCCGGACGACCTGTTGGTGCTGGGCGACAACGCGCGTCTTGCGCGTCGTGGGGCGATCCTCGACCGAAAGAACGCCGTCGGCATTCATTTTTTGCGCGCGCAGCATCGCGCGCACCTCGTCACCGAACGGATCGTTGCCGACGACGCCGATACACGAGACCTCCGCGCCGAGAACGCAAAGATTGTGGGCGACGTTTGCTGCGCCGCCGAGCGTAAACGAGTGATTGTTGACAGCGACGACCGGCACCGGAGCCTCCGGAGAGATTCGTTCGACGCGCCCCCAAATCCATTCGTCGAGCATGATATCGCCGACGACTAGGATGCGTTTCCCCGCCATTTTTTCGAACAGCGTACGCGCGTCGGGAACGGCGAGCGAGGGACTCACGGGAGATCCCCGAAAATCATCCGTTGTTCCACCAGGTCGCAGAGAATGTGCGCCATCACTTGGTGCACTTCTTGTACGAGCGCGGCGTAACCGTCGGGGCCGACGAGCGACAGATCGGCGACGCGCGCACTCTCGCCGCCCCCGTTACCGGTAAAAGCGACCGCGACCGCTCCCATTTTCTTCGCCGCCTCGAGCGCGAGAACGATATTCCGCGAGCTACCGCTAGTCGTCATACCGATCACGACATCGCCCGGCCGCGCAAAAGCTTCGACTTGGCGCGAAAAAACGACGTCGTATCCGTAATCGTTGCCGATACAGGTGAGCGTCGAGGAATTGACGGAGAGCGCTTCACTGTAATAGCCGGGACGCTCGCGTAAAAAGCGCCCCGAGAGTTCGGCGGCCATATGTTGTGCCTCGGCGGCGCTGCCCCCATTGCCGCACCAAAGAACCTTCTTGCCGGCGCGCAGCGCGACGACCATCGCCTCGGCGATCGCCTCGACTTGGGCGCGATAATGCGGTGCGTCGAGTAGCCCTTGCCGTTCGGCGATTAGTTCGGAGAAATCGCGTCGGCCGTGCGTCGCAGGCAGCTCGCTCACGGCTCGATCCAAAAGAGATCCTCGCCCTGCGAAACCAGCTCGCCGTTTTGCGGGATGATGCGGACGATCGTCCCGGCGAATTCACTCTGAATTTCGTTAAACAATTTCATCGCTTCGAGAATGCAGAGAACGTCGCCGGGCTCCACGCGTTGGCCTTCGTTGACGAATGCGGCGGAATCCGGAGATGAGGAACGATAGAAGACCCCGGTCAGCGGAGCGCTCACGCGCTTGACGTTTTTGGGCGGCCCGGCGACCGGCGCGGGGCCGGAGCCGTCGAGCACCGGTGCGGGAACGTGGCCGATCTGCGTCACCACCGGTGCGGCAGCCTCGCGCCGAACGAGTTCGTAGAGCGTCTCGCCGACGCGCACTTTCATGCGGTCGAGATCGTGCTGCTCCATCACCGCAATGAGCCGTTCTATCGCTTCAAAATCCTGTTCCATTACACTCCCATTCGTTGCAGAGCGATTGCGATTCCCTCGATATCGTCGAGCGCGAGCCGAATGTCGCTACGCTCGACGAGATCGCGCACCACCAGCTCCCCCTTTTCCAGTTCGTCGCTCCCGAGGATGAGCCCCGCGCGCGCACCGTTCCGCTCCGCAAGCTTGAACTGGGCGGGGAGTTTTCGATCCGCGAAGTCCATGAAGACGGCGGTCCCGCGCTCTCGCAAGCGCTGTGCGAGCAGCAGGAGCCGCGCACGCGCCTGCACCCCGAGGGCGATCGCTTGCACGCCGCGACGCGTCGTCTCCGGCGCAGAACCGGCGGCGGAGAGAATCATCTCGAATCGCTCGATGCCCATCGCGAAGCCGACGGCCGGCACATCGGGGCCGCCGAGCGAGGCGACGAGGTTGTCGTAGCGCCCTCCGCCGCAGACGGTACTCTGCGCGCCCAATGAGTTCGAGACGATCTCGAAAACCGTGCGGGTGTAGTAGTCGAGTCCGCGCACGATGTGCGGATTCACGTCGTACGGAATTGCAAGCGTGTCAAGAAGTGCGCGCACCGCGCCGAAGTGCTCGTTGCAGGGATCGCAAAGGTGTTCGAGCATGCGCGGCGCGTTCCGTACTGCCTCGCCGTCGCGCGGATCTTTACTGTCGAGTACGCGCAAAGGGTTGCGCTCGAGTCGTCGCTGCGAATCTTCGGAGAGCGATGCGGCGAGCGGACGCAAAAACGCAAGCAGCGCTTCGCGGTAACGTTCGCGGCAAGCAGCGTCGCCGATGCTATTGAGTTGCAAGCGCGCATCGTTGATTCCGTGCGAAGCAACAAGTTGCCGGGCGAGCGAGATAACTTCGACGTCGGCTTCCGGCTCAGCGTAGCCATAACATTCGACGCCGAATTGATGCGGCTGTCGGTAGCGGCCTTTCTGCGGACGTTCGTAACGAAAGATCGGACCGAGATAGAAAAAGCGTTGCGGGCCTGCGGCAAAGAGTTTGTGCTCGAGCGCGGCGCGTACGACCGGCGCAGTAAATTCCGGGCGCAACGTCATGCGGCGTTCGCCCTTATCGACGAACGTGTACATCTCTTTTTCGACGATATCGGTGCCCTCGCCGACACCGCGTTCGAAGAGTTCGGTCGCCTCGAAGATCGGCGTGCGAATCTCGCCGTAGCCAAAACTGGTTGCGACGGCGCGCATCTGCGCTTCGAGAGCGGCACGAAGCGTGGAGGCCGGCGGCAACAGATCGTAGGTGCCGCGGGGAGCGAGAATTGGGCTGGGCATCGGGAGGGCGGTTTCGTAACGATCCGCTCCGATTCATGCCGGAGCGCTCGACGGCGCGCTATCCGAGCGTCTTGGCGCGTCTCGGCTCGAGGAGTTCGATGGGAATTCCGTTGGGGTCTTCGATAAAGGCGATCGCTCGCGTTCCGCCGGGCGATTTATAGACGTCCTTGAGCACCTTGACGCCGCGCTCGCGTAGGCTCGCAACGTAGGGAGCGAGATCGCCCTCGACTTCAAGCGCGAGATGTTCGTAGCGATTTCCGAGTTCGTACGGAGGATGATCTTCGAGATCGAAGACCAGCTCGATGTACGCGTTCCAATCGCTCCCGACAAAGGCCATATCGGCATTTCCGGGATAGTGGAACGGCCCATCGAGCAGTTTCATGCCGAGCTTCTCGGTATAAAAAGCGATTGATTCGGCCATATCGTTGACGAAGATCGAGGTGTGGAGGAATCGCGGCATTGCTCTTTTCTCCCTAAAGCCGGTTTTGAATGGTTTCTCGCAGAGGCCCCGTACGTTCACTCTGTGGAGAGCTCTCCGGCGCAGCGCGACCTCTATATCGGCCTAACCGACCGAGACTGGTTTGAGTTTCTCTCCCGCCGCCCCGAACTCGATGAAGTGAATTTCTGGAGGCCCGGTGGGGGCTCGCTTAATGCGCGCCCCGGCGCACCCTTTCTGTTCAAGCTCAAGGCCCCGCTAAACGCGATCGTCGGCGTGGGCTTCTTCGAACGCGCGGTGCGCTACAGCATACGCGACGCTTGGGAGTTCTTCGGCGAAAAAAACGGGGTGCCGACGATCGATCGCCTGCTCGATCTCACGGCTGGGTATACGCACCGCTCAGTCGACGAGAGTTACGAAATCGGTTGTGTATTTCTCGACGAACCGACATTTTTCGAACGCTCGGCGTGGATCGAACCGCCGCGCGATTGGAAGCCGAACATTCAAACGGGAATGTATTACGATATGAATTCCGGCGAAGGTACTCGGCTCTGGGAACAGGTCTGCGCGCGGCTCGGAGCTGCGCTACCGCCGCCGGCACTAAGCCCCGACGCACGCGCTCCATTCGGAGGGCGTGCGAAGAAGCGCGCACTCTATCTTCCGCGGCAAGGGCAGGGAACGTTTCGCGCACTCGTACTCGATGCATACGAGCGACGCTGTGCCGTTTCGGGGGAGCGAACGGTCCCCGTTCTCGATGCAGCGCATATCGTACCGTTCGCGGAACGCGTTCGCCACGAGCTCTCGAACGGCATCGCCTTACGCTCCGATATCCATCGACTCTTCGACAAAGGATACGTGTCGATTCGGCCGGATCGCCGCTTCGTCGTGAGCCCTCGCCTACGAGAAGATTTCAGCAACGGCAAAATCTATTACGAGATGAACGAACGCGAAGTACGAGCGCCGTTAGCGGCGCACGCCCTTCCGAGCGTCGAGAACCTCGAACGTCACTACGAAGAGGTCTTCAAGAAGTAAGGCGCTGCACCCGACGAGCGATGAAGCGAGCAGCGAGGAGCGGTGCGGTGCAGAATCGTCGGCGGCCGCAGCGGCCGCCTCGATACGCGCTTCGCGCTACTCGGCGTGACAGAACATGCCCCTCGGGCGTGACAGAACATGCCCCTCGGGCGTGACAGAACATGCCCCTCGGGCGTGAC
>JBMFXH010000103.1:0-7602 GCA_049964475.1 Vulcanimicrobiaceae bacterium
TCGATCGCGGTGTACGTCCGTCACGGCGTCTCCCTCGATCGCTTACGGAACCGAATCTATCGTGCGCTCTCCCCTCTGCGCGCCCAGATCGAAAGCAATCGCGAGCTCCGTGGTTTCGCGCTCGGCGTCTTCGACCGCACCTTCGCGATCACCGGAGCGCTCTATGCAATCGGCACGCTGATCGCGATTCTAGGAACGGTCGGCACGCTTGTGGCGTTGGTTATCGAACGTCGGCGCGAGATCGCCCTCGCGCGTTATCTCGGCCTTACGCGTCGGGGCGTCGTGCGCACCGTGCTTCTCCAAGCCTCCGCGATCGGGGCGATCGCCGCGGTCCTCGGAACCACGCTTGGGATCTTGCTTGGGCGGGATCTGATTTTCGTCATTAACCGGCAGAGCTTCGGTTGGTTGATCGCCTGGAATGCCCCGGCGGAACTCTTCGTGCAGTCGGCGCTTTTGGTGATCGCCACGGCGCTGGTCGCCGCGCTCTACCCCGCGAAGCTTGCAGCCGACATACAAACGGTCGAGGCGCTTCGTGTTGAATAGGTTGCCATCATTTGCTCGCTCGCTCGCGGCGCTCGTAACGCTCGTTGCTTTCCAAGCGTTGCCCGCTTCGGGAACGCAAACCTGGCAGATCGCTCGAGCTCCTTATCGTTTCGCGTTTCCGCGCGACCACTTCGCACACGACAACTATCGCACGGAGTGGTGGTACTTCACGGGTCACCTGCGCGCAGTCGATGGGCGGCGGTATGGTTTCGAGTTGACGTTTTTTCGCTTCGGTCTGCGCCCCCATCCCTATCGCGTCAAACCTGGAAGAAGTGCATGGCATGGAGCCCAACTCTATTCGGCGCACCTCGCAATTACCGATATCGACGGAAAGCACTTTTACTATGCCGAGAGATCGGCGCGCGATGCACTGGGAATGGGCTTTGCATCGCGGCGACGCCTCCTGGTGCGCGTGAACGGCTGGTCGCTCCGCGGCACCTCGGCGATCGAACCGACGATGGAGTTACGAGCGGCCAATGGCGGAAATGCGATCGATCTTCGCGTCGTGCCGGAGAAAATGCCGGTCGTCGAGGGTCCCGGTGGAATCTCGCGTAAGGGCCCATGTGCGAGCTGCGCTTCGCATTATTATTCCTTCACGCGCTTGCGCGCCTCGGGAACGCTTCGCGTCGGCGGCCGAACGGAACGCGTCGGTGGTATCGCATGGATGGATCACGAGTACGGCTCCGACGAACTCTCCGTCGGCCAGGTTGGGTGGGACTGGTTTTCGATCCAACTTCACGATGGTCGCGAACTCATGCTCTATCGATTACGAGAGCGAGATGGAGCGACCACGCCGCAGTCATCCGGCACGCTCGTTTCGCGTAGCGGGCGACCAACCTATCTACCGCTGCGCGATTTTCACATAACGCCGACCGGGTATTGGCGCAGCCCGCATACGCACGTACGCTATCCCTCGGGGTGGGTCGTTCGCGTCGCGGGGATCGCTGCACCGCTTCGGTTGATTCCGGTCCTCAAGGATCAAGAACTCGTCGGTAGGCAGGCGACCTATTGGGAAGGGGCGGTGCGTGTGGTCGACGCGAGCACGGGGCGTCGGCTCGGGCAGGGCTATGTCGAACTGACCGGCTATGCCGGAGCGATATCGCTCTAGCATCGAGCCCCGCGGGGCGGAATTTTCGCGCGAATGTCCGAACGTGTGCGTTCGTTATGACGACAGCAGTTACGCTCTCAGGTGCGCATTTAGGGCTTTTCATGGCCGCGGCGCCGTTAACCCTCGGGCTGATTATCTATCTGGTCGCCTACATGGCGAAACGCGGTGAGGGCTCGATCGTTCCGCCGTTGGGCCAGAGCTTTGCTTGCGCCAAATGCGGCAAGCGCAACGTGCGCGAACATATGGTGCCGGCGAAGTTCGAAGGCGCGGTCGCGTGGTACTGCGACCGTTGCGCCGCAGATACTACCAGCCGCGCGTCTTAATGCGGTAGATGGCGCCGAGAACGTAGGGGATTTCCATAAGTCCGAAGCGCTCTTGCGCGCCGATTGCCATGACGTAGCGTTGCGCCGATCCGGGGCCCTGCATGGCGATCTCGATGCGGTAGCTGCCCGGTGCGAGATGAAGCGTCACCGGTGGAGAAGAGAGATACTGAATCCCTGAAAACGGCTCGAAGAACGCCTGCGCGCGCGCGAGCGTGGCTCGTGCAATTGGCTTACCGGAGGCAGTGGTAAGCGTAGCCACCGGGCGTGCCGGATCTCCGGCATCGCGCTGTTCTACAAGCAGATTCCACGGTATCGATGCTGCCCGTCGAAGGTGAAAACGATAGCGGTCGTGTTGCCCCGGTGCGAGGCGTCCGTAAAACGCCCACGATTTCGTCGGGTCGGCGATGTGAATCGCGTGTGCGGCATCGCGCGGCGAACACGCAAAACGTGGGTCGTGAGCGCACGCACGCTGGGCCCCGATGTAACCGGAGCCCAGCCATGCGAGTAGGAGGAGCAGTGCGAGCCCGGCGGCTCGTAGGATCCTCCGGCGGTTCATCTACTTCTTGCGCGCCATGATTTTAGCGAGCATGTTCGGTACGCCCTTGATCCGTACGAGGTGCGGATAGCGCGGGCCGCCGGTGTAGGTAACGTTCACCGAATTGAAGTAGCCGTCCGATTCCACCAGGAGCGAGATCGGCTGCTTGTTCTTCTCGGCGCGGACGAGCGCACGCGTGAGGACCTTGCCCGAGAAGGCGCGGCCGTCGATCGCGACGATCTTTTCGTGGGGCGAGAGCATCGCCGTCCACGACGGCGATCCGCGACGAACGTCACCGATGCCGCCGTTCATCGCCAGGCGTAGGCCCAGCGAATACCATGCGTCGACATAATGGCGCAGCGTCTCGTTCGCTTGGATGAATTTATTCGGTGTCGCGGTGTAGACCAACTTGAAGCCGGTGCGCGCGAGGGCATCGGGAGGTTGTATGGCGACCGAGTAGACGTATTTCTGGAAGAACGCGTGCCAGTTGTAGGGCACGACCTTATTGAGCAACGCTTCGATTTGTTCGCGGTTATAGAGCTTCGTGATCGGGCCGGTGTTCGGAGGCCCGGCGTAGAGGTGCAGGAAGGTATCGAGCGATTTCGTTCCGTGCGATTTCTCGCGGATAATCGAATCGACATCGAGCCAGAGCAGCTCGCCCTCGGTGTAGAAATCTCCCGCCGTGCGACGCAGCGAGGTGTAGTCGCCGTACGATTGGTAGAGATAGGGAGCGGAGGTGGTGAGATCGATGATCGGGCGATAATCGCGTCCGGGCTCGTTCGCCATGCTCGCATAGATACTGGCGAGATACTCCGGATACTCCGACGTTTTGCGAATCCCCATGCGGAACGAGAGCAGATCGCCGAGGTACTGGTTCATGCCCTCGTAGACCCAGAGCAGTTCGGTGCGCTCGGGGATCTGGAAATTCGGCTGGTAGAGGTCGAAGGGGCGGCGGTATTTCCCGTTCCAGGAGTGCGAGAACTCATGCGTGAGCAAGTCGCCGGCGGCAAATTGCTCCATCGGGTTGGTCATGAAGTCTTCGGGAGCGCGGTCGTCGCTCGATTGATGGTGCTCGATTCCCTGGAAACCGATTTTGTTGCTGAGGGTCAGGAGCGAATGGTAGACGTACCAATGGCGCGCACCGTAAAGTGCGAGGGCTTGGGGCGTCATCCGTTTGTATTCACGAATGAGTTTGTTCGAAAAATCGAGATCTTCGGGGTGATCGGCGAAGGCATCGAGCACTTGTTTTGCAGTACCGTGCTGCCAAAGGACGATCTTGCGGACGTATTGCCCCATGTCCAGCGGCGTATCGACGATGAAGGCGAGCGTTACCGGCTTGAAATTAATTTGCTGACCGGAGCGCGATGCGACCGGCATCGAACTTCCGTAATGCCAGCCCTGCGGAAGAATAATCGAGGATTTTACAATGACGTCGCGATTGTTCGTGTTGTTCTGATAGAGAATATCGCGGTTCCAATTGACGATGGCGAGTTTGCTCGTGCCCATCATATCGCCCGGCGAGTTGAGAATCTCGCGGAACGTCACGTCGACGGCATCCGCGCCGGCGGGGACGGCGATGTGGAACGCATACATATTGACGAGGTCGCGACGCCACGGAACTTTCTGGCCGTTGACGCGGACCGAGAGCATATCGAGATCGCCGATCGGTCCGGTGGGCCCGTGTTCGCCGGGAATCCACTTCGGATAGACGATCGTGAACGTGCCCGGACGTGCGGGGATATGGAGGTGGGCGATCATAATGCCGCGCGGTGCTTCGCGGGCATCGAGCAGCAGCGTTTCCGGATTGCTCGCCGTGGCGAGCGAGGGAACCAACTGCGGAGTCGCTGCGGCGCCGATATGCGGAGCGAGCGTTATAAACGCTGCTGTGGCAAGCGCCGTCATCGTTCGACGGATCATTCGTTCTCCTTCGTTTTTATGTGCTCTTGAACTGGTAGGACGTAGCAGTAGAGAAAAGCCGTGCCGGTTAGACCTGCACGACTTCGGTTATCTCGGGGACTTCGGCGGTAACGATCGCTTCGATCGCTCCTTTGAGCGTGAGGTGCGAGGCCGGGCAGCCGCCGCACGCCCCGAGCATCTGCACGAAGGCAACCGAGCCGTCGATCCGTACGAGCCAGACCTCGCCGCCGTCGGCGGCGATTCCCGGACGCACCTTGTCGAGGGCCGCATTGACGCGTTCGGCCAGCTCGGTTGTCGTTTCATGCATAATACGTCCTTAACCATTCGTGCTCGGCTGCAAGTTTCGCTAGCGAGCAAGCGCTATTGGCCGTAACCCTTCATGAGCTCGTGCATGCGGCCGGCCATCGAGAGCGCGCTTTCCCAGGGCCGCTGCCACATATTGCGACCGAAGATCAGCCCGACGCAGCCCGCTTCCATCGCCATTTGGGCCTTGTGCATCGTTGCCTCGTCGCCCATTTTGCTGCCGCCCGATACTAAAACCAAGGTGCGCCCCGCCGAGCGAACGACGCGGCGTAGCCCTTCGAGATCGTCGAATGAAAGCGTAGTATAGGGCTTCGGCGATTTTGCTGCGCCTTCAGGCTCCCATTTGGGTTCGTTGAGCTTGACGATATCGGCCCCGACTTCGCAGGCGACGCGAGCTGCGTAATCGATTGCATAGAGTGAATCGACACCGCCTTTTGCTTTCACCGCGCTTCCGCGCGGATACGACCACACGATCAGCGGCATGCCGTAGCGTTCGCACTCGCGGCGAACTTCGTTACATTGCGCGATATCGACATCTTGCGAGGGGCTGCCGACGTAGAGCGTGTAGCCGACCGCGTCGGCCCCGAGGCGCACCGCGTCTTCGACGCCGGAGGTGAGCGACGAAAACGCTTCGTCGTCGGGGGGAAGATTGGTTTTCCCGTTTACTTTCAGGACCAGCGGTACGCGGCCGGCATACTGGCGGTGGTATTTTTCCGCCAGTCCGATGTGCAGGGCGATGCCCGAGAATCGGCCTTCGACGGCGAGACGGTAGATCCAATCGGTATCGAGCGCATCGGGGTTGTCGAAGAAATCGATCGGTCCGTGCTCGAGCCCCTGATCGATCGGTAGAATCATCAGCGTGCCGTTCGCGGGGCCGTGCTCGTACATCAGCCGGTGGAGACGGGCGCGTTTACCCGTCGAGAGGTTCATGTCGTCGAAAGTCGGACGACGAGTCGGTGTAGGCATGGGGCCGGGGCTTCGTCCGGCCGAAGGCCCGCCCCTATGCCCGGGGCCGGGACGAGGAAGCGCGCGCCGGAAGCGATAAACGGCTATTGCGATGTCATCCCCCACAACCGTAGGTTTTATCGGGCTCGGCGCTATGGGCGAGCCGATGGCCCATGCCTTGCTACGTGCGGGTTTTCCCGTCGTTGCCTCGGCGCATCGTAACCGCGCTCCGCTCGAGCGGCTTGCCGCAGCCGGCGCTCGCGCGGTCGCGCACCCGGGCGCAGTCGCGGCCGAGAGCGCGATCGTCGTGCTATGCGTGCCCGATGCGCCGCAGGTCGAAGAGGCACTTTTCGCCGAGCGCGGCGTCGTCGAAGGGTTGCGCGAAGGGAGCATCGTCGTCGATATGTCGACGATCTCACCGGTCGCCTCGCGCCGCTTCGCCGAGCGGCTCGCGCAGCGCGGCATCGGCTTCGTCGATGCACCGGTCAGCGGTGGGCCGATGCGCGCACAGAGCGGCACGTTAACGATTATGGTCGGAGCGAGCGACGAGCACTTCGCGCGCGTCCGCGCGGTGCTCGAAGCGATGGGTACGCCGCACCACCTCGGCCCCGTTGGGATGGGGGAGACGGTAAAACTTGTGAACCAGATCGCGATCGGCAGCATTATGATCGCCAACGCCGAAGCGTTGATGTTCGCGCGGAAAGCCGGAGCCGATCTCGATGCCGTGCGCGAGGTCCTCAAAAGCGCGACTGCTTCGAATTACGTACTCGAACAGTGGATACCCAAGACGTGGCTGGGAGCCGGATTCGACGGAGGGTTCGCGATGGACTTACTACGCAAAGACCTCGCTGCGGCACTCGATGCGGCACGTTCGATGGGGCACCCCATGCCGCAAGCTGCGCTCGCGCATCAGCTCTATACGCTTCAATCCGCGACCGACGGTAAGCGCGATTATACGGCCATAGCGAAGCTCTACGGAGCGCAGGAGCCCTGATAATGCAACGAACGTTCACGAAGCAGGCCGACTTCGATAAAAAAATTCTCGTGGTCGACGACGAATCGGCGATTTTGCAGACCCTTCGCTTTAATTTGGAGCGGAGCGGTTATCGCGTTGTGACCGCCGGTGACGGGCGTACCGCAGTCTCGCTGGCGCAACGCGAGGAGCCCGATCTGGTCGTGCTCGATATCATGTTGCCGGTGCTCGACGGTGTCGAGGCGTGCAAGGAAATTCGCAAATTTTCAACGGTGCCGATCATCATGCTCACCGCGAAGGACCAAGAGATCGACAAAGTCCTCGCGCTCGAGCTCGGTGCCGATGATTACGTGACCAAACCGTTCGCTCTTCATGAATTTCTTGCGCGAGTCAAGGCGCGCTTGCGGCGCGGCGGTCCACTGGTTGTCGGCCCCGACGAAACGTTAACGCTCGGCGAGATCACACTCGATCCTTCGCGGCAGCGATTGGTGGTACGCGGAGAAGAAGTCGCACTCGCCCCGAAAGAATTCAGCCTGCTGCGCCTGCTGATGGAAAACCACGGTCGGGTCGTCACGCGACAGACGCTGTTGGATAAGGTTTGGGGCTACGATTTCGACGGAGAGCATCAGACGATCAGCGTGCACGTACGTTGGTTGCGCGAGAAAATCGAAGTCGATTCGCGCAATCCGTGCCATATCGTTACCGTTCGTAGCCGCGGCTACATGTTTCGCGGGTAACCTTCGATGTCGATCGCCGCGGTCGCTGCGGCGATCGCTCTCGTTGCGGGCTTTGCCGTCGGGTGGTGGCTTCGCGGTGGGCGGCGCTCGCGCGACGAGCTCGTCGTTCCCGCCGTCGAGGGCCAAGAGACCGAACGCGCTCCATTGCTGCGCGATCTTCGCCGTATTCTCAACCGCTTGCCGCTAGGCGTGGTGCTCGTCGACGAGCACCTGCGCAT
>JBMFXH010000104.1:0-7463 GCA_049964475.1 Vulcanimicrobiaceae bacterium
GTAGGTCCCAAGGGTTGGGCTGTTCGCCCATTAAAGCGGTACGCGATCTGGGTTCAGAACGTCGTGAGACAGTTCGGTCCCTATCCGCTGTGGGCGTAGGAGATTTGAGGAGCGTGGACTCTAGTACGAGAGGACCGAGTCGAACGAACCGCTGGTGAACCGGTTGTTCCGCCAGGAGCATGGCCGGGTAGCTACGTTCGGATCAGATAAACGCTGAAAGCATATAAGCGTGAAACTGACTCCAAGATGAGATCTCAATCCCGTAAGGGTGAAGAGCCGTGGGAGACTACCACGTTGATAGGCCGGGGGTGGAAGCATCGTAAGGTGTGGAGCTGACCGGTACTAATAGCTCGGAAATTTTTTACTACGCACCGCTTGTTTGACACGGGAAGTTCTTCTTTATGTAGCTTTCCCGCCGCGATCGGCTTCGAGCTCAGGCTCGTCATCGCGGTTGGGGATCCGGTTTGGGTGCTCGGACGAGATCTTCGTTTGAGTCGCTCACCAAGTTTCTGGCGCCCATGGCGGCGGGGTCCCACCCGTTCCCATCCCGAACACGGCAGTTAAGCCCGCCAGCGCCGATGATAGTCGGACCGCAGGGTCCCTCGAAAGTAGGACGGTGCCAGATTAAAGTCCCGAAGAGCCCGCAGCGTATCGCTGTGGGCTCTTCGGCATTCCCGGGAAGCGCAGCCGGAGGGAGCCGCTGCAGAGAGGATGCGCCTCGCAGTCGACGGAAAGCGGAGGGGCGCTCGCTTACTCAGCGCCTTCACCGATCGGAGCCCGATATGCGCCTCGCTTTCCGTATCCGCAGAGCACGCTCCCTTGCGCTCGCGTTCGCGCTCGCAGCGGCTGCGCTGCTTTTTTGCCCGCTCTCCTCAAGCGCGGCTTCGGCGTCGAACCACTCGGTCTGTCAAAATGGAGTGGTCGCTGCGAAGCCCGCTTTGCAGCATGCAAACTCCGACGAAGCTCCCGGGAGCGCTCCGAGCCGTGCGGTAACGCCGGCGCACGTGGTCGCCGCCTGCACCGCAGAGATCGAATCGGGGCAATATAGCGGCGCCGATCTCGCCGACATTTATAACGATCGCGGGCTCGGCTATCGCGACGGTGGAGAGCCCACGAAAGCGATTGCGGATTACAATGAGGCGTTGAGTCTCGATCCGAGCTCGGTCAGCGCACTCGTCAATCGCGGTACGGCCTTCGTCGACCTCGGGGAGTACGACCGGGCCTTGGCCGATGTCGATCGCGCGCTTCAACTCGAGCCGAAGAACCTCAAGGCGCTCTCGAATCGTGGATTGATCTACATGGACACGCAGCGTTATGTGCTCGCGCGCGCCGACTTCAATAGGGTACTCGCGCTCGACCCGAAGTATGGAAAGGACTATGGGCTGCGCGGCTTTGCCGAATATATGATGGGCGATCGTGCTCGGGCGCTCCCCGATTTCAATCGCGCCATCGCGATGAATCATCGCAATGCGTTTACCCTCGGGCTGCGTGGGAAGCTCTATTCCGATGAAGGAAAGTACGCGTCGGCGCTCGCCGATCTCACTCGCGCTATCGCGCTTACACCGGGTGACGCACTCATCTACGAGTGGCGTGCGCGAGTTCGGTACGCTCGGGGCGAGTACAGACTCGCTCTCGCCGACTTCGCCCGCGCGCTCGACCGTAACCCGAAGATGACCTCGGCGCTCGACGGGCGCGGCTATGCCTACCTCGACCTCGGGAACGTCTCACTCGCCCTCGCCGATTTCTCGCGCGCGATTGGGATCGATGCGACCGACGCAAGCGGATATGAAGGGCGCGCGCAGGCCGAGATCCTTCAGGGGCATCCCGCGGCGGCACTCGCAGATTACGCCAGTGCGATCCGCGTCGATCCAAAGAGTCCGTACGGCTATGCATCGCGAGGGGACCTCTATTTCGAGCGCGGCTCCTATGCCTTTGCCGCGCGCGATCTCGCGCGGGCGATCGCGGAGAAGGATCCCTCGCCGTACGCCGTCCTTTGGCTCCATCTCGCTCGCGCGCGCTTGCACGTGAACGATACGAAGGAATTCGCGGCGAATGCGGCGCGAAATCACGGGAAGGCCTGGCCGATGCCCGTCGTGACGCTTTTCGCCGGGAAGGCGAGCCCGGGTGTGACGCTCGCCGCTGCATCGAAAGCGAGAGCGGGCGAACCGAATCACGATCTTTGCGAAGCGAATTTTTACGTCGGCGAATGGTATCTCGGACGCAAAGAGATCGCTGCGGCGAGAAACCATTTTCTCGTCGCAATGAAAACCTGCCCCCATACCTACATCGAGTATTCGGGAGCGAGAGCGGAGTTATCGCGCTTGTAGCTCTATGGGATTTTGCGTTGCGGCGACCGAAGACGGAAGCGTCATGGAGTACGATGCGATTCTCTTCGATCTTTTTGGGACGCTCGTCGACGACGAGGGACGAGCGATCGAGGGCGCAGCGGAATTGTTGGTGCGTCTCGGCGGCTATAAGCGCGCTCTGGTGACCTCGTGTGGCCGAGGCTTGGCCGTCGGCCTGCTCCGCCATGCTGGGCTTCCGGCGTTCGAAATTCTCGTTACCGCCGATGACGTGGAGGCGAACAAACCTGCACCCGATGGCTATCTTGCAGCAGCAAAGCTCCTCGATATCGTTCCGGAGCGCTGTTTGGTGGTCGAGGATTCACAGCAAGGCATCGCCGCCGCTCGCGCGGCCGGAATGGATGTCGTTGCGGTGCTACGGGGAGGCGAGCGCGGCTTCGCGCTCGCGGCGACGCACGCGTTTGTATCGCTCGTGCATTTGAGCCGTGCGTTACAGGTCGGCCCCGACAGTCGCGTGCGGCTGTAGGGGCCGGTCCGTTTCGACGCTACGGCGTCGCGTTGGGGGCGGGCGGAGCGTTATGCTGGGCGCGAAGCTGGGCGAGGCGCTGCTGGACGGCGGTGCGTTGCTGCGGCGTGAGAACCGCCATGACGCGAGCGCGTAGCGCTTTCATTTGTTCGCGGGTCGGGCGTTGTCCCGGAGTCAGCGAACTGCGGAACTCTTTACGAATGCTGCGAATTTGCTGATGCTGCGCTGGAGTGAGGTGAGCGGCTCGCATCGCTCCAGCGATAGGCGGCCGATGGTGACCGTGGTGATAACCCGATGCGGTCTGTGCAGCGCTCGAGACGCCGATGCCGGCGAAGGCGATGCCTGCGATGATTGCGGCGCCGAGGGCGCCTTTGATGGTGAGGGATTTCATAGCATTATCCTACCTTTCGAAACTGAAGAGCAACCGAGGAAAGGATGAGCGTTCGATGAGCGTTCGATGAAAAATGCGTTAACGAGGAGCGCGAATCGCTATGGCGAGCACCTCGGGTGAGGCATGTGTTTCGAAGCGCTTGAAGTTCTCTTCAAAGAGCCCCGCAAGTTTGCTCGCCTGGAGATCGTAGCCGGCTTTATCGCTCCATGCGTTTCGAGGGTCGAGCACCTCGCTCGGAACCCCGGGCACTTCGTGCGGCACGTGGAGGCCGAAGAAGGGTTCGCGCGAGTAGCGTTCGGGGATGCGCCCCTCGATCGCCGCATTGACCATTGCCCGCGTATGCGCGATCGCCATGCGTTTGCCGACGCCGTAGGGGCCGCCGCTCCAGCCGGTATTGACGAGCCAGCACTTCACTTCGTGCTCGGCGATTTTCTTTCCGAGTAACGAGGCGTAGACCGTCGGACGATGCACCATAAACGGCGCACCGAAACAGGTGGAAAAGGTCGCGCTCGGCTCGGTTACGCCGCGCTCGGTTCCGGCGATCTTGGCGGTATATCCCGAAAGAAAATGGTACATCGCTTGATCGGGGCTCAACATGCTGATCGGTGGGAGAACGCCGAAGGCATCGGCGGTGAGCATCACGATCGTATGCGGATGGCCGCCCTTGCTCCCCGCAACGATGTTGGGAATATATTCGAGCGGATAGGCGGCACGGGTGTTCTCGGTCTTCGCTTCGGAATCGACATCGAGCGCGCGCGTGCGCTCGTCGTATGCGACGTTCTCGAGTACCGTCGCAAAACGGTGGGTCGCCGCCCAAATCTCGGGCTCCGCACTCGCCGAGAGACGGATGACCTTCGCGTAGCAACCACCCTCGAAATTAAAGACCCCGTCATCGGACCATCCGTGCTCGTCGTCGCCGATCAGCGGACGATTGGGATCGGAGGAGAGCGTCGTTTTGCCGGTTCCGGAGAGTCCGAAGAAGATCGCGGTATCTCCCTCGCCTCCGACGTTTGCCGAGCAGTGCATCGGCAGTGTCGATCGCAACGGGAGGAGATAGTTCATCACCGTAAAGATCGATTTTTTAATCTCACCGGCGTACTTCGTTCCGCCGATAAGAATGATTCGACGTTTGAAATTGACGATGACGAAGGTACCGCTGCGGGTACCGTCGCGTTTGGGATCGGCTTCGAACGTCGCCGCGTCGACGACCGTAAACTCCGGGACGAAACCGGGATCGGGGCTCTCCGAAGTGATGAAGAGATGGCGCGCGAAGAGGCTATGCCACGCAAACTCGGTATAGACGCGGACCGGTACGCGATACCGTTCGTCGGCGCCCACGTAGCAATCGAGGCTATAGAGGTCGCGCTGCGCGAGAAACTCGGCGACCCGTTCGAAGAGCGCATCGAAGATCTCGGGGGCGATACCTTGATTGGCGTCGCTCCAATCGATATGCTGCTCGCTCTCGGGCTCGCGAACGAAGAACTTGTCCTTCGGCGAACGGCCGGTATGGGGGCGCGTATCGACGATGACCTGCCCGTCGCCGCCAAGGAGACCCTCGCCGCGGCGAACGATATGTTCGACGAGCTCGGCTGCGGTCAGGTTGTCGTACTGGGCTTTGCCCTTAAGGCGTTCGGATACGGTGAGAATGGCTGCTACCCCCTGCGTCAATGGATCTCATCGCTTCATTTCTCGGGTTTTGCGGTCGTGCCTGCAGGCCGCCGGAGGGGCGAAGTCGCAGGAATCGCCATGAGTTCTCGCACGATTGCACTCGCCGCATTGCTCGCGGCCCTGCTCGCCGCGCCCGCCGGGGCCGCCCTGCCGTTTCACGTCGGGTCGCTGCCGTCGGGGCCGCTCGACGGCATCACCGATGTTGCCGGCGTTCGCGTAGCCAACCTGACGATCGAGCGCGGGAGCGCGATTCGCACCGGCGCGACGGCGATTCTTCCCGATGCCGATCCTTGGGATCGAAAACTCGCCGCAGCCTTTCTCCGCTTTAACGGCAACGGCGAGATGACCGGAACGCATTGGATCGATGAATCGGGATATCTCGAGGAGCCGATCGTCCTCACCGACACGCTCGATATCGGTCTCGCCGACGACGGCGTCGTCAGTTGGATGATCTCCAAGCATCCGCAACTCGGCATTACCGACGACGTTCCGCTCCCCGTCGTCGCGGAATGCGACGACCAACTGCTCAACGATATTCAAGCGCGTGCGGTGACCCCGAGCGATATCGTCGCCCTGCTCGATCGCGCGCATTCCGGGCAGTTTATGCGTGGTAGCGTCGGCGCGGGAACCGGCATGAAGGCCTTTGGATTCAAAGCTGGGATCGGCTCGGCATCCCGCGTGCTTCCAGCCTCAATGGGCGGTTACCGCGTTGGGGTGCTCGTCAACGACAACACCGGAATGGCGCACGCACATTTAAAAATCATGGGCGTTCCGGTTGGGCGCGCACTGCAGCATCTCTATCTCCCGAAGTTCCCTCAACCGCTGGCGTTGCACGGGCGGATGAGTTCGGGGAGCATCATCATCGTTATCGCGACCGACGCGCCGTTGGACAACCGGCAACTGCGCGCGCTCGCGCTCCGCGCGGGGATGGGAATGGCGCGTACGGGGTTGATCTCCTCGGTCGGCAGCGGCGATCTCTTCATCGCATTCTCGACTCGATATGTCTACCAGCGCACCGGCGACTTTCGCGTGCATGCACCGCCGGTGGCGACCGTCGAGAGCGACCGCGTGCTCGACACGCTCTACCGCGCGACGAGCGACGCGGTGGAGGCCTCGATCGACGATGCGCTCTGGTCGTCCTCGACGATGGTCGGGCGGCGCGGCATTACGGTCTATGGCTTACCGCACGCACCGGTCCTGCGCATGTTGCGTGCGGCAGGCGTTCCCTTAACCGCGCATCGCTAAGAGCGCGACGCGGAGCGCGGCGAGCGGCGAAGGGCGGTATTCGAACTCGCAGAGCGCCGGGCCGATGCTCGCCCCGGTTTTGTTCGTCACGAACCAGGGCGGCTTCGGTAAGAGCGTTCCCCCGAAGCCGAAGAGACTGCGGGGAAATGGTGCGAATGGCGCGCGGATGACACTCTTTTCCGCGCGCGAAAAAAGAAAGCTGTTGTGGACGACACCGATGCCGCTGCCGACATCGGCGAGCGAGTGCCCCGGGAACGCCCCCCAGGTCGTCTCGGCGAGCAGAAACCCGACGCCGGTCCACGCGTTGATGGCAACGCAACCGTAGCGCAGATCGGCGACCGCGCCTTCGATCGCTCGTGCGTGCTCGCGCTCGCTCCGAGGATGCACGATGAGGTTCGCTCCGAGCGTGCCGCGCAGGCGCTCGTTTGCGAAGGCGACCGCGTCGACGGCGTAGCGCTCGACCTCGCCCGGAATCGTCACGTAGGCGAGGAAACTGGAGAACGCTTCGACCGTGAACGCCGGGTCCGCCGGGTCGCGAACATCCGCACGACGGATCGTTCGTGCCGTGTAGCCATCACCGGTGCGTCCCAGCGCGACGCTCTCGCCGACCTGCGAGAGCCGCTCGCAGCGATTTGCAGCGCCGGGATAGTAGGCCGGGCGGTCGGGGAGTTTGCGAAGGACCTCTTCGATCGCCGCGATCAGCTGAGGCGTGCCGGCCCAGTCCTGTGGGAGAATCAACACCTGAGCGGCGATACAGTTGAAGCCGTCGTTGTGCAGTTTCTGCGTGACGATATTTTCAGCTTGAAAGCGAAAATCGGCATCGCTCCAATCGCCGGGAAAGACGATGGTGGGGCTGACGTTCCCCAGCTCGCTGGTGATAGGTTTCGTAAGTTTCGGCTCGCCGGCGCGTTTCCGTGCCGCTCCCTCCTCGCCGAGGCCGAAGACGATCGCATCGTGCGTCACATCGCTACCGGTGATATGTATCTCGTCGACGGCGGCGGAGGCACAGAGATACTGCCCTACCTCCGGGCCGCCGTAGGCGAAGCGGAGGTAGCCCTCATCGACCAGCGGCGCGAACGCGCGCTCGAAGATCGGACCGAGGTAATCGTTGACGGGGTTCATTTTTAGCATGCAGACGGCGCCGTCGGCGAGCAGTTTATAGAGCACGTCGAGCGGAGGGATCGAGGCGATGTTACCGGCTCCGAGGACGAGGGCTACCCGCGGCTGCGGATCGCGCTGCCGATACCAGGTCGCCATCGTAGCGGGAACCTCGGCGGGCGAGAGCCCCGGCTCCATCCAGACCTCGGCGCTGATGCCGTTGAGCAGCAGA
>JBMFXH010000105.1:0-1835 GCA_049964475.1 Vulcanimicrobiaceae bacterium
CGAGCAGCGGAGCTGCCGCGGCGAGCGTCGGTTGACTCTCGAGCAGGCGCGCGCCTTCGCGCGCATGTTCGGCGCGACGTTCGAGGCCGAGACGTACCAGCGGGTCGAGCGTACTCTCGAAACTATCGTGGAGCTCGCCCGCGCCGAAGGTAACCGCGGCGATGCGCAGGGCCTCGATCTCGGCGCTGCTACAACCCAAGATTCGAGCGCTCGCTTCGGCGAGACGCAGCACGTTGCGTGCTCGCCCAGGCACGCCAAGATGCCGATCGACGCGGTCGGCGAGGTCGAGCAGCAGGTCGCCGGGATCGCTCAACTCGGGGTGCAGAACGCCGCGCGGGAAAGCGAACGGCTCGGCTTCGGCGCCGGTTCCATGGAACCACAGCATGAATGCACGCGCGTGTGCCGGAGCATAGGTGCGCCCCGCTTCCTCGGCGATGCTTGCGAGTGCTTCCTCCGGTTCGTTCGCACGCACGAGTCGGTCGGCGAGGGCGAGCGCGACCGAGGAGACCGGGATGCCGTTCCAACGGAGTTGATCGGGGAAGCCGGTGCCGTCCCAGGCCTCGCTTTGCCACCGGACGATGTCGGCGGTCGCCTCCGGGATCGCGCCGATCGCGGCGCAGACGCGTGCCCCTGAGGCGGGAATATCCCAGCGTTCCATCGTCGCAAGTCGTTCGGGAAGATCGCTATCGCGAAGCAACGCGGGGTTCCCCAGGGAACCGACGGCGTGCATGAGCCCGGCGATCGAAACGGCATCGAGGAGGCGCTCGTCGACATCGAGCGCGACGGCGATGGAGCGCGCGAAGGCAGCCTTCCGCAACGAAAAGCCAAAAGCCAGCTCGGCGGCCGCATCTCCGACTGCTCCGTAGTACGACAGCACATCGGCGAGCCGATCGAGCGCGACCCGAGGATCGCCGTCTGCTTCCTGGAATAGCGCCATTACCGACCCTCTTTGACGATTGACGTGCCGAAACCCTCACATTTAAACACCGACGGAGCTATTTCGATGGTTGACGTCGGCAAGAAAGCAACGACCGAACGCTTCGCCCGTGCCGAGGCGTTCGTTCGCCTCGCGCCCGATGCCGCGGAATCGCTCCGAACCGCCATGGGCCCGAAGGGGGACGCCTTCGTGACGGCTCAAATCGCCGGCATCATGGCTGCGAAACAGACCGCGAACCTGATACCGCTGGCGCACCCGGTTGCGCTGAGCCATATCGCCGTCACTTTGGCGTGGGCCGAGCCCGCCCTTTTGCGCATCGAGAGCGAAGCTCGTACCTCCGGGCAGACCGGCGTCGAGATGGAGGCGTTGATGGCTGCGAACCTTGCGGCATTGACGATTTACGACATGTGCAAGGCTCTCGACCGTGCGATCGTGATCGAAGGCGTGCGGTTGCTGGAGAAACGCGGAGGGAAGAGCGGCACGTGGATCGCCGGGCGGTGAAGTTTCGCGTCGCGTGCATCGTCCTCTCCGATCGCGCCGCCGCCGGCGAGCGCGAGGACGGCTGCTTGCCGGTTTTCCGCGAACGCCTCGAACCGGTCTTCGAGATCGTGCGCGCGATCGTGCTTCCCGACGACCCCGCGGCGCTACAAGCCGAACTCATCGAACTTGCCGATGCCGAGCGCGCCGATTGCATTCTCACCAGCGGCGGCACCGGGCTCTCGCCGCGCGATCGCACGCCGCAGGCGACTGCGGCGATCCTCGACTACGAGGTTCCGGGTATCGCCGAGGCGATGCGAGCCGCGCCCATACGGTGAATCAGGGTCAAGCGGCCGGGTACGTCATCCGGGTTGAGCAGATCGATCAGGTGCAGCAGCTCGTACGGTTTGACCTCCGGCCC
>JBMFXH010000105.1:1845-7347 GCA_049964475.1 Vulcanimicrobiaceae bacterium
CTCGCGCGCGCTCGCGGGTGTACGGCATCGCACGTTGATTGTCAATCTTCCCGGAAGCCCGCGTGCCGTCGCCGAATCCCTCGACGTCTTTTTGCCGACGCTACCGCACGCTCTGGAACTCCTCGCGGAACGACCGACCGATCATTCATGAGGTTCGAAGAAGCGGAGCGCTATCTGCTCGCAAGTATCGGCGAGAGTACGTCGCCGCGGACGAATTACGGTTTGGAGCGCATGACCGCGCTGCTCGCGGCTCTCGGCGATCCGCACCGACGCTACCCCGTGGTGCATGTCGCCGGAACCAGTGGGAAGGGTTCGACGGCAACGATGATCGAGCGGGTGTTGCGGCGGCACCGGTTGCGCGTCGGCCTGCACGTGAAGCCGCATCTACAATCGATGACCGAGCGCGCGCGGATCGGCGGAACGGCGATCGCACGCGAGCGATTCGCCGAACTTTTCTCGGAGATGCGTCCCGCAATCGACCGGATCGCGGAGCGCTATGGTGCCCCCAGCTATTACGAGATGCTCCTTGCATTGACGTTCCTCTACTTCGCGCGCGAGGCGGTGCAGATCGCGGTCATCGAAGTGGGTCTAGGAGGGCGGCTCGACGGAACCAACGTCGTCGCTCCGATCGTCTGCGCGATTACGAGCATCGGCTACGACCACCAAGAGATTCTCGGCGATACACTTGAAGCGATCGCCGCTGAAAAAGCGGGAATCGCGAAGCCCGGGGTTCCGCTGGTCAGCGCGGTGAACGAGGAGCCCGCGCGTTCGACGATTGCGGAGATCTGCGCGCGCGTTGGTGCACCGCTCATCGAGAACGCGGCGCACGCCAAGGTTGAGGATGTCGAGAGCGAGGCATTCGCGCAGCGGTTCACCATCCGCACCGCAAGCGAGCGCTATCGCATCCGGTTGCCGCTCTTAGGCGGCTTCCAGCGGAGCAACGCCGTCACCGCCGTGCTCGCCTTGGAGGCCTTGCCGCCGACGCTCCGACCGAACCGCGACGAGATCGAAGAAGGCTTGGCCGAGGTGCGCGTTCCCGGTCGCATGGAACTCGTTCCCGGCGCGCCGGCGATTCTCTTCGATATCGCCCATAACGAGCAAAAAGCGCGCTCGCTCGCCGAGGCATTGCGCGAGCGATTCGGCGACCGCACGCCGACTTTCGTTATCGGTATCGGCGAGAGCAAAGACGCGCGGGCTATTCTTCGTGCATTCGCATCGCCGGGTAGTGCGTTTATTCTCACGTCCTTTAACGCCGACGGGCGCCCGGCGCGCTCTCCCGAGTATCTGGCGCGGATCGCCGACGAGCTGCAGATCGCTCACGAAAGCGCGACCTCCCCGAGCGAAGCATTTGCCCTCGCGCGGGAGCGTGCCGGGCCCTCCGGCATCGTCGTCGTGACGGGATCGACCTTCGTTGTCGCGGCACTTCGCCCGGACGTCCTTGGGGCGCAGCCGCGCCTTTCGTCGATCGGATGAACGCGACGTCGTTGCGTTTTCGAGATCGACGTTTCGTACGCGGTAAGCGAACGTTGGTGATGGGCATCCTCAACGTGACCCCCGACTCGTTCTCCGGCGATGGCCGGCTTGCGGTGGGCGAGGCTTTGGAACGCGCGCAGCTGCAGCACGATGCAGGTGCCGACACGATCGATATCGGCGGTGAATCGACGCGTCCCGGACACGCGCCGATCTCGATTGCCGAAGAACTCGAACGCGTGATACCCGTCGTTCGAGCGGTACGCGAGCGATTTCCCGACTGGCCGATCTCCATCGATACCTACAAGCCCGAGGTCGCGCGAGCGGCGTTCGAGGCCGGCGCGGAGTGCGTAAATTCCATTTGGGGCGCAAGCGACGATACGATCGATCTTGCTCTGGAGTACGGCGCATCGTTAGCGATCATGCATAACCGCGAGCGACCGTTCGAGGGCGAGATCGTCGACGAAGTCCTCCGCGCGTTGCTCGCCGATGCGGATCGTGCGCAGAGGCGCGGGATTCCGCCCGATCGGATCTTTCTCGATCCGGGTATCGGCTTCGGCAAGACGCCGGATCAAAACGTCGCGTTGCTCGCCCGGCTCGATCGTCTCGTGGCGCTGGGATTTCCCACGTTATTGGGAACCTCGCGAAAATCAACCCTGGGAATGCTCTCCGGGCGCGAACGCCCCGATGATCGTGTTTTTGCGACCGCAGCGACGACCGCACTCGCAATCGCCGCCGGAATCGATATCGTTCGCGTTCACGACGTCGCGGCGACGCGCGATGTCGTTACCGTCTCCGATGCGATCGTTCGTGGCTGGAGGCCGACGAAATGGATCGCATAACCCTCCGCGGCATTCGCGCCTACGGGCGGCATGGCGCCGACCCCGACGAACGAAATCGCGCGCAGTGTTTCGAGATCGATGTTTGCTGCGAACTCGATGCAAGCGGCGCGCGGGAAAAGGATGACCTTGCGGCAACCCTTGATTACGCAGCGCTTCACCGACGAATCGTCGCACTCGTCGCCGAGGAGTCGCATGCGCTCCTCGAGCGCCTCACACAGCGCCTTCTCGATCTCTGTTTCGAAGACCGGCGGGTTTGCGCAGCGACGGTAACGATCGAGAAACCCGGCCTGCTCGACGGGGCGACGCCGGGTGTGACCTGCTCGCAACGCCGTTAATGGCGCTTGCAACGGTCGGCATCGGCGGGAATATCGGCGATGCCGTCGCTACGATCGAGCGTGCGATCGAGGCGCTTCACGAACTCGGCCGCGTCACCGCACGCTCCTCGCTCTATCGCTCCGAACCGTGGGGAAAGCGCGATCAACCCGATTTCACCAACGCCGTCGTCCGTCTCGATACATCGTTGACGCCGCACGCCTTGCTCGCGTCTCTCCAAGGGATCGAAGCGCGCTTAGGGCGCGTTCCCGGCGAACGTTGGGGGCCGCGCGCGATCGATCTCGATATTTTACTCTACGACGATCTTGGATTCGAAGACGAGCTCTTGCGCATACCGCATCGCCACCTCTTCGAGCGCGCCTTCGTGTTGGTCCCGCTCGCCGAGATCGATGCGTCGTTTACGGCGTGGCGCGACGCGTTGCCGCCGAGCGAACGCCGAACGGTTCAACGGATCGTCACTCGCGGCGAATAAAAGCGCCTATGTCACATCGAGTAGGCTGCCGCGCAGCCGTATCGAGATGCGCGCGCGGAAGCGGCCCTCGATACGCCCACTGCGTGGGCTACTCGGGCTGACAGCGTCGATACGCCCACTGCGTGGGCTACTCGGGCTGACAGTGATGTTGTCACATCGAGTAGGCTGCCGCGCAGCCGTATCGAGATGCGCGCGCGGGAGCGGCCCTCGATACGCCCACTGCGTGGGCTACTCGGGCTGACAGTGTCGATACGCCCACTGCGTGGGCTACTCGGGCTGACAGTGCGTCAGGCGAGCTTTGCTTCGTAGAGTTTCTTTTCGATAAAGAGGTCGAGGAAGAGGCGATCGATTTTTCCGCGTTCGGCAAACTCTTTGGTGAGAATATCGAGGGAGCGCTCGATCGACATCGCTTTCTTATACGGTCGGTCCGTTGCCGTCAACGCGTCGTACACATCGCTAATCGTCATCATGCGCACTTGTGGGGAGATCGCGTCGCCCGAAAGTTTGCGCGGATAGCCGGTGCCGTCGAGGTGCTCGTGGTGTCCGTAGGCATATTCGGCGACGTTGAACCAGGGCGTCTCGCCCCAAGGGATCTCGCGTAGGAAAAGGTACGACTGCGTCACGTGCTCCTGCATGCGGTCGCGTTCGGCGTCGGAGAGCGAACCGCGTGGAATCCGCAGGTAGGCGAGTTCGACGTCGTCGAGGAGCGGGCGCTGCTCGCCGCTGTCGTGATAGGCGTGGCGCATCGCTCGACCGATTGCGTCGTCTGCATCGGCGGCAACGACATTGGGCTCGTTGGCGGCTTGAATTCGCTCGAGGAGTTCGCGCAACTCTTCGCGCATCGTTTCATCGCGGCATTGTTCGATCGCGAGAAGAAAACGGAGGCGAACCGTATCGAGGCGCCCGTCGGGGAGTTTCTTGGCTTTTCCGAAAATATATTCCGGGACGGCGACCTTTCCGAAATCGTGGAGGAGCGACGCGTAACGCACCTCGCGGAGTTGGTCGGCGGTGAAATACATATCGGCGAGCGGGCCCGCGTGAACGCGATTGACCGCCTCGGCCTGCGCGACGGTGAGAGCGGCGACGCGCTCGGAGTGGCCTTGGGTCGAACGATCGCGAACTTCGATCGCCTTTACGGAGGCGCGAACGAAGCGCTCGAAGAGGTTTTGAATCGATTCGACGAGCCGCGCGTTCTCAATGGCGATCGCCGCCTGCGATGCAAGCGCCTCCAGAACGCTGCGATCGTGATGGTCGAACGGGCGGACGATCGATTCGGTGTGGGTCGGCGTATCGAGGACGATCTCGAACGCCGGCTTGCGATTGATGAGTTGAATCGCTCCGATGACGGTTCCACGTAAATTGCGCATCGGGACGGCGATCATCGACTTCGAGCGGTAATTATTGCTTTCGTCGAAGCTGCGATTGAACGAATAGGGATGGCCGGAGTCGAGTTGATAGGCGTCATCGATCGTAATGCTCTCTCCGGTGACCGCCACGTAGCCGGCAATCGAGTTCGTGTTGAGCGGCAACTCGCGGTTGAAGAGCGTTCCTTCGTCGGTCGGACCGGTCTGCGCTACGACGAAGCGCAGATGCTTGACGCCGTCGACCTCCTCGATGAGGTAGAGGCTTCCGGCGTCGGCTCCGGTGAGCTCGCGCGCATTGTGGACGATCGAACGTTCGAGCGTGGGGAGATCTCGTTCCGATGAGAGCGAGCGGCTGACGTTGAGGAGCGTTGTCGTCTGCGTGCGCTCGGCGGCGAGTTGTGTCGCCGCCCGGGTCGCGGCGACGAGCGAGACGCGTTCGATCGGCGGCGTGAGGACCGCGACGACATGCGGATCGTCGGCGAGGAACGCAAGATTGGGGTCGCGAGGATCGCCGACCAAGATCGTCGGGCCGGGCTCCCCGAACGCGGCGAGCCCCCCTTCGTCGCGTAATCGGTCGAACTCGACCTCATAGGTTTCAAAACCCGCGGTGTGGAGAAGGGACGGAATATCGCCGACCTCTGCTCCCCGAGCGTAGAGAAAGTACGAGAGCACGCATTTGAGGTTCGGCTCGCTGCGGGGGAACTCCCGGCGGAGGGGTGTTCGGGGTAGCTCCCCGAAAAGGCGGCGCGATGACCTCCGAGTACTCCCCCGAGGAAGAAGCATCGGCCCGCGCGCAGCGTCTGGCCGAATTTTTCGTCGGCACACCGCTCCTCCGTCTCCGAATCGAGCGCGAAAACGAGGAATTTGAGTTTGCGCGCTCTTCGCCGACGCAGGCGCCTCGGGGCTTCGAGGGCGTGCAATCCGCCGAGGCTGCAGTGGAGGTCCCCGTTGACGTCCTCCGGGCCGATGTCGTCGGCATCGTGCGCTTCGGACGGAATGCCCCTTCACTCGGCGAGGAGGT
>JBMFXH010000106.1:0-7325 GCA_049964475.1 Vulcanimicrobiaceae bacterium
GCTGGAGTATCGGCCGCCGGAGATCGCGGTGCCGCGCCTACTCGCGCGCGGGAGCGATGCAAGCGCGCTCGAATTGCGCCGACTCGCCGCCGAAGCGGATATCCCGGTGCTCGAGAATCCACCGCTCGCGCGCGCGATCTATGCGCGGGCGCGCATCGGCGAGGAGATCCCCGGAGAGTTTTACGTCGCCGTCGCCGAGATCGTCGTCGCGTTGGTGCGCGCGGGAGCGATCCCGCAATGAAGCGATTTGCCGCATCGGCGTTCGCTGCGGTCTTGCTCGGAATCGTCGCCGTGCTGATCGTCCCGTTGCCGCCCTTTGTGCTCGACGTTTTGCTGGGGATCGATATCCTCGCCGCAGCGCTGGTGTTGCTGCTCGCCGTCAGCGTTGAGGATCCGCTGGAATTTAGCGCCTTCGCCCCCGCACTCTTAGTCGCGACGCTCTTCCGGCTCGCACTCGATATCTCGGCGACGCGTCTGATTCTTACGCACGGAGCGATTCCCGGTGGGGTCGGGACGATCGTTCCCGCATTCGGAGCCTTCGTCGTCCAGAATAATCCGATCGTCGGGCTGATCGTGTTTGCGATCCTGGTGACGATCCAATTCGTCGTGATCGCGAGCGGCTCGCAGCGCGTCGCCGAGGTCGCCGCGCGTTTCACGCTCGACGCGATGCCGGGCAAGCAGATGGCGATCGACGCCGATCTCCACGCGGGTGCGCTCGACGGCGAGCAGGCGCGCCGAAAGCGTGAATTGGTCGCCCAGGAGGCGGATTTCTACGGGGCGATGGATGGCGCCGGAAAATTCGTGAAGGGCGATTCGGTCGCGGCATTGGTGATCGTCGCACTCAATCTTCTCGGCGGCATTGCGGTCGGCACGCTCTACGACGGGCTTTCGCCGACGGAGGCGTTTCATACTTTCGCACTGCTCTCCATCGGCAACGCCTTGGTGACGACGCTGCCCGCATTTCTCATCTCGGTCGCGATGGGGATGATGGTGACGCGCGTCGCGGCGAACGGCGCGCTGGGAAGCGATCTCGCGGTGCAACTCTTCGCGCGTCCCGAAGTTCTGCGCGGCGTCGCCGCACTGCTCGCCGCGCTTGCCTTCGTGCCGGCACTCCCGCGCCCGATCTTTCTCGCGCTCGCCCTCTGTTGCTGGCTCGCCGCGCACTTCGCGACGCGGCGGCGCAACGCCGCGGATCGCGCGGTGCAGGCCGAGCGAGAAGATGCGAAGCGCCGTTCGATGCGCCGACCGGAGATCGCCCTCGGGTTAGTCGGCGTCGATGCGCTCGCGATTGAATTCGCGCCGGATCTCGCTGCATTGCTCGCTCCGCCGCAGAGCGACGCGCTGCTCGATCGCATCGGTGAAGTCCGTCGCGCGCTCGCCGCAGAGATCGGCATCGTGCTTCCCGGCGTGCGCTTACGCGACGATCTCGCGCGCGAGCGCGGCTACGCGATTCGCGTCCGCGATCGCATCGTCGGCAGCGGCGAGCTCCGTCTCGACGCCCTGCTCGCCGTCGCCGACGAAAGCGTGCTCGCGGGTCTCGGCGAGATGACGCGCGAGCCGGTCTACGATCTGCCCGCCGCGTGGATCGCCCCGGAGCACCGCGCGCGTGCGCAGGAGCGCGGCGCGTTGGTCTTCGATGCGATCTCGATTCTCGGATCGCATCTCGCCGAGATCGTGCGGGCGAACGCCGCCGAGCTCTTCGGTCGTCAGGAGTTCCAGACGCTGATCGAGCATCTGCGCCTCGCGGTTCCGACGCTGGTGAAAGAGATCGCCCCCGACGCGCTGGCACCGGGAAACCTGCACCGCGCGTGGCAGCAGCTCTTGCGCGAGCGCATCTGGCCGCGCGACCCGGTCCTCGCGCTCGATGCGATGCTCGGCTCCAGCAGCCACGAGCCGCGCGATCTCTGCGGAGCCGCACGCGCCGTACTGGTCCCGGCGCAGCTCCGGCGCGGCGGAAACGAGCCGCTCGCACCGTTGCTCCTCGATCCGCTCTTCGAGCGCTCGCTTCTTTCGACGTGGGCCGGCGACCCCGAGGGGGTCGATCCGGAGGCCGCGATCGCCCTGCGCGACCGGGTCGCGGGCTGGGCGCGCCGCGTGGGGAGGGCCCGGCTGCCGATCCTCTGCGGCGGGCTGCTGCGCCCGCTGCTCGCCGAGTTCCTCGCCCGGAGCGGGATCGAGGCGGAGGTCCTCGCCTTCAGCGAGCTGCCCCCCGAGCTCACCGTCGCGCCGCTGGGGACGATCGAGGCACTCAGCGGGAAAGCTGCGCCCGCCGACTAACCTTTACGACCGCCCACGACCCTGCTAGACTCGAAGGGTTAGGTGCCGGCCCGTACGGTGCCGCGCTTTCTCACGCCTGAAAGACGCCATGAACTGGAATACTTGGAAGACCCCGCTCAAAGCGCTGGTCGTACTCGCAACGATTCTTCTCTCGCTGCGCTTGGTGCTCCCGATACAGAAGAGCATCCACCTCGGGCTCGATCTGCAAGGCGGCTATCGCCTGTTATTGCAGCTCTATCCCACCGCCGAGGTGCCGCAGATTACTTCGCAGGTGCAAGCGGAAACGATCGACGTGATCGACCGGCGTATCAACGGCCTCGGTGTGACCGAGCCGACGATTACGAAGGTCGGCTCCGATCGCATTCTGGTCGAGCTTCCCGACGTCAAAGATCCCGCGCAAGCGGAGCGCCTGCTCAAGCAGGTCGCCGTGCTCGAATACAAGATCGTTCCCGAGCAGGTCGTCGCACAGGCAGAGGGCGCGCTTGCGGCGTGTAACGCCGATCCGAAGAATACGAAGGCGTGCCAATACGTCGCGCAGGGCGCGTATGCAGCGAGCGGTCCGGTCGTCTACTCCGGCAAAGATTTAAAGGGCGCGCAGGCCGGCTACGATAGCGCCGGGCGCCCCAATATCGATTTCCAAACGAAAGATCCCGCGAAATTCGGCCGCTTAACGACCAAAGCGATCGGCAAACCGCTGGGTATCTTCCTCGATCATCATTATCTCTCGGCGCCGGTCATTCAGTCGCCGATCTTCGGTAGCGGACAGATCACCGGCAACTTCACCGAGAAACAGACGATTACGCTGGCGAACGAGCTCAATGCCGGCGCGCTTCCGGTAACGACGAAGATCGTCGAGAAGGAAGGCATCGGGCCGACGCTCGGCAAGATCGATCTCGTAAAATCGCTCTGGGCATCGATGCTCGGGCTCGGGCTCGTGCTGATCTTTATGGCGGTCGTCTATCGCGTTCCGGGCTTGCTCGCCGATCTCGCGCTCGCGATCTACGTCTTGGTGATGCTCGCGATCTTGGCGATCTCGCAGGCGTCGTTGACGCTGCCGGGTATCGCCGGTTTCGTGCTCTCCATCGGTATGGCCGTCGACGCCAACGTGCTGATCTTCGAGCGCTTGAAAGAAGAGCTCTGGGCCGGTAAATCGCTGCGCGCCGCGGTGCGCGTCGGTTTCCAACGCGCGTTTTCGGCGGTCTTCGATTCGCACTTCACCACCATCGTCGGCGCGGGCGTGCTCTTCATGCTCGGCACCGGCACGGTGAAGGGCTTCGCCTTTACGCTCTTTTGGGGAACGGTCGTCTCGCTGGCGACCGCGGTTTTCGTGACGAGATTCTTCGTCGATCTTCTCGTCGAGTACGACGTGCTCACCGCGCCGGAGTTCTTCGGCGTGCGGAAAGCCGATCTCGGCGTCTTCTCGCGGACGGAGGGTTAGGAACGTGCTGTTTCGTCGACTGAATTGGAACATCGTCGGATGGTTCCGCATCGTTTCAACGATCTCGTACCTCGTTATCGCAATCGGTCTGAGCGCGATGTTCTACCACGCAAGCCAAGCGCCGGGCGGGTTCAAATTCTCGCATATGCTGCGTTTGGGGCTCTCGTTCACCGGCGGGACCGATATTACGGTCGCCTACGATAGCCCGCAGAGCAGCGCGAAGATCCGCGCGGCGATTACGCCGTTGGGGATCGGCGACGCGCGAATCAATACCGTGGGCAAGAGCGGCAAGCGCTTCATCATCGAGACGCAGAAAGCGTACGCGAACGATTCGACGCCGCTCTGGGCGGCGCTGGGAACGGTCGCTCCGGTCGATCGCGCGGCCTCGCAGATCGCCTCGGTGGGGCCATCGCTCGGGAAAGAGTATCTCCGCAGCGCGATTTGGGCGTTGGTGATCGCGCTCTCGATCCAGTTCCTCTACATCGCGTTCCGCTTCGGGTGGAACTATATCTTCGGTTTAGTTACCGTCATCGCGCTCGTGCGCGATGCCGCGATGATGATCGGCATCTACGCGCTCGCCGACAAACGTGCCGACGATGCCTTTCTCGCGGCGGTGCTGACGGTCATCGGTTACTCGGTCATGGATACGATCGTCATTCTCGACCGAATACGCGAGAATACGAAGTTGATGGCTGGGAAAGCCTACGATTACATCGTCAACGAGTCGATCAAGCAGACGATGACGCGCTCGTTCAACACCCTGGCGACGGTCATCATTACGCTCGTCGCGTTGCTGGCACTCGGCGGCGCAAGTTTGAAGAACTTCGCCTTCGCACTGCTCGTCGGCATCTGCTCGGGCGGCTATCACTCGATCTTCTATTCGGCGCCGTTGGTGCTGACGTTCCGTAAGCGGCAGCTCGCTGCCGCGGCGAAGCGTCGGGCCGAGGCCTCGGCGCTCCGCTCGGCGAGCCCGCGCACTGCAGCCGAAGCCGCTGCAACCGGGGTCACGCGCAGCGGCCAGCCGCGCGAAGATATCGTCGCCGCTCGGCGCGAACGGCGCGCCAAACGCAAGACGACGCGCCCCGATTCCGCCGCTGCGGCTCCGGTGCGTTACAAGCGCAAACGCGATGAGAGCAACGTCGCGCTCGCCGAACCCGAACTGCACGAGTACGAGGACGAGCGCATCGAGGAATACGATCCGCTCGACGCGCAGAACGCGGGGCTCGATGAGAGCGCGCTGATTCAAGGGCACGAAGAGATCACGCTCGATCTCGACGCCGGGGAGCGCCCCGCGCACGAGTAGTTCGCGCGAGTCTTTGACTGCGTCGGAGGAGGCGTTCGAACGCCTCCTCTCCGGCGAGCCGCGCGTGCCCGCCGAGAACGATTTTCTCGACGATCTCTTCGAAGGCAGCGAGCGTTTCTTAGATCGCGGCGCCTTCGCGGGCATTGAAGATGCACGCCGCTTTAACACGAAGGTCGTCGGCGTCTCGTTCGAGGGGCGCCAGGATAGCATCGTCGGGCTGCGCGAGGGCGTCGAACTCGAACTGCAGCGGCAGCCGGAGAACCCCTACGATTCCAACGCGATCGCGGTGCGCTTCGGGGCGCTGCCCCTGGGTTTTTTGCGGCGCGAGATCGCCGCACGAATCGCTCCGAATATCGATAAGGGCACGCGCTATCGCGCCTCGATCTCGGCGCTCACCGGCGGCGGCCGCGCGGCCGACGGGAGCGAGCGCAACCGCGGTATCAACATCGTCGTCGAGATCGACGACGCGGCGGAGCGCCGCCGGCGAAGCCGTGCCGGAGCCGCAGCGCGCGAGGGTTGGGACGGAGATCTCGATCGCATTCGCGCCGCGCTGATCGGCGAGCATCGGCCGCACGAGACGCAAACGCTAATTATCGAGCGCGTTTTCGCCGGGAAACGCGTGCTCGGCATCATGGGAACCGGGCGCGGAAAATCGTACTGCTTTGCCTATACGGCGAGCGTTGAGGCACTCACGCGCGGGCGAAAGAGCGTCGTCCTCTATCCGTTGCGCGCGCTCTGCAACGACCAGTTCGACGGTTTCTCGCGCAAGCTCGCACCGTTGGGGATGCGGCTCTTTCGGGGGAACGGCGCGATACCCGGGAACGAGCGCGAGGAGCTCTTCGCCGCGCTCGAGAGCGGCGAATGGGATATGATTCTCGCGACGCCGGAGTTCGTTCGCTATCATGCGGCGCGCTTCTCCGGCGCGAGCAAGATCGATCTGCTCGTGGTCGATGAAACGCATCACGTCGGCAAAGCGCGTCGCCGCTCGGGCTACCGCGATATCGCACAAACGCTCGCCGCCGTCGGCGACCCGCAGGTTCTCGCGCTCAGCGCGACCGTCGACGATGAGAGCTTCACCGAGATACGCGAATCGCTGCGTATCGAGGAGTGGGCGATCGATCCGACGATCCGGACGAACCTGCACGTCGTCGATGCACGCGGCGTTGCCGATAAGCACGCCTACGTCGCGCGGCTCTTCGGCGAGGGTGCGCGCGGCATCATCTACTGCAACTCGCGCAAGGAGGCCGCCGAGGTTGCAAAGCGCCTAAAAGAGAGCTGTCGCGATCGCGTGGCGTTCTATCACGCCGGGGTTCCCACCGAACTCCGCTATGCCGTCGAGAATGCCTTTCGCAACGGCGGCATCGACGTCGTCGTCGCGACGACGGCATTCGGCGAAGGGATCGATCTTCCCGACGTGCGCGAAGTCGTGCTCTACCATCTCAATTTTAATTTTACCGAGTTCAATCAGCAGGCCGGCCGCGCCGGGCGCGACGGCGCCGACGCGCGCATCCATCTCCTCTTCGGCCCCGGCGACCGTCGGCTCAACGAGTTCTTGTTGAAACTCACCGCCCCGCCGCTACCGATGTTGCGCGAGATCTATCGCGGCCTAAAGCGATATTCGCGCGATGGAACGATCCACGGAGGTAGCCGCGAGATCGCCGATACGCTGGCGATCGACCAATGCGTCGACGGACATATCGAGAGCGCGTTACGCATCTTCGAGGACGAACGCCTCGTCGAACGCGGTCGCGATGACGACGGAGCGTATATACGGTTGCTGCCGACGCCGGAGCGCGTCGATCTCACCGCCAACGAACGCTTCGCCGAAGGCGAGGCCGAGCGGGAGGCATTCGCCGAGTTCGCGGAGTTCGTGCTCGCTGCCGAGGCGAGCGCGCTCGAGCGCCTCATCGATCGGCCGCTCTATCCCGAACGGGTGCCGTTGCGGAAGATCGGTCGCGATTAATCCGCCGCGAGGCGGTCCATGCTCTCGGGTGCGCTGACGCCGAGAACGCGCAGCGCGTTCGCAAGCACGTGCCCGGTGGCAGAGGCGAGCGCGAGCCGTGCCAGGCGTTCCTCGCGATTCTCGGAGAGAATGCGGCATTCGCCGTAAAAGGCGTGAAAATCGGCGGCGATATCGCGGGCGTAGCGCGCCAGGCGGTGCGGGCTCAACGAAGCGACAACCGATTGCAGTACCTGCGGGTAATCTTCGATGCGGTGCATGAGCGCGATCTCGCTCCGGTGCGAAAGCGCCGCGAGATGCTCGCCGCGGCGCGCGAGTGCGAGCTCCGCAGCGTCGGCGTTGCGTAG
>JBMFXH010000107.1:0-7312 GCA_049964475.1 Vulcanimicrobiaceae bacterium
CGTTCATCCGCCTCAGGCTACAAGGGAAGCGGTGCGAATCCTTTAACTCCCCCCGGCGTGTCCGAACGTCACGCCAACGCCGTATTGCCCACCGGCTATTCCAACCAGCGCACGCTCGAAGGAGGCATTCCTGCTCTCCTGGTCGTGACGCTCGCGGGGCTCTCGCTTGGGTTCTTCCTCTGGGAGAGTTGGGCCGCGCCGAACCTGAGCCCGTTCCTCGACGAAGGCGCCTTCGTCGTCCTTCCGCTGCTCGGGGCGATCGCGGCGATCGCGACCTGGCTGGAGTATGCGCGCTATTTTAGCGCCCGCGCCGGGGTCACGTACGCGAAATCGCTCCGTCACGACGCCATCACGTGGGCGCCGTTCCTGCTTCTCTGGGCGACCTATATCGTGCCGCCGAACCTCGCGACCGGCTCGCGAATGCTCGTCCTCGCCGCGATGCTCTTCGCGATTCTCAAGGTGCTCATCGCCGCGCGCTTCAATCAAACCGTGCGCGAGGTGCTGCTCGATTTCGTCGCCACGCGTGCGGCGATCATCGTCATCGCCGAACTCGCGGCGGTTATTATCGGACAGCGGCCCGGGCAGCACGTCAGCGAGTCCTCGCAATTGCTGCTTGCAGTGTGGGGGCGCTGGGACGCCGTCCACTACCTCAACATCGCGACCCGCGGTTATCAAGGGACCGAGATGGCCTTTTTCCCGCTCTATCCCATGATGATCCGTGCACTGGGCGTGCTCGTCGGCAATCACCTCGTCGCCGGCTTGCTGATCTCCAATGCATGCTTTTTCTTCGCGCTCCTGTTCCTCTACAAATTGCTCGAGCGCGAATTCGATCGTACGGTTGCACGACGCGCGATTTTTTATGTCTCGATCTTTCCCTCGGCGGTCTTCTTCTCGGCGGTCTACACCGAATCGCTCTTCTTCATGCTCACCGTCGCGACGTTCTTCTATCTGCGACGTCGCCGCTGGCTTATGGCCGGAGCGATCGGCTTCTTCGCTGCGATGACGCGCGTCGAGGGGATATTACTCGTCGTGCCTTTTGCGTTAGAGTGGTACGCCGCCTATAAGCCGCGATTGGTCGAGAACATTCGCTCGCTCGCACCAGCAGCGTTGATCGGCTGCGGACTCGCACTCTACATGGCCTACCTCTGGGTGGTCACCGGAGATCCGCTCTTCTTCTCGCACGTGCAAGCGCACTGGAACCGGCACCTCGCGCCACCGTGGGTCAGCGTCGCGAACTCTATTTATGCCATCGCTCACGCGCAATCCGGTGCTGCAGTCGCGAACCAGGCGCTCGAACTCAGTTTTACCGCGCTTATGGTCGCGGTTTTACTCTTCGGATGGAAGCGCTTGCGCCCGTCGTATATCGCGTATATGGCGCTCTCGGTGCTCATCCCGATGTCCACATCGAGCCTCATGAGCATGCCGCGCTTTGCCCTCGTGCTCTTTCCGCTCTTTGCCATCCTCGCTCGCTGGGGCGATCGGCCCTGGGTCAACAATCTTATCCTCGCGTTCTCGCTCCCTCTCTTAGGGCTTTTCACCGTTCTCTTTGCCGATTGGTATTGGGTTGCATAGCATCGTTCACAATGTCGCAAAACGTCGCGGTGTCCGCCAATTCACGAAATTTGCGATCGTCGGGCTCTCCGGTACGATCCTGAATTTCATCCTCTTCACCATCCTCCAGCGTCTCGTGCCCAACCACGACCAAGCCCTGCCCTATGCGATCATCTATTCGATTGCGTTCATGGCCGGCGGCGTCTCGAATTACTATCTCAACCGGCGATGGACGTTCCGTTCCGATGCGAACGCAATGCGCGAGGGGGTTCAATTCCTCTCCGTCTCCGCGCTCGCGTTACTCGTCGGCCTCGGCGTCGCTCCCCTTACCAAGCCGTTCTTCGGCAACCACTACGGGCACCGCACGTGGCTGGTCGGTACGATTGCGGGAATCTTCGTGAATTTCTTCGTCAATAAATATTGGACGTTCCGGCACACGCGGTGAAATCGTTCCGCTTTCTTCTGTTGGCGATCTGCGTGTTCGGCGCGGCCTTACGGCTGCACGGCATTCATAACCCGATCCTCGACCATCCCAACTGGCGTCAAGGCGATACCGCGAACATCGCGCGGAACTTCTATCGCCTCAACGGTAACATTCTTTACCCGCAGACGAACTACGACGGACCGCCGCCCCATTACGTCGAGCTGGAACTGCAGATCGTTCCGTATCTCGCGGCAGCGCTCTATCATCTCTTCGGCATCCACCCGATCTTCGGGCGCTTGCTGAGCCTCGGCTTCAGCGTTGCGACCATTGCGGTAATCGGGCTTTTCGGACGTTGGCTTTTCGACGATGCACTCGGGGGGCTCGTCGCCGCGCTCGCCTTCGCGATCTTCCCCGGCAGCATTTATTACGGTCGCACCTTCACTCCCGATGCAGCGATGGTCTTCTTCTTGACGGCGGCCCTCTATGCAACGGCGCGGCTGCTGTTGGAGGATCTCGCGGTCGAACCGCGCCGACTCGCGCGCGCCGCGGGCCTTTGCACGCTGGCATTACTCGCCAAGCCCGTCGCCCTCGCCGGCCTCTTCGCCGCGCTCGGCCCGCTCGTCGAGCGACTGCGCGCAAAACACGCAATTCGCCCGACCGCGCTGATCGTGCTCGGTTTCGTTCCGCTGGCGATCCTCGAGATGTACGATCATGCGGTGCGCTCGCACGCGCAATGGCTTTGGGCGAGCGGCATTCTCGCCAAACACGTCCTCCCGCACCTCATCGGATCGTTTACCTCGATCCATGCATTCGCGTGGCAGGTCAAACACGCGCTCTACGGCCTCAATCTGTTCCGGGTCACGATGCTAGGAACGATCGGTACGTTCGTGGTGCTGCTCTCGCTCTTTGCCCTTCCGCGCGTAAAGATGCGCTCGCCGCTGCTCCTCCCGCTCTGGTTTCTCGGTGCGGCGCTCTACACGTATGCGGTCATCGCCGTCGAACGCGTCGACTACTATCTTTTTTTGCTGCTCCCGCCATGTGCGCTCGCGATCGGCGGCGCAGCCGTCTGGGCGCGCGATCGTTTCGGCAGCGATCGTCGGGCGACGTTTGCCCTCGCCGTCGGTGGAACGATCGTTGCTGTCGCGGTGCTCGTCGGCGGACTCACGGCGATCGCGCCCTATTATCGCTACAGCAAAACGGCATATCGAAATGCCGTCGCCCTCGACCGCGCGTTGCCGCGGAGCGCCTTACCCGTTATCGCCCACTATGGACCGGATATTTTTTACTACATGGACCGATTCGGATGGGAGGAAGATCCCTATCTCTGGACCCCCTTCGATGAAGAGAGCGCGATCGCGAAGGGATCGAGGTATTTCATTGCGATCGAAGATGCCCGCTTCCGCAAAAACCTCGAACTTTGCGCGTGGATGTCGCGTTTTCCGCTCGTTCGCTTCCCCGGGGTAAGCTGGCCGGTCTACCACACCTCGCTCCACGCGATTCTTCCGGGTGCACGAAAACGCTGGCGCGCATTCCGACGCGCCGAGCGCGCGGGAGCGGGGCGCGCATTCCTCACCGCGCACGGCCTCTGCCTTCTCCACTCAGGGAAGGGGTAGCAGCGAGGCTCCTCCGAGATTCGAGGAACTCGACGCCGCAGCGTTGGGGACGCCGGAGCTCACCAGCTGTCGGTAGGCGATCAAACGATTGGTGTTCCGCGCAACATCGAGTTCTAATTCATACGATGCTTTAATCGCCGATGTGAGATCGGCGGTGTCGTACGTATAGGAAAAACGATGGAGGTTACGGACGATCGCTCGGTTGGCAATATCGAGTTGCGCGTATGCTTCGAGAATGCGGCGCGCGGCGCTGCGATAGGTCGGATAGTTCGAGCTGACGATACTCTGTTTGAGGCTCGCACTCTCGATCTCGGCGCGTAGTGCCTGCAGACGCAGGTCTTTCGGCGCGATATGCTCGGCCTGTCGGATCGTCCCCAATGCACCTTGAAGATCGCCGAGCGTATATTGCTTGTGGGCGAGGTCGGCGGCGGCGGCGACATACCCTTCACGTACGGTCGCATCGTGCGGATCGATTTTCAGGGCGAGACGATAGGAGAGTTCGGCGCCGCGAACGTCCCCGCGCGCCAGTGCGAGGCGTCCCTGGTGAACGCGCGTCTGGGCGATCCAGGAAGCGACGGAGTGCGCGCACCCGCTCAGCGCAAGCATCGAGGCGACGAGTGCGAGCGGGCGGATGCTAGAAATGAACGTGGACGGCAAAGCGGGCTACCTCCTCGATCAGAAGCGCTGCAGGCACGAAGAGCAACTGCGAGAGTATCGTACCGATTATTGCCGTCAGCGACAAGTAGAAGACCATCGAACGCACATCATCGATGCTCCGTTTCCCGTGGATCGCCTGATCGGTAATCATCGACGAAGTCGGATCGACGAAGAGCGTGAAGGCGATGGTCCCGATGCCGTTGATGACGCCCGAGAGACTAATCGCCGTGCGCGAGACCACCGGATCGAAGACCGAGGCGAGAAACGAGGCTTGCACGCCGATTGCATAGACCGCCATCACCAGCACGTTGAAGATCAACATCCGTCGCGGTAACCGCCGCCATTGAAAGGAGCGCAATTGCGCGAGCGTCGGTAGACGCTGCGCCCGTAAGACCTCCAAAAAGATTCGTGGGTGAAACAGCCGGGCGACGGCGTGTGGAACCGAGCCGCGAGCCTCAAACGAGGCGACGCCGCGTCGGAAGAGATAGGCAAACATCGGCAGGAAGAGCGCGAAGACGATCATCCCGAAGGTCCCGGCAAGCACGATCAATCGCAGTTGTATTTCGAAGGTATGCTGCCAGAGCGCAACGTTACCGGGATTATGGCGGTAGCGCACCACCGCGTGTCCGGCGGTGTCGGAGAGCGGCCCGACGAAAAACGCAGAGAAGAGATTGGCAAGGCGCCCGGTCGTCACGAAGAGATTGAAGAGCGAGATCGAGGTCGCGATCCGTTTCGTCTGCACGCCGGCGAGGCGAGCGGCATACGCGCCGATCGTAACGCCTTGCACGATAAACGTGATGAGCATCGCGCCCCAGAGCTTGCCCGAAAAGAGATCCGGTACGAGCGGAAGGCTATGCGCCATGCGCTCCCCATCCGATCTCGGCGGCGGCGGTCGGACCGACGAGGGCGAGTGCGCGTTGCTGCGGCGTAAAAGCCAGTCGCGCGATCTCGAGTACTCCTTCGGTGCTCACCGCGTCGATGCGCCCCTCGATCTCCTCTTGCGGAATCTCGCGGCCATGGACGAGTTCTTGACGCCCGAGGCGCATCATGCGGCTCGACGTGCTTTCAAGGCCGAGCATCATGCTGCCCTTGAGGTGCTCCTTCGCCTGCCGAAGCTCTTCGTCGCCGACCGGTTCGCTTGCGAGCCGATCGACTTCATCGAGAATCGTATCGATGCACGGCTGGGCATTCTTTAACGACGTACCTGCATAAACGGCAAGGCTACCGGCTTCGCGATAGGTACTCCCGTATGCCGTAATCGTATAGACCAGGCCACGTTTCTCGCGAACCTCCTGAAAGAGCCGGCTCGACATTCCACCGCCGAGTATCGTCTGCGCTACCGAGAGCGCATAACGCCGATCGTCGCGCGCACTGACGCTCGGGCCGCCGAGAACGAGGTGTACCTGTTCGATATCTTTACTCCGGCGTACGAGCGCGGTACGAACCGACGGCGCGGTAGCGACCGGCAATGTCGTGACGCCGCTCTGCCCGCCGAGCGCTTCGCGCGCGAACGCGACAATCTCGTCGTGATCGACGTTTCCGGCGACGCAAAGCACCACGGCATTCGGCGCATAATGCGCGGCGAGGTGGGCATGCAGGTCGCTCGATTCCAGCGCGGCAACGGTCTCGGGAAAGCCGATGGTCGGCGCGCCGAGATCGGATCCCTCCCAGAGTTGTTGGGAGAAGAGTTCGTGTACGAGATCGTCGGGAGCGTCCTCGTACATTTTAATCTCTTCAAGGACGACGTTTCGTTCCTTGCGCAACTCCTCGGGATCGAAGAGCGAGTTTGCCAGCATATCGGAGAGCACGTCGATCGCTAGCGGAACGTGCCGATCGATGACCTTCGCATAATAACAGGTCGTCTCTTTATCGGTGAATGCATTGAGATCGCCGCCGACGGAATCGAGCGCCTCGGCGATCTCGCGTGCGCTCCGGCGATGCGTTCCCTTGAACAGCATATGTTCGACCATATGTGAGATTCCGCGCAAGTGTGGCGCCTCGGCACTGGAGCCGACGTCGACCCACAACCCGACGCTCGCCGAACGAACCGAGGACATCGATTCGGTGATGACGCGGACTCCATTCTCCAGCACGCTCTTCTTACGCATGTCCGCTCCCCCGCACGAGCGCGCGTGCGACCCAGCGCGGGTCGGTCACCACGCCGATCCCGGCCTGCAAACGATGCGCGAGCTCCGCCGCGCTCTCGCCGCGCCGAACGCTCACCGTCAACACATTGCGCTCGGTCGGCATCGCCTTATCGCCGGAGACAACCGTGCCCGCCGCCACCGGAATCGGCACCACGATCCAGCAATCGACCTCGCGTACCTGCGGCGAGAGCGCGAACGCGGTTTCCACCGCGTCGACGAGCTCTCGGTCGAGCTGCGCTTTGCTCACCTTGCCGTGAAATTTCTCGCCGGAAAAACGGAGCCCAATATAGGCTCGGTCGCCGAGCCCGGCGGCACGAATCTCGAGCAGTTGGACCGGCAGCACGCGCGCGAAGAGACGCTCCCCGATCGCGACGGCGAGCGCGCGCCGATTTCCGCGAGCGCGAGCCTCGGCATCGATCCGCGCGATAGACGGACGAGCAGCGTGCGCCGCACGGGCGAGGGTCGGCGTCGTCAGCGTCAGCAGCGCAACGAGCGCCGCGCCCGCTAGACTAGTAGGATGCCGCAACGTAGGCACGTACCTTTGCCGGCTCGCCGCAAGCCACGCAGACGCTCTCGTCACCGTCGAGCGGCCGGAGGACGCGCGTCGTTGCCGAGCATTCCGCTTTGATGTGCGCTTCACATTCGGGCCGATTGCACCACGCAATATCGAGCATGCCGGCCCGTTCGCGCGCTGCGGCAAAAAAGGCTTCGCGATCGTCGATGCGGATGATGTGCGCATCGAGCGCCGCTTTGGCTTGGGCATAGAGCGACTCTTGCACCAACTCGAGCGTGCGACGTAATTCGCTTTCAAGCGTATCGACGGCGACGCTGCGCGAGCGATCGGCGATACCTTTCTCGAGATCGCGTCGGACGAGCACGACGCTACCGGCATCGACATCGCGCGGGCCGATCTCGATACG
>JBMFXH010000108.1:0-7295 GCA_049964475.1 Vulcanimicrobiaceae bacterium
GAAACGCGAGTTCGGAGTAGGCAAACGCCCGCACATCGCGCACGCGGTCGGCGCGCCGAAGCGACCAGATCCCGAGCGCAATCAGCGCCGCGGCGATCGGCAGATACTCCGGTGCGCCGAAACTCACCGCAGCGCCCCGCGTGCGATGCCGAAGGCTTCGGCAAGCGCGGCCGCACCGTCGCGCTCCTCCAAGATTCCGGTACGCCAACCCAACCGACGATATCGGTGCACCAGCCCCACTTCGCGCTCGATACTCGCGCGTCGATAGCTCGCTCGTTCACCTCGCCCGAACCAACGAAAGAGCGACTCACCGCTCTCCGCATCGACGAGTCGATTGAACCCGTAGAGCGGAAGCTCTTCCTGCCAGGGGTCGCGTGCAAGCGCTAGCGTCATATCGAAATGACGGGCCGCATCGAGCAGCGTTTCATCGTCGCAACGCTCGGCCGCCGAAGGATCGGTAACGATCAGCAGCGCGGCACCACGCGGCAAAACCGCACGCGCGATCGCCAGGCGATCTCGCAGATCGAAATCAGCCCCCGATTGCCGACGCAGCGCCTCTCGCGCCGTCGCCGCGCCTTCGCGCCCGGCCCGGGCCCGTGCGGGGACCGGCCCCTCGGCAAGAATCGCCATCGCGCGGTCTTCGCCCGCAGCCGCTGCAAACCACGCGGCGACGGCATCGTCGGCCGCCTCGGCGAGCGCGCGTCGTCGCCCCAGCGCCATCGAGGGCGATCGGTCGCTGATCGCGGCAAAAACCAATGCGATATCTTCGAGCATCACGCGCGTCTGCAACGCACCGGTTCTTGCAGTCGCCGCCCAATCGATGCGCCGCGTGTCGTCACCGGCAACATACTCGCGCAACTGCACGAACTCATATCCGTCGCCGCGTAGGGTCGTCGGCGAACCCTCCCCAAAGACGCGCGGCCGGTTGCGACCGCGCAAGAGCGCGTCGCGCAACGTCACGGAACCGGAACGCCGGCGACCGTGCGTTCGATCCAGGACGAGGGCGAGAGCGCTTCGAGCACCAGGCGATGGGTAAACGCGATACGATGGCGCAGTACCGGGAGAGCGACGCTACGGATATCGTCCGGTTCGACGTAATCGCGACCGCGCAAGAGCGCGCGTGCACGCGCACAATTGACCAGGGCGAGGCTCGCGCGCGGGCTCGCTCCGCCGACGACGTACGGCGACTCTTTCCTCGTTGCCGCAACGAGCTCGACGACGTAACGATGCAGCTTTTTATCGACATGAATCGATCGAGCGCGTTCGCGCCACGCTCGAATGTCATCGAGCGTCGCTACTTTTTGGGGAAGCGGCGTCTGCGCGAAGGCGTACCGATCGAGAATTTCGAGCTCTTCTTCTTCGCTAGGATAACCCAGATCGATTTTGAGTAAGAAGCGATCCATCTGCGCGAGCGGAAGCGCATAGGTCCCATCGTTATCGAGCGGATTCATCGTCGCGAGAACGATAAAGGGATCGGGAAGCGGATGGCTCTCCGGACCGATCGTTACCTGTCGCTCTTGCATCGCCTCGAGGAGCGCGCTCTGCACCTTCGCCGGAGCGCGATTGATCTCGTCGGCAAGCACGATGTTCGCAACGACCGGCCCGAGAACGGTATCGAAGCGCGCGCTTTGCTGATCGTAGATGCGCGTGCCGACGATATCGGCCGGCAAGAGATCGGGCGTGAATTGAATGCGTTTGAAGCTCGCGTCCACCGACGCCGCCAGTGCGCGACAGGCCAGCGTCTTGGCTATCCCCGGCGGGCCTTCCAAGAGCGCATGGCCGTCGGCGATCGCGGCCAAAAGGAGCCCTTCGATCGCCGCGTCCTGTCCGACGATCGAGCCTTTCAACGCTCGTTCCACGTCGTGTGGGGTTGCAGTCATCCCGTCACCTCCGCAAACGCACGAATGCACGTTTGAATAGCCCCTGGTAGATCCTCGTCGGTCGTAAAGGCCGCGCGCTCGAGCGCGCGCAAGAGCGGCACGAGATCGCGGTCGCGATCGGGCAGGCGATCGAGGAGATCGGCGAGCGTCTCGCGAGCCGATGCTCCTACAAGCGAGCGAACGTCCACGCGTACCGAACGTACGACCCGCCGCGTCGGTTCCGCCCGAAGCACGACCATTGCATCGCGCAAGCGCTCGTTCCGGCTCGGCTCTTGCGCCGGCTCCGGCGCGGTCGGTACGGGCTCGGGTGGCAAATCGGGTTCGCGGGAGCGACGGCGACGCAGCAGCACATACGCCGCCACCAGCGCGAGCGCAAACGCGAGTGCCAGCACCGCCGTCGCGATCAGTGCGATCCGCGCGAGGATCGGCAAGAGCCGTCCGACCGCGCTGCCGGCGGTTGCAAAGGGTTGGAGGCGCCCACCGCGCACGACGATCCGCAGCGGATTGCTTGAATACTGTTCCGCCTGTCCCGTTCGTGCGTCGACGGCGTCGAGCGTCGCCGGGGCAAGATCGATATCGCCCGTGCGATTCGCGCGAACGGTCAGCGTCTCGCGATAGATCGTCGCACCGCCGACGTGGGTTATCGTTCGTTCGTCGCCGCGCAGCGCCAACTGCGAGAGAATCGGCAGTGTAACGTTATCGATGCGTCGGACGTTTCCGCGTACGACGAGTTCGATCGTCAGCGTAAAGGCACGACCGATGCTCGGCGACGCGGGGTGCGCCGAGAGCGTAAACCGCTCGACGACCAATCGCGGCAAGCTTTGCGCTTGCACGGTTCGCGGCAAGAGCAACGCGCCGAGCGCTGCGAAGGCGACGAAAAACGCTACGCGAGCGAGCGGGCGCGATCCAGCCATGTTGCGAAGAGGCGACGCGCATCTCTCGGTCCCGGCGATGCTTCGGGATGGAACTGCACCGCTTCGATGGGCAGGTGCCGATGCGCAAATCCCTCGTTCGTACCGTCGTTGAGATTCGTCATCGTTGCTTCGAGTTCGTCGGGAAGCGATGCCGCGTCGACTGCATACCCATGATTATGCGCCGTGACGATCACCTCGTCGCGGCGCAGATCTTTCACCGGTTGATTGCCGCCGCGATGGCCGTACGGCAGCTTATAGGTGCGCGCACCGTAGGAGAGGGCGAGCAACTGATGCCCGAGGCATATGCCGTAGAGCGGTACTTTCCCGAGCAGCTCGCGCAATGTTTCGATCGTCCCGACGAGATCGGTCGGGTCGCCGGGTCCCGGCGAGACCAGCACCATCGCCGGGTCGTTCGCAAGAATCTGCTCGGCCGATGCATCGTAGGGGACGACCGTCACCTCCGCACCTAACGCAGCGAGATCGTGCACGATCGCGCGTTTCACACCGCAATCGACGAGCGTTACCCGCGTGCCGCCGCGCATTCCTTCGACGTGCGCGCTGCGCGCGGCGACACCGGGAACCAACTCCTTGGTCGTCGCGACACGCACGAATTCCGCCAAGCGTCGCTCGGCATCGGCGATCTCGTCGGCACCGACGGCGAGCGCGGCCCAGATCGTACCGTGTTCGCGTAGAGCGATGGTGATCGCACGCGTATCGGCCTCGACCATCGTCGGAACGCGCTGGCGATCGAGCCAAGCCGGCAACGTCTCTTTCGAAAGGTAGTGCGAGGGGTGGTACGAGATCTGCTTCACGATCGCGCCGGCGACGCAGGCGCGCCCGTACTGAGCGGCACTGCCGCTGATGCCGTAGTTGCCGATCATCGGATAGGTGAACGTGAGGAGTTGACCGGCATAGGACGGGTCGGTTAGCGCTTCCTCGTAACCGGTCATTCCGGTGTAGAAGACCGCCTCTCCGAGGGCGATTCCGGGAACTGCGAGCCCAACGCCGTCGAAGCGCGAACCGTCGGCGAGAAAAAGAGCGGCGGGATGAGGCATCGGCGCAAAGGGTTTGGCATATCGAAGCTCGATCCCTCGGCGGTAATGGATTGGCACTTTACCGCGACCGCGTTCGCTACGGCGTTCACCATCGTCGATCCGCTGGGGATGATTCCGTTCACCATGGCCACGACCGCGCATCTGCCGCTGGAACGGCGAGGGCGAATCGTCGATCAGGCGGTCCTCGTTGCGGCGGTCGTCATGGCGGCAATGGGGCTCGTCGGCCCGGCGGTGCTCTCGTATCTCGGTATCACCCTCCCCGCCTTCACGATCGCCGGCGGCCTGCTGCTTTTTCTCATCGCCATCGATATGCTCTTCGCGCGCCCCCCAGGGACGCGCCGAACCGAGGATGAGGAGCGCGCGGCGAGCGCGGCCGAGAATCCCGCGGTCTTTCCGTTGGCGATTCCGATGATCGCCGGCCCCGGAACGCTGGCGACCGTCCTCCTGCTGGTCAGCCTCGCCGCGGGATCTCCGACGCGGATTTTCTCGACGATCCTCGCCTATGCGGCAGCACTTCTTGCAACGTGGCTCTGCATGCGCGGGGCGGCGCGCTTTCTCCATCGCATCGGAACGACCGGAATCCACGTCGTCTCGCGCGTTCTGGGGATTGTCCTCGCCGCACTCGCCGTGCAATTCGTGATTAACGGGCTGTTACAGACGCCGCTCTTCCACCATTAGGAACCGCCCCGCGTATCGGCCAGGTACGCGAGTCGCCCGGCGACCACGGTCGCTTCGATGCGCCGCGGTAGTTCCCAGCCCTCGAACGGCGTCGCGTGTCCCTTCGAAGCAAACGTTGCGCTCTCCACACGCCATGGACGATCGGAGAACATCGTCAGATCCGCGGGAGCCCCGATGGCAATCGTGCCCCCCGGCAGCCCGAGAATCTCCGCCGGGCGCGTGCTGCAGAGCGCGACAAAATCGAGTGCCGAGAGATCGGGGAGCGCGCGCGCATACGCGCCGACGGCAACCTCAAGACCGCTGAATCCGACTGCGGCACGCGCGATATCGCCGCTCTTCTCCGCATCGGTGTGGGGGGCGTGGTCGCTGGCAAAAAAATCTACGGCGCCGCGACGGACCGCATCGCGCAGCGCACGCGCGTCGCCGACGGTGCGGAGCGGTGGATTCACTTTTGCACCCGCACCGAATTCCTCGACCGCTTCCTCGGTGAGCAAGAGATGGTGCGGTGTCACTTCGCAGGTGACCCGCCCATTGCGAGCGCGCGCCCACTCGACGAGCTCCAAACTTCGCGCGGTCGAGACATGCGCGACGTGGAGCCGCGCGCGCACCTCGAGTGCGAGGATGATATCGCGCGCCACGATGCTCTCTTCGGCCGACGCCGGGCTTCCCGGTACGCGCAGCCGCTCCGAGACGCTGCCTTGGTTCATGACGCCGTCGGCCTTGAGCGCAGCATCTTCGGCGTGGGCGATCGCGAGTCGGTCGAGCGGCGCGAGGGTTCGGAGCACGTCGCGCATCACGCATGCATCGGCGACCGTATTGCCGTCGTCGGAGAATGCGACCGCTCCGGCTGCCAGGAGCGATGCATAATCGAGGACATCGCGCCCTGCCCGCGCGCGCGTCATCGCGGCGATCGGATAGATGCGCGCATGAATTCCTCGCTCGAGGCTTGGCCGTGCATACGATACGCGCGCCAACATCTCGCTACAATCGAGCGCGGGCTCGGTATTCGGCATCGCACAGACGGCGGTGAATCCACCGCGTACGGCGGCGGCCGTACCGGTGGCGAGCGTCTCTTTCGCCTCGAATCCGGGCTCTCGCAAATGCACGTGTGCGTCGATAAATCCCGGCGCAACTACCCACCCGGCGGCTTCGACGACCTCTTCATCGCGATTCGCCTGAAGGTGCTCGCCGATCTCGACGATGCGATCGCCTTGCAGTCGAAGATCGCGCCGTGCGTCGATGCGCTGTCGCGGATCGACGATCCGCCCACCTCGAACGAGCACGCCTTACCAGCCGTGCACGAGCCGGTGCAGGAGTGCGGTCCGAACGAGGACGCCGTTCCGAACCTGCTCGCGATAGCGCCAACGCGCGTCGAGCGTCACGTCATCGACGATCTCTACGCTGCGGTTATACGGGCCGGGGTGGAGAATCGGCGCACGCGAACCGAGCAGTGCGAGGCGTTCGCGGTCGAGCTGATAGGCGGCAATATAGGTCGCATCGTCGATCGGCATCTTCTCGAATCGCTCACGCTGCACGCGCAGCATGACGAGCGCATCGAGCGTGGGAAGCGCAGCATCGAAATCGCGTTCGATCTCGACGCCTGCGGGAACGTCACCACGTTCGAGAAAGCATTCCGGACCGATCGCACGTACCCGTGCGCCGTAGCGACGCAGTAAGTGCATCGATGAATGCGCGACCCGACTATGCCGAATGTCGCCGACGAACGCAATCGAGGCTCCATCGAGCTCGCCGAGAAGATCGCGCAACGTGAAGATATCGAGTAACGCCTGCGTCGGGTGCGCGTTGGTTCCGTCGCCGGCGTTGATCGTACATCCTTCGAAAGCCGCGGCGAGTTCGGCGACCGCTCCGACCAGCGGGTGACGCGCGACGAGTAGATCGACACCGAGCGCGCGGAGCGTCACTGCGGTATCGTCGAGGCGTTCTCCCTTCGTCGCGAGGCTGAGTTGCGCCGGGGAGAGATTGATAACGTTGCTGCCAAGTCGCATCTGCGCGCACTGGAACGACACGTGCGTTCTCGTACTCTGTTCGAAGAAAAGATTCGCACAGAAGAAACCTTCGAGCGAACGCGGCGCCGGGCGCTGTGCAAATTCCCGGGCGAGCGAAAACAGCGCATCCACCTCATCGTTGCTGAGATCGTCGATATCGAGGAAATTACGCGTCGGGGTCAAGCAACAGAACCTCGTCGGTTGGCGAGGGGGTCGGAGCGAGGGTAACCACGACCCGTTCGCGCCGACTGGTCGGAATGCGCCGCCCGACGTAGTCGCCCTGCACCGGCAATTCCCGCAAGCCACGATCGACGAGCACGCAGAGCCGTATCGCCGACGGGCGACCGAGATCGATGAGCGCATCGAGAGCGCTGCGCACCGTACGCCCGGTAAAAAGCACGTCGTCGACGATCGCGATGGAGCGCCCTTCGACGGCATCGGGAATCTGCGATTCGGGGAGCGCGTGGACCACGTTATCGTCTCGATAGAGATTCACGTTGAGGTAGCCGAGCGTCGGAGCGACGCCGCTAATGCGTTCGATGTGCGACGCGAGGCGTTGGGCGAGCGCTTCGCCGCCCCGACGAATGCCGAAAAGCTCGATCCCCTTGCGCGCATCCTCGGGCTCCAAAATCTCATGGGCGAGCCGCGCGATAATGCGCTCGATCTCCTCGGCTCCGATGAGCCTCCGGGTACGTGCACTCATAAGCCTGCCTCCATCGCGGCGAGCGCATCCCGCGCACGCTGCAGATCGTTCCGATATCC
>JBMFXH010000109.1:0-7237 GCA_049964475.1 Vulcanimicrobiaceae bacterium
GGGGCTACTCGGAATGACACCAGCTGCCGCGGGGCTACTCGGAATGACACCAGCTGCCGCGGGGCTACTGGCTCTTGAGCGTATCGCGGAACAGGATGCCGCGCACGAGGCCGGCTTTATTGAGCGCGATCTCTTCGTACACGTAGCCGTTGGAGCAGATCGCGCGGAAGAGATGCGCGATTCCCCCACCCGGGAACGAGGCATCCCGAACGAGGCCGAGATAGACGAGGTGGTCGAGCGCGCCGAGGTGACCGAGTTCGATCGAGGTGACCTTGACGCGTGCGGGCGTCGCAATTGCAGCGAGCGGCCCGATGTAGTGCATCGGGTTGATGCTCCCTAACTGCCAGGCGAGAAATTCGCGGCGCGCGGCGGCGACGATGCGTGGCGCGGCGACCGGGGTCGGGGTCGGCGCGGGAGTCGGCGTCGGTTTCGCAGCGGCACCGAGCGCCAAGAAAAGCGCGAAAATCGCGCCGAGCCGAGCGATGCGCACTACGGATACCTCAAGAACGAAACGACGTCGTGGCCGGCAAGCGAGGCACGGCCATTGAGCGCTTCGAGTTCGATAAGAAAGGCGAACGAGACGATCTCGGCGCCAAGACGTTCGATCAGCCGCTTCGTCGCCGCGGCGGTGCCGCCGGTTGCGAGAAGGTCGTCGACGACGACGACGCGATGCCCGGCATTCAATGCATCGGCGTGAATCTCCAGCGAATTCGTACCGTATTCAAGCGCATAGGATTCCGCGAGTTTGCTGAACGGCAACTTCCCGGGTTTGCGCACCGGCACGAAACCGGCGCCGATCGCATAGGCGAGCGGCGCACCGAGCATGTAGCCGCGCGCCTCAACACCGACGACGTAGTCGATCTTCTCGTTACGGAAGCGATCGACAAAGAGATCGATTGCTTCCTTGAATCCCTTGGCGTCGCCGAGTAGCGGCGTAATGTCGCGAAAGAGGATTCCGGGAATCGGAAAGTCGGGAATCGCGCGGATATATTCTTCGATGCTCACGAGGCGGGCAGATTCGGTGCCCGCCCGCGGAGGCCTCCGCACGGCCGAGCGCAAGCGAAACGCGCGTGCGCCGCGAAAGCTCCGCTCGATGCAAAGTAGCGAACGAGGCGCGGCACGTCGCTTCGCCCTGGCGCTGGTAGGCGCCGTTGCCCTCCACGCGCTGCTCGCAAGCATCCTGCCGGGTTTCCCGTCCCTACACACGCCGCGTCGAACCTCACCCCCCGCACGCATCCATATCATGCAGGTGGCGCGCGTCGTACCTACCCCGGTGCCGACGCCGAGCCCGGCGCCGATCGCCCCCCACGCATCGCAAGCCGTGCGTCCGATCCCGCAGACGCTCAGCGGCGCCGAGGCGGCGCGCGCGCAGCTCCACGCTGCAGGTGGAGCGAGCGTTCTTCCACCGCCGATCGCGCCACCGGTTGCGCCGGCACCGGTTCCATCGACCGCGGGGCAGAGCGCCGGCGCCGGAACGCGCAGCGGCGCGGGCAGCCTCGGAACCGGCGGGACCGGCAGCGGCGCGGCGGCGACGGGGAGCGGCAGCGGCGCGAGTGCCGGTGTGACGCCGTGCGGTTACGTCAACATCATCGCATTGCAACGCGAACGCGTCGGCGGCTACACCCGCGTGCGCGTCGAGATATCGGTGCGTTTAAGCGACGGAAGCGCGCAGATCGCACGGCTCGATTATCCGTTTCTCTATCCCAACGACGTCGGCGATCCGTTCTCGCCGGCGCATCTGAACGACCCGAATTATCCGGTCACCTTTCAAACGCCGCCGCCGGAGCTCCGCGCGACCGAGCCGCCGCTGGTGCAATACGTTATCGCGCACTCCACGCCGGAGGGTTTTACCGTGCTCAAACCCTGCCCAAAATAGATTCGCCGAAGCGCAGGCCCTTGTCGCGCGCGCGTCCCGTCGCAAAGGAGCTCCGAATCACTCGTCTCGTTTCGGAGGAGCAATGGACGCACTTACCCTTCAGCCACGCTCGGTGCAATTCGGCATCTATCGCGACGGCGATAACAACCTCGATTCCAATCAATGTAACGTGCTCGGCCAGGCCGTCGCGGTCAGCAAGCACGATGGTGCGGTCGGTTTTACGGTGCAAGACACCACCGCGCGCAACGGCGAAGCGTTGCACACCAACAGCTATCAAATTGCCGGCGGCCGCGTGCAGGGCGTGCAGGTCGGCAAAGCCCACGACATGGCCGATCCGAAGAATCTCGCGGCGTTCGTGGCGCAAACGCTCGACGATGCGCAGCGAAGCGGCGCAAAACAGAGCTGGATCGAACTCGTCGATCATGGCGGCGGCGACGGCGGTGGGCTTGAAGCCGACAGCAAGCACGCGCTGATGTCGATGCCTGGTATCGCTGCGGCGATCGCCGAGGGCGAACGGATGCACGCAGCGGCACATCCCGAGGATGCGGGGCGAAGCATCGACGGCGTCGTCGCCAATCAATGTTTGATGTCGACGATGGGCTTCGCCGACGCGCTCTCGAAGGTCGGCGTCAAATATCTCGCCGCCTCGCCCGAGACGATGATCTCGCCGGGAACGCCGAGCACCGTCGCTGCAAGCATCGCCGACAACGTCAACGACCCGTCGGCGATGGCGCACGGCGTCGTGAACGACGTCATGAAAGCCGATTATCGCATCGACGGAATGCCGTATGCACCGGCTGCGGCGTATGACGTGCTCGATCTGGCGCCGCAGAAGGTCGGCGCTGCCGATAACGCGATCAAACAACTCGACGATGCTCTCGTGCAAGCGGCGCACCACGGCGACCGCACCGCGATCCGCAGCGACGTTGCGCGCGAAGACGGAATGGTGCGCTTCCCCGGCTCCGACGGCTTACCTTGGCACGCAGATCGCCCGGCGATTGCGACCTACGATCGCATCGCCGCAGATACGCGCCTCTCCGCCGAAGTACGCGCCGATGCGACAAGCGCGGCGAGCGCTGTCCAGAACCTCGTGCTGGCACACGCCGAATCGAACGCATACGCCCCGTTCGGCGGCAGCGATTACCGCGATGCCGCCGGCCCAACGGTGCATCTCCCCACATCTCGTTCGCAGATCGATCCATGGGCGCCGAAAGTCAGCGAGACCGCAAATGCCTTCTACCATGCCACCGACGAGGATCAACTCGCCGGCGTTCTCGCATAGCCGAAGGCAGAGAGCACGCGCGAATCACCGGCGTTCGGAGGAACACCGGTGATTCGCTCTCGCTCCCGTCCTGGGATCTTTGAACCGCGACCTTAGGGTGTAGCGGTTGGTGACGGCGAGGCGGTGGGTGACGCGCTCGGCGACGCACTCGGTGACGCACTCGGCGAAGCACTCGGCGATGCGCTCGGCGACGCACTCGGCGACGCGCTCGGCGACGCACTCGGCGACGCGCTCGGCGACGCGCTCGGTGACGCGCTCGGAGATGTTGACGGCGCGGGCGAGGGGGCGCACGTTGTGCTCGGCGCGGGCGAACCGCTCTGCGCGGTGACGGCGGTCAACGGCGCTTCGATCGAGAGAATCTTCTGTCCGTTCGAGAACAGCTCGAGATCGAGCCGCGCCGATGCTGCGAGAATCGGCACGCTTACCGGCCCGTCGAACGGCGAGAAGCTTTGCTCGAATTGCGCGGCATTTTCGGAGTCGTTCTGCTTCTCTTCGACGTTGAGCGAGAGGTTCGGCGGCGCGCCGGCATTCGGAGCGATGGTGAGCGTCGTCGAACAGGACGTAATCACGATCGGTAAATTCGCCGGCAGCAAACCGTTATCGTTACTATTGACGTCGGTCGCCTGGCCGTCGCTAGGATTCTCGCTCTCAGTTTCCTGGGATGCATCGTTCGGATCGACTTTCCCGTCGCCGTTATTATCGGCGGAGCTCGTAACGGTCACGCTCGGCGGAGGCCCCGCATTGTAGGTAACATCGGCCGACGTACCGTTGACCGCCGATGCGACGGTGACGGTCACGACGATGGCGCTCGCTCCGCTGCCGATCGTGACGGTTAGCACGGCGCCCGCCGGGACGCTCTGCGAAAAGGTGAGTTCGGCAAAACCGTTGGCGTCGAGCGTGCCGGTAGCGACGGTCGCCCCGTTATAGGTGACGGTTACCGCAGCGCCCGATGCGGTGTTCGAGGACATCGTTTTCCGCGCGACGGCGAACGGCAGCGACGAACCCGAGGCCGCACCGACGGTGAGGCCGAGGTGAGAGGGGCTGCTCTGCGTGGTGCTGGGAAGGTTCGAACTACCGCCGGCTCCGGAGGCTCCACCCCCGCCGCAAGCGGCGAGGAGCAGTGCGGCGGCGGTCGCTGCGGCGAAAGGCACGAGTGGTGCGAACGGACGTCTGGACATGAGCGCTCTCCTTTGTGCAGAGGATGCTTCCCCGAGAACGCTACCCTTAAACAATCCTGAGAAAACTTTACATTTCCCGAACAATCCCCGGCGGCGCGGTTCCGTGGGCTAACGGCGCTCGAGTTGCGCGCTCAGCCACGGATCGATGAAGTACCGCCAGAGGATCTTGATGAGCGCCGCGGCCGGAATGCCAAGCAACAGCCCCGGGATGCCGAAAAGTTCACCGCCGGCAAAAACGGCGAACATCACCGCAATCGGCGAAACGCCGACCGAATCGCCCATGATTTTCGGAACCAAAACGTTATCGCTGATGCGTTCGACGACGAAGATGATGATCTGCACCCAGATCACCATCCCCCACCCTTGCGGCGCGCAGAGTATGACGGCGATGAGCTGGCCGATCACCGAGCCCAACATGGGAATCGCGTACGAGATCGCGACGATAACCCCGAGCAATAACGAGAATTTGAACCCGACGATCGCCGAGAGCACCCAGACCGCTACTCCGGTAATCGCACTGACGATCACCTGCCCGGAGATATAGCTCCCGAAGGTCCCGGCGATCTCGGTCAACACCTTATGCGCGACCGGGCGGCGGCTCGCCGGGAAGAGCGAAGCGACGCCATCGGCGATACTCGCGTCGTTGAGCAAGAAGAATATCGAGAGCACCATCGAGGCAAATGCGACGAACAATCCCGTCGCAGTCCCGACCAGAATCTGCCCGACCGAACCTAGCGTCGTCCCCGCAAATCGCTGCAAGGCGCCGGTGCCGATATGCGAGAGATCGATACCGTTGGTCGGTATTGCCATGTGCGGGAAATGCGATTGCAACGATGTTTCTACGGAGATCGTCCAGGCTTCAACCGCAGCGGCGATCGCGGGAAGGTTCTCCGCGATTCCTTGGATTTGCACGATCATCAATGGGACGATCACCAGCAACGTCACTACGACCAGCAGAATCAATACGAGAAAGACGATCGCTATCGCCAACGGTTTCGGCACGCGCATCGTTTCGAGCCGCTTCACGATGGGGCGAACGCCGGCGGCGATGAAGGCGGCGATGATAAAGACGGCGAGCGTGCGCGGAATATGCATCGCGAAGAGATAGGCGAGAACAGCGAGCAGAACGCCGGCGCCGACCATCAGCGCCCGACGCCAGGGGAAGCTCACAGCTTTTTCCCGAGCAACCGGCGTTCGGTGCGATATCCCGCCCGTTCGTAGAGCCGTTGGGCGGCGGAATTTCCCTCGGTCACCATTAGCGCGAGATACGGGATACCGACCCGACAAGCCTCTTCTTCACAGGCTTCGAGCAAGAGCGCACCGATGCCATGCCCGCGCTGCCCCACCTCGACGGCCATATAGGCGAGAAAGGCTTGGGCGATGCCGCTGACCTCATCGGGAAGATCGAAGACCAGCAGAGCAAAGCCCAATCGCAGCTCGCCATCGGCGGCTATCAAGATCGCGTTCGATCGCGAGTGGACGATATCGAGCAACCGCAGGAAATTCGTGCGCAGCGCCTCCATCGGCGCATCGCGTAACGGCGAGAGACTGCTCCCGAGCGATTCCACGCCGCAGCGTTCGATGAAGGCTCGGTCGGCCGCACCCGCGGCATGGCGCACCGTCGGCGCGCTCATTCGTTCGTACCGGTCGTCACTGCTGCGAGTGCGGCGAGAAAGGCATCGTTCTCCTCGGGGGTTCCTACGGTCACCCGTAAACGCCCCGGCATACGCAGTGCATCGCCGGAACGCACGATGATGCCGCGCTCCAGAAGCGCTTCGTAGGCGGCATGTGCCGAGATCGGCACGGTGACGGCATAAAAGTTCGCGCCGCTTGGGTAGCAGCGGTGCCCGCGCCGTTCGAGTTCGGCGATCACGCGCGAGCGCTCCGAGGCATTGAGCGCGATACTCTTTTCCAGAAAGGCGCTGTCGTCGAGCGCCGCCGCCGCGCCGATCGCCGCCGGGCGCGAGACATTGAAGGGCAGGCGCACGCGCTGCAGCCAGCCGATGCTCTCGCGATCGCCGTAGGCGTAGCCGAAGCGAAGGCTCGCAAGCCCGTACGCCTTCGACATCGTTCGCAGCACGACCACGTTTCCACGCGCGCGCACGACCGCGGCAACGTCGAACCCCGGCGTCTCGAGATACTCCGCATAGGCGCGATCGATCACCAAAAGCACCTCGGGCGGAAGGCGTTCGAAGAGCGCGCTCCACATCGACGCGGGGAGAACCGTACCCGTCGGGTTATTTGGATCGCAGACGAAAAAGACTTTCGTGCGCGGGCCGACCGCTGCGAGCATCCGCTCGATATCGTGCACGCCGTTGAGCAGCGGCACTTCGACGGGAATCGCTCCGACCAGCGAGACCGCCGACCGATAGAGCGAGAAGGTCGGATCGGCAATCACGGCTTCATCGCCCGGGTCGAGGAAAGACTGCGCGATCGTATTAATCAGCTCGTTACTGCCGTGCCCCAGCACCACGTTTTCGGCATGCAGTCGCTCGCGCTCTCCCAATCGCTCGCGCAATGCTTCGTACGCGTCGTCGAGATAAAGATGGAGCAGGTCGGCGGAGCGGAGTGCCGCGAGTGCGAGCGGCGACGAGCCGAGCGGATTTTCATTCGATGCGAGCTTCACGATTCGCGCATGCCCGAAACGGCGGCGCACCTCTTCGATGCTGGTTCCCGCCACGTACGGTGCGATCGCGCGAACCGCGGATCGGCTCACGTCCGGCGCGACCCGGGGTCGATATCGGCTCGCCGCGCGCGCAGAGCGGACATTCTTCGGCAGCGAAGGATTCGATCGGCATCTCCAAGAGTGCTTCGAAGCGCACGCCGAAATCGGGGAGCGAACGCGCGACGATCGCTCCGACGCCGATGCATTGCGCACCGCTCGCGCGAACGAGATCGAGG